>CAZZPQ010000155.1:0-7702 GCA_964655595.1 uncultured bacterium
ACGATTGCCAAAGACTTGCATGATGAAACAGGGCGCAAACTGACAGTGCAGGATGCCAGTCCCTTGCCGTTTCAGCAGGCACTCGAGCTTAAAGAAGTTTGCTTTCGCTATCCTGAGGCCAAAGATACAGCACTCCATGACGTCAGCCTGAGCATCAGGTGCAATACCTCGGTGGCCTTTGTTGGCACCACAGGTTCAGGTAAAACTTCGCTCATTGATGTGATTCTGGGGTTACTCGAGCCCTATTCCGGCAAGCTTCTGGTGGACGGTGTAGCGCTGAGTCCGGACAATCTGCGCAACTGGCAGCGCAACCTGGGCTATGTGCCGCAGCAGATCTATCTGAGCGACAGCAGTCTGGCGCAGAACATCGCCTTTGGGATTCCAGCCAAAGATATCGACATGCAGGCGGTTATCAAGGCTGCTACCATTGCCAACTTACATGACTTTGTCGCCAAAGACCTTCCTAGGGGCTACGAGACCATTGTGGGTGAGCGCGGTGTTCGCTTAAGTGGCGGGCAGCGTCAGCGCATCGGCATTGCCAGAGCGCTCTATCATGACCCTGCCATTCTGATTCTCGATGAAGCCACCAGCGCGCTCGACACCGTGACCGAGGAAGCCGTTTTTGAGGCTATTGGCAATGTGAGCAGGAGCAAAACAGTCATTATGATTGCGCACCGTATCTCTACGGTGGAAAATTGCGATGAGATTTTTCTGCTGGACCACGGGCGTATTGTGGCTAGCGGCTCGTTTCAGGAACTGATTGGCTCGAGTGCGCAGTTTCGGGCACTGGCCCACAGTACGGTGTCGACATAAGCTTATGGAAGCGCTCGCGATTATTCCAGCACGCGGGGGGTCAAAGCGGATTCCCCGCAAAAATATTCGCGCACTGCTTTCTAAACCGCTCATTCTCTACACCATCGAGGCAGCGCTGGCAAGCGCCTGCTTTAGCCGCGTGGTGGTGTCAACCGATGACGCTGAGATTGCCAAAGTAGCCAAAGACGGTGGCGCCGAAGTGCCCTTTTTAAGACAGGCAGCTCTGGCAGATGATCACAGCCCGGTGTCGCTGGTCAGCGTGGACATGGTGAACAGGCTGGCTGAAGCTGGTCATAGCTTTGAGTTTGTCTGTCAGCTTATGCCTAACTGTCCTTTGCGTGGTGCCGCTGATATTCAGGACAGCCTGAAGCAGTTTCGCGCTAGTGGCGCAGGTACACAACTGTCGGTGACTCGCTATGGCTGGCTTAATCCCTGGTGGGCCTTCAAAGAGAACGAGGGGCGACTCGAGCCGCTCTTTCCTGAGGCCCTGAAGCAGCGCAGCCAGGATTTGCCGGAGCTGGTCTGTCCTACGGGTGCTATCTGGTGGGCGCAAACAGAGGTCTTGCTGCGCGAAAACACCTTTCATACTTCAGAGCGCAGGGGTTTTGAGCTTCCCTGGCAACGTGCCGTGGACATCGATGATGAAGGGGACTGGTTGCTGGCGGAGACGTTGTTGCGGATGCAGCAAGCGGGTGCGGCGCTATGAAAACAGCCGTATACAGCACGTTTTATCCGGCGATGCTGCCTTATCTCAAGCCGTTTTGGCAGAGTATCCTGGCACAAACAGATCAGGACTTTGATCTGGTTTTGGGTATCGACCAGTTGGATACAGATACTGTCAATGATCAGTTGAGTGGCCGCTCATTCACTGTGGTTCGTTCGACTGGCAATGCCACCGTTCTGCGTCAGGAGGCCCTGAGGCATATCTGCCAGAACTATGACGCGGTGATTCTGGTCGATAGCGATGACGTTCTTTTGCCGAGCAGGGTCAGCGCGGCCAAGGCCGCCCTTGCTGACTATGACGCCTACGGCTGCGCACTCGAGCTGATAGACGCTCAGGGACAGGCGCTGGATTTGCGCTTTGGCCCGACTGAGCAGCAGGACTGGGCAAGCTTTCTGGTCAGCGTGAATGTGTTTGGCTTTTCCAATACGGCCTACCGCTGCACCTTGTTGCAGGACTGTCTTGATATGCCCAGCGAAGTTGTGATGATGGACTGGCTGGTCATCAGCCAGGCGCTCGTTCGGCGGGCGAGACTGTTCTTTGATGCAGAGCCTCACATGCTCTACCGGCAGTACCCGGACAATACCGCTCGAGTGCTGGCCCCCTACAGTGCTGAGCAGTTGCGGCGGGCGACTGGGCTTGTTGGGCAGCACTATGCCTTTTCGCGGGCGGCGGGCATCAGCAGTGCCCCCCATGTGAGGCGCGCTGAAGAAGTGGCGCGTTTTGCTGAGAGTATTGACTGCGCTGAGCAATGTGGGGTTTACTTGCAAGCCCTAAATGCTTTAAAACCCATATTTTACTGGTGGGAATGTGTTGCCCACCCAGAATTGGAGTCCTTATGGTCATAAATCTGGCAGGTCGCTTAGTCGGTGAAGGTCAGCTTCCTTATATCATCGCTGAGATTGGCTCAAACTATAATGGTGATATAACGCTGTGTAAGGAGATGATTGACGCTGCGAAAACCTGTGGGGCGGATGCGGTCAAGTTTCAGTCGTGGTCAAGCAGCAGCCTGATCTCCCGTGCTGAATACGAGCGCAACACCGTCTATGATGATAAAAAGCGTCACTTCGGTACGCTCTATGAAATGGTGGAAGCCTATCAGTTTACACCAGAGCAGCATTATGAGATTGCCAGTTATTGCCACCAGCAGGGCATACACTTTCTCTCGAGCGCCTTTGCGCCTGAGGAGGTGGACCTGCTGGTGGCAGTTGACGCTCCAGCTATCAAGATTGCCTCGATGGATGTCACGCACCTGAGGCTTCTGGAATATGCTGCCCAAAGTGGCAGGCCCATTATCCTGTCAACAGGCATGGCCAGTCTCGCTGAGGTCAGTGAGGCGGTGGATGTTCTGGAAGCCAATGGCTGCACAGAGCTTGCCCTGCTGCACTGCATTTCTATTTACCCGCCTGAATACCAAGACATTCATCTGAATACCATGGCCAGTTTGCGGCAGGCATTTGCTGTGCCAGTGGGATTTAGTGACCATAGCCTGGGAACCTCGATTCCTCTGGCAGCGGTGGCGCTGGGCGCCTGCATTATCGAAAAGCACTTCACGCTGGATAAGGATATGGAAGGCTGGGATCACTGGATATCAGCAGATCCGGCAGAGCTCGAGATGATTTGCCGTGAAGCCAAAAACGTGTTTCTGTCGCTGGGTAGTCAGCGCAAGGTCGTAACCGAGGCCGAGCTGGAAAAACGCAAGAAGTTCCGGCGCTGTGCAGTTCTTAAAACCGCTTTGCCTGCAGGGCACCGTCTGACGCTCAGTGACCTTGATTTCAAGCGTCCAGGCAAGGGTATCCACCCTAATGAGTATCCCTATCTCATCGGTCGGCGTCTGAAACAAGACTTAGGGGCAGATCATGAGCTTGGCTGGGATGATCTTGACTGAAGCGTGCCCGCTGCTGGTTCTGGGTGCAGGGGGTCATGCTCGAGTGCTGATCGACGCCTTGCAGCAAAGTGGTGCGGTCATCCGGGGCATTCTTGACCCTGAGGTGTCGTTGCAGGGTACGAGCATCATGGCTGTGCCAGTGCTGGGCGCAGATGAGCGCGTTCGTGACTTTCAGGCCTCTGAGATCAGGCTGGTGAATGGTCTGGGCAGTGTCAGGGATACGACTGCGCGCAGGCGCTTGTTTGAAACTATGAAAGCACAGGGCTACAGTTTTGCTACGGTGATTCATCCAACAAGTATCGTTGCGCCTGATGTTCAACTGGGTGAAGGTGTGCAAGTGTTAGCGAATGCTGTTGTCAATACGGCTGTGGTGCTGCAGGATAATGTCATTGTGAATACGGCTGCGGTGGTTGAGCATGACTGCCAGATTGGGGCGCACAGCCACATAGCCCCACGCGCTACCCTGGCGGGGGGTGTCAGCGTGGGTCAGGGCTGCCATATCGGACTTGCTGCCAGCGTTCTGCAAAACCTGAGTATTGGCGAGAGTAGCCTGGTTGCTGCGGGGGCAGTGGTGGTACGCGCCGTGCCTGCTGGACACAGCGCCAGAGGTGTGCCCGCCAGGATGTACCCAAGATGAGTCAGTGGCAAGAAACCTTAGTGCATAAGGACCAGAGCCTGCTCGAGGTGCTGGCGACCATCGACGCAGCCGAGTTGCAGATTGCGCTGGTGGTTGATGGCGAACATAAACTAATGGGTCTCATTACCGACGGGGACATTCGCCGAGGCTTGCTGCGCGGTTTGCCACTAACAGCCAAGGCCTATGAAGTGATGACTACAAGCCCTCAAACTGCTTGTTTGGAGACCACGCCCCCAGTCATTGAAAAGCTCATGCTCGAGCGCCAACTGAAGCACATTCCTATCCTGGACGCGGCAGGTCGCTTGATCGACCTGGCGGTTCAGGGCCTACCCTACCGCTACCGCCGCTACCACAATCAGGTCTTTATCATGGCGGGAGGTCTGGGCTCGAGGTTGGGTGATCTTACGCGGGAAACGCCCAAACCGCTCTTGCACGTGGGTGATAAGCCCATTCTGGAAACCATCATTCGTTCATTCCTAAATCAGGGCTTTTACCGCTTTACACTGGCGGTTAACTACCGTTCAGAGTTGATCGAGGCCTATTTTGATGATGGCAGCCGCTGGGGTGCTGAGATTGATTACCTCCACGAAGATGAGCCTCTGGGAACCTGCGGAGCACTCAGTCTGCTACAAGCTCCGCCCAGCGAAGCCTTTTTTCTGATGAATGGCGATATCCTGACGAATCTCAGGTTTACGCGCTTGCTTGACTACCATCAAGAGCATCAGGCGCTGGCAACCCTGGCGGTGCGCAGCTACGAGGTGCAGGTACCTTTTGGTGTGGTGGAATATGACAGCCACCGTGTCAGGCAGCTTGTGGAGAAGCCTGTGCATCAGCATCTGGTCAATGCGGGAATATATGTGCTCGAGCCTGCCTGTCTGGAGCTGATTCCGCTCAATACCCGCTTTGATATGACCGATCTGATTCAGGCACTCTTGCAGGCTGGCAAGCCCGTTTCGCACTACCTCTTGCAGGATTACTGGCTCGATATAGGCAGGCTCAGTGACTTTGAAAAAGCCAACGACGAGTTTGAGAAAATCTGGAGTGATACATGAAGACGCTGTACGTCGTGCACTGTATTGACACCGAAGGACCCCTGCATGAATCTACCGAAGCCACCTTTGAGCGTTTGGAGAAAATCACTGGACTGAGGCTCGAGCCCAGCAGCGAGACGTTGCGCCAGGTGCAAAACCGCGAACTGGCTCTAAACGGGCACGAAGACCTGGCGGCGCTCATCACCTCACCGCAGCTTCTGCACTACAACGACAGCTGGGACAAGATTGACGCTATGCTGAACGAGATGCTGAGCGGCGACTACCGTCAGCGTTATGCCGATAGCCAGGGTCATGGCTGGATTTACAGTTGGTTTTTGGTCGATCATATCGGCTACAGTGTCAATCCGCGCCGCCGTGATATGGGTTACCACAATATCTTTGATCACTACCGCTGGTTGTTAAAGGAAACAGATTCGGCACAGGATGATGTGCAGTTTCACTTTCATCCCATGAGCACCTATCGCGAAGCCCATATTTGCGCCACATCCTATCTGAACTCACCGCATCTTTACGAAACGCTGGCGCGGCGCATCATTGACCGAAGCTGGTTTCCTTCCTGTTTTCGCCCGGGCTTTCATGCTGAGCGCCCCGATGCCCACTGGTTTTTAGAGCAGTGGTTGCCCTTTGACTATGCCAATCAGGCCATGCCCGCGGATGCTGGTCTGGAAAGTCAGCGGGACCTGGCCGCTGGGCGGCTGGGTGACTGGCGACGCGCGCCTCATGACTGGTCACACTACCAGCCCAGCCACGATGACTACCAGCGCCCTGGCAATTGCCGCCGCACGATTTTTCGCTGTCTGAATGTGGGTACGCGCCTGCGACTCCTCGATGAAACCGAGGTGCGGCGGGCCTTTGAGCGGGCCGACAATGGTCAGCCAACGATTCTTGCCTTTACCAACCATGATTTTCGCGATATGCGCGGTGATGTTGCCATGACGCATGCGCTGATTGGCAAGGTTGCTGCGGACTACCCTGAGGTAAGCTGGCAGCATGCCAGCGCCAAAGATGCAGCCAGACGTGTATTGGGGCGACAGGATGCACCTGCCCTTCAGCTCACAGTCAGGCTCGAGTCTCATCCCGGTCACAAACAGCTACATATCGAAGCCAGCCATGAGATTTTTGGCCCCCAGCCTTTTCTGGCAGTGCGGAGCCACGACAAGCGCTACCTTAGCGACAACCTGGACGTGCAGGAGCCACGCCTCAGGTGGAGCTATATCTTCGATGAAGATAGCATTCTGCCTGCCTCGCTCGAGCGTATCGGCGTAGCCGCGAATGATCTGGCAGGTAACACGCATGTGCTGACGCTGAATCCAGAGGGGCAGATGTTGAGCGATGAAAGCTACTAGCCTGACCCGCGAGCAGGAAATCCGGGCGCTGGAAAGCTATTTTGAGCGGCTGTGGCCTATTCTGCGCAGTATTACTGGTGAGGGTGTCCGGCAGACTCACGACATCCTGAGTGAACTGCTCGATTTAGAGCGGCATGAAATCCCCAGCGGTACGCAGGTTTTTGACTGGACGATTCCACAGGAGTGGCTTGTCAGGGAAGCCTATGTCATCACGCCAGACGGCAGGCGCATTCTGGATATACGGGACAATAATCTTCATCTGCTGAACTACTCGGTGCCTTTTAAGGGAAGCCTCAGTCTGGCAGAGCTGGACACGCATCTCTACAGTATGCCCGAGCAGCCAGGTGCAATTCCCTACGTGACCAGTTACTATGCGCCGCGCTGGGGCTTTTGTCTGAGTCACCATGAGCGCCAGGCTTTGCCCCAGGGCGACTATCAGATTATTATCGACAGCGAGCAATTTGACGGCTCGCTCACACTCAGCGAGGCGCTGCTAAGAGGGCAGACCGAGGAAGAAATCCTCATCTCGACCTATACTTGCCACCCGTCGTTGGCTAACAATGAGCTGTCGGGGCCGCTGGTGGCGGCATTTTTGTATCAGCGTATCAGAAACTGGCCCGCGCGCCGCTACAGCTACCGCTTCGTTTTTTTGCCAGAAACCATTGGCGCGCTCGCTTACCTGAGCCTGTACGGAGAGCACTTTAAGCAAAAACTGGCAGCAGGCTATATTGTGACCTGCATCGGTGATGACGCGCCTTTTACTTACAAGCGCTCGAGACAGGGAGCGAGCCTGGCTGACCGCGCCGCCGAGCACGTCCTCAAACACAGCCAGATGCCTTACCGCGTCCTGCCGTTTTCACCCATGGGCAGCGATGAGCGGCAGTACTGCTCGCCAGGCTTTAACCTGCCCATGGGTTCGCTGATGCGCAGCATGTATGGTGAATATCCCGAGTATCACACCAGTCTGGATAACCGCGACTTTATCAGCTTTGCTGCCCTGCAGGGCTCGGTGGATATGTATGAGCAGATTCTGCTAACACTCGAGCATAACCACACTTACTACAATCAGAAGCCCTACGGCGAACCCCGTCTGGACAAACATGGGCTCTATAGCAGTCTGGGGCATACATCAGTTCCTGACTTTAGCCAGAAGGTTCTGTGGTTGCTCAACTACAGCGACTCTCAGCACGATCTGCTGGACATTGCTGAAAAGAGTGGTTATAGCGTTTTGGAATTGCAGTCTGT
>CAZZPQ010000156.1:0-7647 GCA_964655595.1 uncultured bacterium
GTACATGAGGAAGTTATACCATCGTGTCGTAACAGGCTGGTGTCTTGGCTACTAACTATCTGGCTGCGAGTAAACATGGACCTCGTGCCGAGTTACTATGGGTGAGCACCACTAGAACGTCCTCTGGGCCGCTGCCTGAATGTATCCCCTGTTACTTGCTGCTGTAACTAGCAAAACAATACATCTGGTGGGATATAATAATCATGATCATGAAAGAGGCATTACACAGGATTTTGCCGGTGACGGCATGAAGGTCGAGCTGGCAAGCTTGCCGCGAACACAGCTTTCGGAGCAGGTCGAGCGACAGCGTTTAACGGGTGAGCTGCTCGAGTTCATTCGCTATACCTACCAGCCCGGTGCGGAGTTTGCAGTCCATCAGCATGAAGCCGAGCAGCTCACCATCGTCCTTAGTGGCGAGTTGGTCTTTACCTTTCCTGATACCGCAGAAGAAGTGCGCTTAGATGCTGGTGAGGCGCTGCTGATCACTTCAGGAAGACCGCATGGCGCTTATGTGCCTGAAACAGCCTCTACGACCGTGACCCATAACATCTTTCATCCGGTACGGCAGAGCTTGCCCCAGGGCTAATCTTTAATGGCGCCTGCCGTAATGCCAGCCACAAAGTAGCGTTGTAAAAACAAAAAGAGAATCAGAAACGGCAAGGTGGCAATGGCTGTGCCGATCATGATACCTCCCCAGGAAACGCGGGTGAGCCCCACCAGTGTACCGAGCGCCACCGGAATGGTGTAGGCGTCACGGCTGGTCATCACAAGTAGCGGCCACAGGAAATCATTCCACTGGAATAAAAAGAGCACAATGGCCACGGCTGCCAGAGCGGGCTTCATGATGGGCAAGACAATCTGTGCAAAGATGCGCAGTTCGCCAGCCCCGTCAATACGGGCGGCCTCGAGCAGGTCACTGGGTACTGAGAGCATGTTCTGGCGCATAAAAAAGATACCCAGGGCATTGGCAAGACCGGGTAGAATCACGGCCCACCAATTGTTCGTCAGTTGCAAATCCCTGGCGACCAGGATGTACTGGGGAATGACCACCACGGCGTAGGGAATCGTCAGGGTAGCAACTACCATCAGAAACAGCGCGGTGCGCCCGGGGAAGCGGAACTTGGCAAAGGCGTAGCCGCCCATGGCACTAATCAGCGTTGCCAGAGCCGTGTAGATGATGGCGATGCCTACTGAGTTAAACATCACGCGAATAAAGTTGGTATCGTTATTGAGCACCGCCCAGTTTTGTGCCAGAAAATCCCCAGGAATCAGGGTGGGGGGGATGCTTAAAATCTGATTGTCAGGCCTTGTAGCAGAGACAATCATCCAGAAAATTGGTAGCAGAAAGAGCAGGGCTAAAGGAATGAGCGCCGCGTGAAGAAGAATGCTCTGGATAAGTCTTTGCTTTTTCATGCTTCCCTCCCGCCTACCAGGCGAATTTGCAGGAAGGAAAAGAAAGCCGCAATGAGTGCCACGGTGTAAGCAATAGCAGAGGCGTAGCCAAAGTTAAAGGAGCGGAAGCCCTGCTTATACAGATAGGTCACCAGCGTCTCGGTTGCTCCGCCGGGTCCGGTATTGGTGATCAGCCAGGGCTCGGTAAAGAGTTGTAGTGTACCAATCGTTGAGAGCACAAAGCAAAATAGTAAAACAGGCCGTACCAGGGGTAAAGTGATATTGACAAACTGCTGCCAGGCGGTTGCCCCATCGATTTTGGCGGCCTCATAAAGGCTGGGAGGGATGCTCTGCAAACCCGACAGTAAAATAATGGCGTTGTAGCCAGTCCAGCGCCAGGTTAAAGCGATCATGATGGTGACAAGGGCGGGGGTACTTTCAAAGAGCCAGCGAACTGAGGGGATACCTACCAGACCAAGAAAATAATTTAGAACACCAAAATCTGCATTAAAAATCAAGCGAAATACTGCGGAATAAGGCACCGCACCCAGCACCAAAGGAGCAAAGAAGGCAAAGCGAAAAATGCCCTTGGCACGCAGCAAGTCTGAACTGAAGGCCACAGCCAGCGCCAGTGCGAGTGCCAGCATCAAGGGAACCTGGGCTAGCAAGATGACAAAGGTATTGCCCAGTGACTGCCAAAAGGCATCATCGTTCCATAATCGGTTCCAGTTGAAGGTTGGGTCAAAGCGCCAGGGTCGCTGGCGGGTGTTGAGAAAACTCAGATAAAACGAGTAAATAATCGGCCAGACCCAAAAGACCGCAAAAAAGAAAAAGAAGGGTAGTAAAAATAGATAGGGGGCAAGCGGAATACGCCGCCACCAACTGCGACCTGAATAAGCTTGAAGCGAAGGAGAACTCATGGGAAAAAGTGGAGGGCACTAGGCCCTCCACTGAAACCTTACTGCGCGATAGGCAGTCCTGTTGCCTGGGAAATGCGGCGTGCCGCATCATTCAGAGCCTCTTGTGCGGTGGCGAAACGACCATCCAGATAGTCATTGACAATACTGGTCATCACGCTGCGGGCTTCATCAAAGAACTGTGTGCCGTTGGCTGGGGGTACGTCACCCAGGGTGGAAAGAATCAGACCCCAGACGGGCTGATCTGCAAAGAAAGGCACGCCTTCTAGCAGATAAGGATGCTCGAGCGCTCCCAGGTGAGTCGGGGTCAGCCCGTAGTCACGCAGGATGGCAATCTGCCCATCCGCACTGCCAATGGCATTCATAATAAAGTCATAGGCAAGCTGTGGGTTTCGTGAAGACGCAGGAACAGCCAGAGCGCTACCACCGATGTTCGAAGCACGAATGCCGCCAGCCTCAAAAGCTGGTGTCAGATAGGCACCCCAAAGACCTGTCTGCTCGGGTACTTCGCCTTGCAACACACCGCCGTACCAGGAGCCAAAGAAGGCACTGGCAGTGGCATTGTTTTGAATAAGCTGGAGCTGTTCGGTCCAACCGCCGATGGCCAGCACGTCAGCATCCACCAGCATTTTGAGGGTTTCAAGGCCCTGGACACAACCAGCCTGATTGACGGTAACAGCGTCGCCTTCATCGCTGAAGTAGAAGCAGTCGGCCTGGTTGGCCAGCATGCGGAACCACTCGTCATCTGCACCTTTGGCAACCGTACCCATACGAACTTGTCCATCCGTGGCAGCGAGCAGTTGTTCACCAGCCGCCATGAAGTCTGCCCAGGTTGCAATGTCGTCCGGGTTGATGCCAGCCTGCTCGTAGAGGTCACGGCGGTAGAACATGGCGGTTGGACCTGAGTCGTAGGGGATGGCGTAGATCGCACCATTGGCGCTCAGCTCGGTCCACTTGAAAGCGGCGAAGTCATCTACGATATCGGCAGCACCAAACTCACGCAAATCAGCGAAACAGTCCGGAAACTGCGCCCAGAAAATTGGAGCCTCATTATTTTCGATGAGGTAAACGTCAGGCAGGTCGAGGCCACCTGCAGCGCAACCAGCCAGACCACGGTCAAAGACATTCTGGTTACCCAAATCCTCGACAATGACCTCGACTCCCGGGTGCATTTCCTGGAAGCTGGCAATGGTGCTTTCCATAGCGGGCTTATTGATGTCCCAGACCCAGACGCTCAGGGTTTGGGCTTGCGTCAGGCTGAATAGCAGCGCAAGCAGTAGAACTCCCAAAAATTGTTTCATAATCACTCCTTAATTACAGTATATTTGCTGCCCACCTAGTCTATCAGATTTTTTTGTGCTTGTCACAAGTAGTGCTTCATCTGATATTAAGGCTCTTAAGCATTATCATTACTGCTTGCTCAGCGTCAGGAAGTCATTTTCTCGAGACCTGCTTGTGTAGCCGTTCAATCATTTCTTTTGAATGCGCCCGCGCTTTCTGATAGGCTTTAAGGCCAGGCTTTCCCTTTTTGACCAGGTCGATAATGATCATTTCAGCGGCGATGAAGTCGTCAGCTATATCTGCTAGTTCGGTGACAATGTCTTTGGGAATGTTGGTAACACCGTTGGCATCGGCGTGCAGGAGATCGTTTGGGTAGATCATCAGACCACCCACACGGACGGGAACATGCACCTGCGGAATATGCACGTAGCCATGTGAGCAAATAGCCCCACTGGTAAAAACCGGAAAGTTCAGTGCCCGGACCTGCTCGAGGTCGCGCCCGGTACCGCTAGTGATCAGGCCCTGAGCCCCAAAAGACTGATAGCTGCTGCACATGACCTCACCAAAAGTAGCAGCCACACTGGGGTCATCCAGGTCCTGAAAAACGACAATGGCTGGGCCATCTAGCTGTTCGAAGTGCTCGAGTTGTTGCTCGAGTCCACCATAGTCTGCGTCAGCAGGTGGGGTTTCGGCGGCGCGAAAGGTGGCGGTTGAGGCGTAGCCAATGATCGGGGGCATTTCGGGAAAACAGGCTTTGATGCGGCTATCCATATAGCCTTCAGTGCGTGGTCGAATGTCAAAAAGTTCAATAAGATTGCAGATGGTCGGCGTGTCATAAGCGCGTAACTTCTCGAGTGTGACCTGACTGATCTGAGCCATCAAAATACCTCCTTGAGCTTATGCTAGCAGCTCTATAATAGCGCGTTTCGGCGTGTCAGTAGCAATTCGAAATGAGCGAAAGACGGTTTATGCCAATGATTTATCTCGAGCAGGGCGTTAGGAAGCGGGGAGGTGCTTTTCAATTCTTTAACCAATTTAGCGGGCTTCGGTACAAGCTGCATTTGGTAGTTCAAGATAAAGGACGTCTGGAGCAAGACAACTTGAGTTGGCTGAAAAGGTAGTAAGCTCAGGCTATTTGTGTACGGGTACTTACAGAATATTAATGTCGAATTGCTGGTCTTCTGCTACTGGCGTTCCAAAGGTGGCAGCCGGCTTAATGACGATTCTGGTATTGCTTTCAATGCTAACGTAACCTGCACGAACCAGTTCTTCGAGAGCGGCTTGCAGAACGACAACATCATCCAGGCTGTGCTGTAAAAGTTTGCTAAAGTCGCAGCCACTGCCCAGATAGCCAACGGTGGCAAAGATACCCTTGGCCCGCATGGATAACTGGCTGTCATCCAGAACAATGTCACTAAAGCGTATATGCATCTGGTCTCCCAAGTCCGCTATATGCCATCATACGGTGTTGATGGGTCAGTTGACTGTAAACAAACCGACTTCTGGTTAGACTATAGCTGATATATGGGGTAAAGATGTAGCTGTTTTCGGGCAGCCCGCTTAAGCCCTGGGTCCTTAAAATGCCTGTGTGCTGAAAGGTTCATTCTATGCTTGATATAAAGTTTATTCGTGAAGCACCTGAGATTGTTCGTAAGGCCATTCGTGACAAGCAGATGCACGCTGCTGAAGCGAAGTTAAACCAGCTTTTGATTGCCGATGAAGAGCACCGCTTGCTTCGTAAGGAGCTCGAGGAAAAACAAGCGCTTCGCAACGCCAACAGCAAGCAAATAGGTGAACTCAAACGCCGAGGTGAAAATGCTGACGAACTGATGCGTAGCATGTCGCAAGTCTCAGAAGAGGTCAAGCGTTTAGAAGAGAAAAGCCGCAGCCTGCAAATGCAGTTCAGTGAACTGATGCTCGAGATGCCCAATATCCCACATGAAAGCGTGCCTTATGGTGAAAGTGAGCATGATAACGTCGTTGCTAAAGAATGGGGAGACAAGCCCGTTTTTGACTTTAGCCCCCAGCCTCACTGGGAGTTTGCTATCCTTAGGGGCTGGATCGATCTCGAGGCAGGTGTCAAAACGACCGGGGCAGGCTTTCCCATCTATAAAGCTGCGGGGGCGCGGCTACTGCGCAGTCTCATCCAGTATTGCCTTAATGAACTTGTCGAACGCGGCTATACCGAGATTAACCCACCACTCATGGTCAACGCCACCAGTGCCACTGCGACGGGTCAACTCCCGGATAAGGAAGGCCAGATGTATCAGGTTTCGGACGGTTTTTATCTGATACCCACCTCCGAACTGATTCTGACAGGCATCCATCAGGAAGATATCCTGGCAACGGAAGCCCTGCCGCTAAAGTATACTGCTCACAGCGCTTGTTTTCGGCGCGAAGCGGGAAGCTACGGGGCGCATGTGCGCGGCATTAACCGCGTGCATCAGTTTGACAAGGTCGAGATGGTGCAGTTCACCACGGCTGAAAGCAGCTACGCTGCTCTTGAGGAAATGACCGAAACTTCCGAGGCACTGCTCGAGTCGCTCAAGCTTCCTTACCGCCGCCTCAGTATGTGCAGCGGCGACATGGGCTTTACCCAGGCGAAAAAATATGACATCGAAGTCTGGAGTGCAGGTCAGGAGAGATGGCTCGAGGTCTCGAGTTGCAGCAACATCACCGATTTTCAGGCACGCCGTCTCATGACGCGCCACCGCGAAGGGGGCAAAGCTGGCAAGGGCAAGCCTGAACTGGTGAATACCCTAAACGGCAGCGCCTTTGGCATGGTCAGGATGCTGGCTGCGATTATTGAAAACAACCAGCAAGCAGATGGCTCGGTCACTGTTCCTGAGGTATTAAGGCCATATTTTGGCAAGGATGTGATGTGCTGAAAAAGGATCTGGTATGAGCCGTTATACCGGTTCCGGATAAATCAATGGGCTTATTCCAGTGATATATCCCGAGCAGGGCGTTAGGAACTGAGAAACTGGTTTTCAAATCTGTAATCAATTTAGCGGGCTCTGTATTAAGAGCTACTTTTCTCGAGCCTAGGCAATATAGCCAAACCAGGCTGCTACCAGCACGATGGTCGCTAAAATCCAGGTGTAGTAAGCAAACGGTGTCAAGCGCCGATTTTTGACAAAGCGCAAAAAGAGCACCACAGCGTAGTAGGTCGATACCGCGGCAACCAGCGTGCCAATTATCAAGGCTGCTGGACCAGCTATGCCGGGGTCTTCGGCGCGCATCAGACTGCGCAGCTCGAGCACAGAAGCGCCAGCTATGGCAGGTATTGCCATCAGAAAGGAAAACCTCGAGGCCAGTTCGCGGTTTAGTCCAGCGGTCATACCGGCTACAATGGTTATTCCAGAGCGTGACATACCCGGTAGCACTGCCAGCACCTGTAAAGCGCCAATATAAAGAGCGCGTTGCCAACTGATGTCTTTTTCGTGATTTGTGCTAAGTCTGGCGGGAAACCGCTCGGCAATAAGTAGCAGTGCCCCCGTTGCATAGAGCATAATCGGCGTAACCCAGATCGTTGAAAAGGCGCGGTCAATAAGATCTCTGGCCACTAAACCCACCAGTACCAGGGGTAAGGTGGCAACAATCAGCAAAAGCAGCAAGCGCCGTCCAGTGCGACCCTCCTCTGTCTTTGCACCCGTGATACCTTTTATAATCAGGGCGAGTTCACTGCGAAAAAGCCACATAATGGCTGCCAGACTTCCCAAATGAATCACCACATCAAAGGTCAGTGCCCCCTTGGATAAGCCCATGAGCTGTTGGGCAATGACCAGATGACCCGAAGAACTCACTGGTAAAAACTCGGTAATACCCTGAATCAGTCCTAAAATTACCGCCTCAATAATCGTCATACCGCGCTAGCCTAGCATAGAGGTCTTGGGCGGCTGCGTGAAATATGCACTGATTTGCTAGCCGCTGGCCTTTGCCAGTGACCACAGCTACCAGAAGATTGCTTATACTGGCGAATCATGCGTGCTTTTATTCTTTATCTTTGTCTGCATCTTTGTCTGCTGGCTTTGGGGCAGTCTTTCGCTTATCAGGA
>CAZZPQ010000157.1:0-7540 GCA_964655595.1 uncultured bacterium
TAAGTTACTCCATAGTCATTTTACATAATGCTATATGGTTGGTCCGTACTTGCTCCACTCGGGTTTGTTTACAGAATTGCAAACAAACCATACAGATACTTACCACGCCTCATAAACACCCGTGACTCGGCGCACACGGAGCGGAGCTTGCGCAATCATCTGCTCGAGCTCGAGCCTGAACGCTTCAATTAACTGGGGTTGAGTCTGGCTTAAATCAGGCGGCAAGCGGCTCATGGATAGGATGTATGCCAGCAGGGGTTCTGCCTCGGTAATGACTAAAGCATCTTCCCGGGAATGCCACGACACGTTGCTGAAGACAGCCTTGAGTTGCTCGGCTCCAGTCTCGAGCGAAAAGCCTGACATATCCGGCACTTCAGTAGCGATTCCTGAGCGCTCAGCAAAGTTCAGCAGGAGTTCGTTTAACTCGAGCATATGTGCTTTGCCATTGGTGGCAGCATACAGGCGTCCAGCGGGCTTCAAAACCCGCCGGATTTCCTGAAGTGCCTGGCGGGTATCAGGAACGTGGTAGAGCATGTGGTTGGCAAAAACAAGATCAAAGCTGTCCGTTTCAAACGGAATGGCTTGCGCGTCGACCTGCGCAAAAGTGGCAACAAGGTTTGCGTTGGTCAGGGTTTGCTGCGCTTCGCTCAGCATGCCTGCCGACAAATCGGTTAGCGTTAGCTGCCAACCTGTAGGGATACGCGCTTGGTTGACTCGCCACATACGGGCCGAACCCACACCTAGCTCGAGTACTTTGGCGTTGCTGGGTGCCTGTATCAGATCAAAGAGCCAGTGGTGAAAGTCCTGGTTGTTTTCGCTAAAGCGTTCGTGTAATGCGATGCGAGCATTCAGGTTGCTTGCTGATTTGTATTGCTCGCTGAGCAGATACTGCTGGTTTTGTGAACGTGTCATGATGAACTCTTTCTGAAGCCCATGACTTGATGTGAACTTCAGGCCTCTATATGATTGTATCTCAAGGGCTTGTCCCTTGAACCGCAGTATAAAGTCATGATGACATTAGGGTGAATGAAAGGAGTTAGCTATGAGACGCTTGGCACTATTATTAAGTCTGGTGGTTTTTGGAGGTATGGCTCAGGCACAGACAAGCTGGACCTGCCCCGAGGGTTTTGCCGGACAGACACTGACGGTTTATAACTGGACAACCTATATCGCTGAAGACACCATTCCTAACTTTGAGGCGCTATGTGGGGTGCGTGTCCAATATGACACTTTCCCAACAGACGATGACATGTTGGCGCGGATTCGTCAGGGTAACCCGGGTTATGACGTAGTTGTACCCAGCTCTGCTGTTTTGGCGTTGATGATCGAAGAAGGTCTGGTTTTGCCACTGGATAAGGCCAATATCCCTAACTTTGCCAACCTGGATGACGAGTTTCTTGGCCTTTACTATGATCCCAATGATGACTACGGTGTTCCTTACCAGTGGGGCACGATTGGGATTGGCTATAACATTGAGCGTGTGGGCTTTGAAATTACGTCCTGGGAACAGATGTTTGCTTACCAAGGCGCTGTCAGCTGGCTCGAAGATACCCGGGGTATGATAGGTGTGGCACTCCTGATGCTTGGCCATGATCCTAACAGCAGCGATCCAGCAGAAATTGATGAGGCGAAAGACTATCTGATTGAGCGTGGTCGTAATGTGGTCTACATCAATCAGGATGACGGTCAGGAAGTGTTGCTGCGTGGCGAAGCAGATATCGTCGTTGAGTACTCCGGTGACATCTTTCAGATTATTGAAGAGTGTGACTGTGATACCTATCGCTATGTCATTCCAGAGGAAGGTACCTATTTCTGGATTGACCTGCTGGCGATACCGACAGGTGCGCCCAATAAGGTGCTGGCTGAGGTGTTTATTGATTACATCCTAGATCCACAGGTCAACGCCGATATCAGCAACTTCACAGCTTACGGGACGCCCAATCGGCTGGCCATTGAACTTGGTCTGATTGACCCCGACCTTCTGGATGATCCGGGTATCTACCCATCGGCAGAAATCTTTGAGCGTTTATTCTTCGTTGAACAGGATTCAGTAAGAGAGCAGCTCTACAACGACGCCTGGGATGAAATCAGGATCTTTGTGGGTCAGTAAGTAAAGCTTCAAGCCGGGAACGAGCCACTTTTTGAGTGGCTCGTTTTTTCTACCGGTTCTTGAAAGTCGGCCACCATTTCGTCATGTTGAGGTGAAGTCGAAGCATCTGTCTTTTACAGACCCTTCGCAGGCGTTCAGGATGAACCTGTTATAACTTTGCCAAGCCCTTCATTCTTGCAATGGCCTGACGGCTGAGTGAGTTTTTCTATACCGCACGGGTAAACAGAAGTTAAAATACGGCTATGCTCGAGTCAGATGAATACCTGGATGTCCTGGATGACTCAGGATTGCCCACAGGCCAGACAAAGCGCCGCGCTGAGGTGCATGCAGACGGAGACTGGCACCGAAGCTTTCACCTGTGGATTGTCAAGGAGCAGCGTTTTGTGCTGATGCAGCGCCGCTCAGCTGGCAAGGACCTCGAGCCCGGACGGATTGATGTCAGCGTGGGTGGGCACTTCAGTGCAGGGGAGACCCTGCTGGACGTTTTGCGTGAGGCCGAAGAGGAGTTAGGCTTGCAGTTACGCCCCAAAGATATTGAATACCTGCTGACGCAGCAGGTTGAGCGCAGGTATGAAACGGCGACTGACCGCGAGTTTCAGGATGTTTACCTGCTTCACTGCGATCAGGCGCTGAGTGACTACATGCTCAATTGCGACGAGGTGATGGTGCTCTATGAAGTGCCACTGGAGCGTGCTATTGCCTTGTATGAACATGGTGACCATGTGGCAGTGAGTGGCTTTGATTGTCAGCAGCGCAATAATCACGCCCTGCTGGTGCTCGAGGATGTTATAAGCCAGGCCCGTCAGGACACGCTAAAAGCTCTCAGAGTCATTCGGTCAAAGCTATAGCTCCAGGAGCATCAAGCGATTTCTGGAGCGAGTGATTTATCCGAAGTAGAGAGAGTCGAAGGCTCATCATGCTTTTCAAATCCGCACCTAATTTGCCTGGCTCGGAATTGGCTATCCCTCAATAATGGTCGGTACAATCAGTGGATTGCGCCCAGTAGCTTTGCGCAGATAGCGCCGAACCGGGTAAAAGATATCGTCGCGGATGTCATTGACGCGGCGCTTTTCGCGGATGCCACGTTTGAGGCTGTCCATGGCAATGCCTTCAATCTCTTTGATGATACCCTCGTTGCTTTTGCTGACCCCTCTGGCGATCACCTCGACACTGGGTTGACGCCCCATTACAGCGACGACCATGACAATGCCATCACTCGAGAGTGTTTGCCTGTCGCGGATAATGGGTTCGGTAATGGCTTCACCAGCGCGACTACCGACATTGTCAATAAAAATAACGCCAGCCTCCACCTGACCTGATACTTTGATATTGTCTTTGGTGATTTCAATGATGTCACCGTTTTTGGGAATCAGGCTCTTTTCAGGCGGATTGCTCATACCTTGGGCAAGTCTTTGGTGTTGCATCTGGTGCTTGATTTCTCCGTGCCAGGGTATAAAGAACTTGGGGCGGGTCAAATCAAGAATGAGTTTGAGTTCTTCCTGATAAGCGTGGCCCGAGGTGTGAACCTTGTAAGCTGGTGGATAAAAGACATTGACATTGCGCTCGTAAAGTTGATTGATAACGCGCCCTACAGCTTCTTCATTACCCGGGATGGGGTGAGATGACATGATGACTGTGTCGCCTTGCTTGAGTTTGATTTTGGCATGGCTGCCATTGGCCAGTCGTGACAATGCGGCCATGGGTTGCCCCTGTGCACCAGTGCACAAAAACAGGACTTTATCGTCCTGTAGTTCGGCCAGATTATCAATATTGACCAGTGGATGCTTAACCTGCATATAACCAAGTTCCTGGGCTATGTTGAGTGTTTTTACCATCGAGCGGCCTTCGATGATCACGCGCCGGTCATAGGCTTCTGCCAGCCAGATAATGTTTTGCAGACGGTGCAAGTGTGAGCTGAAAGTGGTGACAATAACCCGACCCTTGGCATTCTTGATGATTTCATCCAGCGCATTTTTGACGTCGCGCTCGCTAGGCGAGTAGCCTTTAGCCTCGGCCCTGGTGCTATCACTAATCAGCGCCAGCACACCTTCGACACCTGCTTGTGCCAGTTTGTGCAGGTGACTGGTTTTGCCATCAGCAGGATTAAAGTCGAGCTTGAAGTCGCCACTGTGGACAATTCGACCAAGTGGCGTATGGATGATTAAGCCTGAGTTGTCTGGAATAGAGTGGGTCATACGAAAGAAATCGACTGTGAAGAACTTACTTACCTTGATCCGATCATCGGGGGTAATTTCTCTCAGATCAACATCGCTTTCATTGATCTTGAACTCATCAAACTTGCCTTTAAGTAGCCCCAAGGTGAGTTTGGCGCCATACATCGGGATTTTGGGCAGCAGTTTGAGCATGTAGGGAATGCCGCCGATGTGATCCTCGTGACCGTGGGTGAGAACCCAGCCTTTGATACGGTGAGCATTTTCAACCACCCAGTCGATTTTAGGTACGAGTAAATCGACGCCCAGCATGTCTGCGTCAGGAAAAGCCAGACCCCCATCAACCAGTAAGATCTCTTCTTCATAGTCGAAAGCGAACATATTTTTGCCAATTTCGCCCATACCACCAAGTGGAATGATGCGCAATTTGCGCTCTTGTGTTTTCATAAAACTCCTTTTTTGGTTCAAACTGATAATTTTGACCTTATAACATTCGTTAGCTGAATGCTATAAACAGTTCGCCTCTCCAGATGTGAGCCGCTGGAGAGGAAAGCGGCACAAGTCTTTTTAGCGTGGGTTACGATCGCGTCTGGGACCGCGGTCATTGCGGTTGCGTTCACGACCAGGATTGCCGAGACGGCGTGGGGCAACTAAGCCTTCTAGCTCTGGGCGTACAAGGTCGATTTTGCCACGGTCGTCAATTCCGTTGACCTTGACGCTGATGCTTTCGCCTTCTTTAAGGATGTCCTCGACTCGGTTGACGCGCTCCTGGGCAAGTTGAGATATGTGCAGGAGTCCATCGGTTCCAGGAAACAGGGTGATGAAGGCACCAAATTCGGTAATTTTAGCGACTTTACCTTCATAGATTTTGCCAATTTCGGCGCTGGCAGTCAAGCCTTCGATGATGCTTTTAACTTGGTTGGCTGCCTCACTCTTTTCACTGTAAATGCGAATGGTGCCATCTTCTTCAATATCAATCTGCACGCCGTAAGTCTCAAGTTCACGAATCTGCTTACCGCCGGGGCCAATGACGGTGCCGATCTTATCGCTGGGAATCTTCATTTGCAGTATGCGAGGGGCTTTGCTGGATACCTCTGGACGGGCTTCGCTCATGACACTGTCCATCAGCTCGAGAATGTGCAGCCGCCCCTCTTTAGCTTGGGCCAGAGCGCCTTGCATGATCTGGGCCGTGATACCCTTAATCTTGATGTCCATCTGGAGTGCGGTAATGCCATCGCGGGTTCCGGTAACTTTGAAGTCCATGTCTCCAAGGGCATCTTCTGACCCCAGAATATCGCTGAGAATCTTGAAGTTTTCACCTTCCTTGACCAGGCCCATGGCAATGCCTGCGACGGGTTTGCGGATGGGTACACCTGCGTCCATCAGGCTTAGACTGCCAGCACAGACAGAAGCCATGGAACTCGAGCCATTGCTTTCGAGGGTTTCCGCGACGACTCTGATCACGTAGGGAAAGCTTTCCTGACTGGGCAGCATGCGCTCGAGCGAACGCTTGATGAGGTTACCGTGCCCAAGCTCACGCCGCGAGGTACCTCTCAGGCGCTTGGCTTCGCCGGTGCTAAAAGGTGGGAAATTATAGTGCAGCATAAAGAGCTCATAATCATCCAGACCCAAATCGTCAACCAGACGATTGTCCTTGCCTGTGCCGAGCGTTGTGACTCCCAGAACCTGGGTCTCGCCACGTGTGAAGACTGCTGAGCCGTGCGCGGTAGGCAAAACATCGGTTTCAATCCAGATAGGGCGGATGTCGCTGGGACTGCGCCCATCCGAGCGCAGGTTTTCCTCGAGGATTAAACGCCGCAATTCCTGCTGTTCTGCTTTGGCAAAAGCTTGTTTGAGCTGAGTGATGCGTTCTGCTGCACCTTCGACTTCAGCATCAGGAACGTATTTGCCAATAATGCCATCACGAAGCCCCTTAATGGCCAGGCTGCGCTCGTGTTTGCCAGTTGTAAGCAAGGCCTCACGCAGGTTGCCAGCAGTCGCTTCCTGTTTCATAAGCTCAACATCATCCTCGGGCAGGCTGACAGAGGATTCAAACTCGGCCTTCTCTGCACCGACGTCTGCCTGCATTTGTGAGATGAGCGTGATTACGCTTTGTAGCTGTTCCTGAGCAAAGCTGATAGCTCCCACCATGACATCTTCGGAGAGTTCATTGGCACTGGCTTCAACCATCAGTACCGCATCTTTGGTGGTGGCAATGGTTAGCTCGAGTTGTGAACCATTTTGTAACTGCTGCAGGCTGGGATTGATAATATACTGACCCTCGTGGTAGCCAACGCTGGCACAAGCTGTGGGGCCATCCCAGGGAATATCGCTAATGCTGAGCGCTGCCGAAGCGCCGATAGCGGCTATCATGCCAGGATCATTCTGGCGGTCAGCACTTAAGACGGTGATGATGACCTGCACTTCATTGCGCAGACCCTTGGGAAAAAGAGGGCGAATTTGCCTGTCAGTGATGCGTGCATTCAAAATGGCTTGGTTACCAGGGCGCGACTCGCGGCGCTGAAAGCTGCCAGGAATCTTGCCAATGGCATAATGCCGCTCCTCGTATTCCACGGTTAAGGGCAAAAAGTCGCCTGGGAAGGTGCTGGGTGACATCTGGGCAGTAACCAGCACCACGGTGTCACCGTATCTGACTATGACGCTGCCGGAAACCTGTTTGGCGTATTTGCCGGTTTCAATAATCAGCTCCCGTTCGCCCAGCAGAGTGCTGTAGCGTTTCGCTTGGGGAATATTCATGTAAACTCCTTTAGATTAGTTTTCTCAAAATAAATGAGCGAGGCAGTGCCTCGCTGGTTGACTCAGTTCTGCGGATTGGTCTGTTTTGTCTCAACCACAGGCTTAGCGGCGCAAACCAAGGCGCTGAATAAGCTCCTTATACCCATCATAGTTGGTTCTCTCCAGATAGCTAAGAAGACGTTTGCGCTGCCCCACCATCTTTAAAAGCCCACGCTGCGAATGAAAGTCCTTTTTATTGCTTTGCATGTGTTTGCTTAAGGCAGTAATTTTTGCCGTTAAAAGTGCAACCTGAACTTCGGTTGAACCAGTATCCTGTGGGGTGTTACCGTAATCACTGATGATAGTCAGTTTTTCTTCACCGCTAATTGCCATAAAATACTCCTTGGGGCTGATGCCCGATGGGTTACCCAAGCTGTATCACAATAGGACGATGTCAGCCCAGGCACTAATCTGGCAGTATAGCACATGACGAAGTGCTTAGTGATAAATAAGCGCATCTCGG
>CAZZPQ010000158.1:0-7505 GCA_964655595.1 uncultured bacterium
TCTGAGGTGTCTGAGGTGGTAACAGATGCAGAGGCTGCAGATATTCTTGGCTGAATGTGACATCATCAGGCAGTGCTTGCTAAACTAGGCTCTATGCCAGAAAAAAAGAGTAAAAAAGAACGCAAAGCCGAGCGCCAGTCCTATGAAGACGCTCGTAAGATGACAGCCGGCAAACTTGTTCGGCTAGTCCTTAAGTCAATGGTTTTTGCTGTCTCGGTGGCAGTAATCATGTTGCTGTTAAGCCTTTTGGGTGTCCCGGCGCTCAACAGTTTGTGGGTACAGTTTGGGGTTATGTTCGCCGTGTATATCCTGGCCTATCCTTACCTGATGAGTGAGTTTCGTCCCAAAAAAGTGCGGAAGTGAGTCCGACAAGCCCAAACAGACAGAGCCGCCTTTATCCCCGCATTAAACTGGCGAGGTTCTGGCTTCCAATTACCATTATGGGGGTGGTACTTTTTTATCAGTTTACCATCGTGCCTTTGGGGAGTAATGGCTGGCAATTCTGGTCGATGCTGCTCTTTTATGGCATTGTGGGGCCAACAGTAACTTACCTGACACTGAACTGGATCGCTGCGGAGGTGCAGCTGCGGGAAGAGGCACAGGAAACCTTGCGCCAGCTTTATAGTGAGCTTAAGGATAGCCATGCTCTGCTTCGCGCCTTGCAGAGTGTGACTGAGCAGTTCGCCACAGCCCCTGATCTGGAAACGGTCTTGATTGCTGCCAGTGAAGGTATCAGCCAGGTTACTGGGGCTAGTGGTGCGGTGGTTTTTCTTGACTCGAGTGGGTCTAGGGTTACACAGAGTTTCGGTCTGAACCAGGTACTTTTGCAGGATGCCATGAGGCGCGACCAAACGCTCAGGCATGAGGGGATTGTATCCGAAAAGATAGTGCTTGGAGACAAAATCTATTGGGTGCTCAGTACCGCCTTGAATTTGGCGAATCGACCTGACGGTAGTATTCATGCCTACTATGAAACTGCACCGTCCGGTGAACAGCGCGAGAGCTTTGGTATTTTGAGCTCTGAACTGTCAGCTGTTACCGAAGCGACCCGCAGTCGTACCCGAGACTTCTTAACACTTATAGAAGTTGACCGTAGCATTCGTGCTGAGGGCAACCTTGAGCGCTTACTCAAAACGTTGCTGACACAGCTCATGGGTCGTATCGATGCTGCTACGGGTGCGGTATTCCTGGCGGATGAAGATGGGTCATTGCATTTATCTAGCTGCCTTGGAGCTAGCTCGTCAATGGCTCAGGTTTTGCGCATAGAAGGCGGACTGGTCGCCGAAGCTGCTGAAACGCTCGAGCCAAGAGTGTCGCATGCGCTAAGTAGAGAAGAAAAGTACTCCTGTGAAGCGCTGCTGCATGAGGCCAATAGTGCTGTATTTTTGCCTCTAAAAATTGATCGGGAGCTTCTTGGTATTGTACTGCTGGCTCATCCAGGCGAGGGTCACTTTGACGCTGCCAGTCTGCCTTTTCTGGACTTGGTGGCTGGTCAGGTAAGTTTGGCAGTGCGCAATGCGCGGGCCTATCTGCAATCTGAAGAGCTGGCTATTGCCGAAGAGCGCGCACGCATCGCTCGTGAGATTCATGATGGGGTAGCGCAAACACTGGCCTTTAGTGCTTTAAAGCTGGATTTGGTGGGTCGTTTGCTAAACAGTGATCTACAGAAGGCAGAGGCTGAACTCGGGGCGACCAAGACAACACTCCGTGAACTCATCAAGGAAGTGCGGCGCAGTATATTTGCGCTTCGCCCAGTCGAGCTCGAACGCCACGGTTTTGTTGAGACTATCAAGCGCTACTGTTCGGACTTTGGGCAGCAGAATAACCTGCAAGTTCAGCTGAGTCTGAACCCATTACCTGAGCTTAATCCCAAGAGCGAAGTCGTTCTCTTTCGCATCTTTCAGGAAGCCATGAATAACGTTGCCAAGCATGCGACTGCTAAGCAAGTCGAGGTGGTACTGGGTGCTTCCGGAGAGGGTCAGGTGTTTATTAGTGTCATGGATGACGGTATCGGCTTTGATATTAGTAGCATTTCGGATCGTGTAACGACAGCTGGTGGATTAGGTCTGAAACAGATGCGAGAGCGTATCGAATGGCGAGGTGGGATTTTTGAGTTGCGCAGCCAGGCTGGCTCAGGCACAAAGTTATACGCGGCAGTCCCAAATTAATACCGAGCTGAGGCTGCAGGACCGAAGCCATGCGGTGATATGGAGCCCGAAAAATTGATTACGGATTTGAAGAGCAATCCCCGCTCCCTAACGTCCTGCTCGGGATACACCCAAGGATTTATCCGGAACCGGTTTAAGATATTAGTATCACTTATATAAATATAATATAATGTTATTTGAAATTATATCTTGGTTTTCGCTAAACTAAGATGATTTTATTAAGTTGAGGTCAAAGTTATGGCACTGAGGTATCTGAAAAGAACCTGCGAGGGTGAGCAGCGCTCGAGGTTGGGTCATGTTTTGGTGCAAATCAGGCTGGATAAGGGTATGTGATATGCAACTAATTGAACTCGAACGTAGTTTCACGCCGCCGCCACAGTGGGGCAAAGTCCTGGATCAGAGCCGCTGTATAGGCTGTCACGCCTGCACGGTTGCCTGTAAAAGTGAAAACGAAGTGCCACTGGGTGTCAACCGAACCTACGTCAAGCAGGTTGAAACGGGGCGCTTTCCAGATGTCAGTCGCAACTTTCAGATTACGCGCTGTAATCAGTGCAGCAATCCACCTTGCGTGACCGCCTGCCCAACCAGCGCCATGTATCAGCGGCATGATGGCCTGGTTGACTTTGACAAAGAGGCTTGTATAGGCTGCAAGGCCTGTATTGCCGCTTGTCCCTATGATGCCATCTTTATTAATCCAGAAGATGGTAGTGCAGAAAAGTGCAATTTCTGCGCTCACAAACTTGATGTCGGGCTCGAGCCAGCCTGTGTTTCGGTCTGTCCGGTTGAAGCGATTCTGATTGGCGACATGAATGATCCCAGCAGTAAGGTGGCGCAGATTATCGGGCGTGAGCGCGTGAATGTGCGCAGGCCAGAAAAAAACACCGCCCCGAAAATGTACTATGTCGGTATTGATCAGGCCACGCTGGACCCACTGGCAGCCAGTACTCCTGAAGGAGGTCTCTTTCAATGGAGTGAGCAGCAAAATGATTTGGCTCAGGGCAAGATTGCCAGTGGTATGCCTGCGGGCTGGAGTACCAATAATACCGCTGCCGCCCTTTTGGCCTATGACTTTAACCACAAGCGCCCCTGGGATTTCCGCGTCAGCCTTTATACCTGGACCAAGTCTATTGCTTCAGGGGTGATGTTTTACCTCTGTATAGCGATTCTGCTGGGTGCACTACCCTTGACAAGCGTCCTTGCTCAGTGGCTTGCACCGCTGGTGGCAGGTGTCTTTCTGGCAGCTACGGGCGCGGTGCTTATCTGGGATTTGACCCATCCCTGGCGCTTTTACAAGATTTTTACCCGTCCGCAGTGGCAGAGCTGGCTGACGCGGGGTGCGTTTATCATTGCAGCTTATAGCTTACTGCTCCTGCTATGGCTGTTCGGCTCTTTGACGGGGCAATTGGGATTGCAGCGCTTGCTGATCTGGCTCATGTTGCCAGTCGCGCTTATGACCAGTGTTTACACCGCTTTTTTGTTTGCCCAAAGCAAAGCCCGCGACCTGTGGCAAAATCCGCTTTTACCCTTTCATCTGGGTTTGCAGGCACTACTGGCGGGTGCGGCCACACTGGGTATTTTGGGTGCTTTTGCCAATCCAGGTTTTGTTAGCCTTAGCCTGTGGACCCTGGCGGTAAGTGCTGGCGTGCATTTTCTGACTACCTGGGGCGAAATTGCTCTGCCTCACGTAACGAGTCATGCTAGAGTTGCCAGCAAGCACATGACTGAAGGTCGCTACCAGCGCTATTTCTGGTTGGGCATTTTGGGGGGTGGCTTACTGCCCGTTCTTATTATTGTGTTGGTATCAAACCCTATCGGTCTCATTCTAGCGGCTATCGCCGCCTTGGCAGGACTTTTCGCTTTTGAACATGCCTATGTTCAGGCCGGGCAAAGCGTCCCGCTCGCCTAAGGAAGGTTTATGAATCTTAAACGACTTGGAGAAAAGCTCAAGGAAAAACTACAGGGCAAGCCTCGGTTGCTGATAAGTGACAAGGGGCCAGTCTATGCCTCAGCACAGGGGCATGCTACAGAGTTTCCTGGCCCCAGTGAAATTGGCTTGAGTAGTTTTCCCCCTACGCTGCAGTGGGAAAGCTGGACGGAACTTGATAGCCGCGCCTGGCCCAAGCGGGAAGAGCGCAACTACAAACTTATACCGACCATCTGTTTTAACTGTGAGGCCGCCTGTGGGCTGCTGAGCTATGTCGATACGACAACTCACCAGATACGCAAGATAGAGGGAAACCCCTTGCATCCGGGCTCGAGAGGGCGCAACTGTGCCAAGGGACCAGCCACACATAATCAGCTGACCGACCCAGACCGTATCATGCACCCGCTAAAGCGTGCGGGTAAACGTGGTGAGGGGCGTTGGCAGCGAGTGACTTGGGATGAAGCGTTGGATGATATCTCGGCACGCATACGCAGTGATATCGTCACGACCGGAGGTAAAGGCACGGTCTACCATGTGGGCCGTCCAGGTGAAGACGGCTATACCAACCGTGTTTTGCAGGCTTGGGGTGTTGACGGGCATAATAGCCACACCAATATTTGCTCGAGCAATGCCCGTGCAGGTTATACCTTCTGGATGGGGCTCGACCGACCTTCGCCTGACTTCGCCGAAGCTGACTTTATCCTCATGATAAGTGCACATCTCGAGAGTGGACACTACTTCAACCCACATGCCCAGCGCATTGTGGAGGCCAAGAAGCGTGGCTGCAAAATCGCCACCTTTGACCCGCGCTTATCCAATACCGCTTCAAGCACCGATTACTGGTTGCCCAGTTATCCCGGTACGGAAACTGCCATTATTCTGGCGATAGCCAATTATCTGATTCAGAGCGGCCAGTATGACCGTGACTTTATCCATGACTGGTGGAACTGGCAGGAGTATATGCTGGCCGAGCACCCAGAACTCGAGCCCAGCTTTGAAAACTTTGAAGGGGTACTGCAAACGCTTTATCTGGAGTACGGCTTTGACTTTGCTGCTAAAGAAAGCGGCGTGCGTCAGTCCACTATCGAACAGGTGGCGCAACTGGTCGCCAGGGCGGGCACGCGCTTTAGTAGCTATAACTGGCGCAGTGCTGGTGCAGGCAACGAGGGAGGCTGGCAAATCGCGCGCAGCCTTATGCTTCTTCACGCGCTGACAGGCTCAATCGGCACGCAAGGTGGCTTCTGGCCTGCTAAGTGGAACAAGTTTGAGCCAGCCTTTCCTCATCCAACGCCAGGGCCAAAGTGGTGGCAGGACCTGCACATCAGCGATGAATACCCGCTGGCGTTTTATGAAATGAGTATTCTGCTCCCACATTTTCTCAAAGAAGGACGCGGCAAGCTTCAGGTTTATTTCACCCGCGTTTACAATCCAGTCTGGACCAATCCGGATGGTTTCACCTGGCTCGAGGCTTTGCAGGATGAAGCTAAAATTGCCTGCCATGTGGCACTGACACCCACCTGGAACGAAAGCGCCTGGTTTGCGGATTATGTCTTGCCGATGGGGCATTCTACCGAGCGCCATGACATTCAAAGTCAGGAAGTAACCACCAGCCAGTGGATTGGCTTCAGACAACCGGTCATGCGCGAGTACTATGAGCGTACCGGTAAAACTTTCAAGGATACCCGCGATGTCAACCCGGGGGAAGTCTGGGAGGAGAACGAATTCTGGAATGAGCTGAGCTGGCGCATTGACCCCGACGCCGCCCTGGATATCCGCAAGTACTTTGAAAAGCCAGAGCGACCCGGCGAAAAGATGAGCATCGATGATTTTTACGGCTATGTCTTTGAGCGTAGCGTGCCAGGACTGCCAGAAGCGGCCGCTAAAGAGAAGCTGAGTCCACTGAAGTATATGCGGCGTTATGGCGCGTTTGAAATTACCAGTGATCCAAGTGCCAAGTATCTTGAAACTGTTCCCGAAAAAGAACTCGAGGACGTGCGAGTAGAAAACGGCGTCGTCTACAGTCGTAGTGCTGCCAGTGGCCCCAGCACCGACCCAGATGCTGAGGGGCGCAAACCTGTTGGGGTCTTAATCAAGGCTGAGATCAAGCGCGGCTGGCCTACGCCCTCTGGCAAGCTCGAGTTCTACAGCCCTACGCTCCGCGACTGGGGTTGGCCCGAGTATGCTCTGCCAACCTATATCAAAAGCCATGTACACCCCGAGAATTTACGGGACGGTGAAATCTGTCTGTTGCCTAACTTCCGTTTGCCTATTCAGATTCACACTCGCAGTGCCAACAGCAAGTGGCTTGATGAAATTGCCCACACTAATCCCCTTTGGCTACACCCAAGTCGGGCGAAGAGCATTGGTGTAAAAACGGGTGATCTGGTCAGGGTCAATACCCGCATTGGCTACTTTGTGGTCAAAGCCTGGCTGACTGAGGGCATTCGTCCGGATATCGTAGCTTGTAGCCATCATTTCGGGCGCTGGCGTCTGGATGATCAGCATGGGGGTAACCGCAGCCTCAGTAACGTTGTCAGCTTACACAATGAGGGTAGTAACTGGCAGATGACCAAGGAAAAAGGCGTTAGTCCCTATGAGAGCAGCGACAGCGATACCAGCCGTATCTGGTGGAGTGATGTCGGTGTACATCAGAATGTGACCTTTGAGGTTCACCCTGACCCTGTTAGCGGCATGCACTGCTGGCATCAGGCGGTGCGTATCGAGCGAGCGCATCCCAGTGACAGGCATGGAGATGTGTTTGTCGATACCGCCAAGTCTCACCAGAGCTACCACGAGTGGCTCGCCAAAACTCGCAAGGCCAGTGAATACAGCCCCGATGGAACCCGCAGACCCTACTGGCTACCGAGACCACTCAAACCCAGCAAGGAAGCGTATAAGTTGCCACAACTTGTGGATAGTATCGGAGACACTGATTGAAATCAAGATTTTTACACCGCCGCTTAGTGTTTCAACGGATGAGGCATTTGAGAAAGATGTTTTTGAAAGTAATAGTCTGGAACGTTTTTTAGAAAGTTCGTCCAGAGCGACATTTCTCAGATGTATCCAAATTTCTGAAAAATGTGGTGTTTTTGCGTTCAGGACGGCGTTTTTCAATTTTGGCTTCAAAAAGTTACCGGACTATTGTGAAAGAGAAGGCTTTGGTTTAGGTTTAATGGGCCTTGTAGAGTACACCTCTGATACCTTGGTTATTGCAATTCATGGTAAGTGGGGAGTTGGGGTAATGCTGACCGATCAAGAATATAATGATCTTCCAAGTGATGTTGTACCAGTTCCGGATAAATCAAGGGGTTTATCCCAATGATTTATCCGGAGCAGAGCGTTAGGAACTGAGGAACTGCTTTTCAAATCTGTAATCACTTTATCGGGCTCCGTATTATTCGCTGAAGAGCTGT
>CAZZPQ010000159.1:0-2904 GCA_964655595.1 uncultured bacterium
TGCTCGGGATAAATCATTGGGATAAACCCAATGATTTATCCGGAACCGGTATAAGTATCACTCGGCCATGTTTGCAGGCTTGCAAACATGGCCGAGTGGAGTGAGTACAGATAGACCAAATAGCATCATGCAAGGTCACTAGGGAGTAACTTAATTGCCTTTAGCACGGGGGAGGCTGCACACTGATTTCGATATAATCGAAACCAGAAAGACCCTCAGAATCCTTCGCCTCTAAGCGAACCTCCCAGGTCTGCCAGCCGCAGCTTGACCACTGAAAGTCAATATCTCTGGAAATACCTGTACCCTGCACTAACCAGGTGCTCGAGCCCTGCAGTCGTATCGCCCAGGTCAGCGAACTTCCGGACAGTGTTGAACCGCCGTCGCTGACACCCGTGCCGCTAACAGTCACGGTGTGGCCACCGGTGTACGCACCCTCTTCAAACCAGGAGAAGGTCGCGCCGTCTTCTGGGCTGGTGATGGTTGCTGTCGGTGGGCGAGCTGTTGTATCGATGACGTTAATGGTCACTGTATCGCTGGCAGCGCCATAAGAGACGTAGATAACATGTGTACCTTCACCCCGCTTCGTGACCGCTTCCGGACCGTTACCAATAATCATGCCTTCTGGACCATCCAACCGCCAGATGATGGGGTAGCGGGGGGTGGCGAAGTTACTGCTATCTGAAAAGATTGCCCTCAGTGGGATATCCTGCCCCACAGCAAAGGTGCTGCCTGCTGCTGGCTCTACAATGCTGATGCTAGGTGCGCACTGGGCAGGAGGATTACTGGCACCAAGGTCACGAACGATAAAGCTCACGGTAGAAGAAGCGGTTTGCGAACCACTGGCGTTCATAACCTCTGCCGTTACGGTGTAGCTACCGTCACAGAAGCTATCACGTGAAATTGTCTCGCCATTAGCTGAGGTGGCAAAAGTAAAGGGCACGCCGTCGGCTCGAGTATAGCGCCAACTGATGCTGAGCCTGTCAGGATTTACACCCTTAAAGCCAGTCGCTAAAGCCTTGAAGCTGATTGTGTTCCCTTCATCAAATATGGCATTAGCTGCTGGGTTTTGAATCTCAAGCATGGGCGCTGCGCTCGGAAAGTCAAGCGTAACACTGGCATTTGCAGAAAGACTGGTATTGCTTATGAGAACATAAACGGTGCGTGACTGACCAGCAGCTACAGACAGAGCATATTCACGACCATCTGGCTGATTGCGGCAAGCAGTCGTGCCAGCATTGGCACTGTCATATAGCTTGGCTTTGACAGCACTCGAGCTACTAGCAACATTCACCTGTGAGTCGTAAGCATCACTCGCAAGCGCAGCCAGGTTGACTCTGATGACCTTAGACTGCAATGGTTGTAAATTTATCGTGCGGTTACTTGGGGCAGCGATGTAGCTGTAATCGATGGCTTCTGCTGTCGCTGTCCGGCTATCAAAGCTGCAAGCTGTGCGGCTAAACGTACCGCCCAAATCGCGTCTTTTTTCAAAGGCCTGGTTTTTTGCCCAGCGCCAGTACATCTCAGGAAGACCGCCACCAAAGCCCAAAGCCTTCAGACCTGCGTCCACGTCTTGCGTACGAGCGCCCCTGGTAAATATCTGGCGGAGGTAACCCAGACCTTGTCCCAGTTCCTGACCTGCAAAGACAAAGAAATCCTGCGCCAAATACTCAATAAGCGATGGTGTACTATCAGCACTCAAGCGCACATCGACAGGACGGATAGACCGACCAGCATCCCGTGTCATAGTTGCCAAAGAATTCTCAGACGCGACAGCGGTACCCTCTAAGACCCAGAGAGGTTTGGCTTGCGAGCGCACTTTGCTATAACCAAACTGCACTGCATGGAAGTATTCATGTCGCGCCACTTCAACCGCTCGAGTATCCACACCACCGCTATCGATACAGACAAAAAACGACCGTGAACCGGAACTATAGCCGCCAAGATTGGTGATACTGCCATCACTGCCACAGGGCCAGCGCTCTGCACCAGGGTCAACATCTCTAATGGGGCGCAGTTCCACCTGATATTCAGAGGTCAGGACTACATTCACACGGGGCGGAATTAGTGAAAAACTCGTGAGGCTTGCATCAATACTGCGCCGCAGGTAGGGTTTGACAAAACCCAGACCATCATAATCCCCAAAGGCTGTATCCAGCGCAGCCTCTAGGTCAGCCCTGTCACTTGCACTACAGCTAATGGAGCGATTGTTTACATCTGCATCGTTAAAACTAACACAGCTTGCGCTGAAAGTGAATTCGGTATCAAGCTGTTGCCCTTCCAGCGTAGTCGTCGCATCCAAAACAGGCGACGTGTAGCTCTCGGTTTCTAAAAGGACGATAATCCGACCTTTCTCTGCCAGAAACGGCAACGTAGTTATAAAATAGCCACTATCCGCATCGTAAACACCTTCAAGCACCTGCCAGAATGGTCTGTCAAGGTCATTTTCGGTCACATCCTCCGGTTGAAGTAGAATTGCCAGGGCCAGCTTGCTGGTATCTACCCCATCCGGCACTGGCACAGCCAGGACAAATGGATTCGCTTCGCCATAGGTGTCCTGCTTGGCACCAAAACGAAAGAACTTGCCCGCCGATCTAACCGTAGCCGGCAAAGGCATTTCGGGCGCGGTAACCGGATCGATAAAAACTTCCACAGCCTCCTCGAGACTGCCTTCCATCGTCGCTATAACAACATCATCTTCGCTAACGAATACCCCATCAGGCATCAGCGTCTGCTCTCCCGGCCCACCCGGACCGGTCGGCGGCGCAGTCTGGTTACAGGCGGCTGCCATTAGCAGAATGCTGATAGCGATCATCGCTAGCCGTTTTGTCATTGAAACCATCATAAAAACCTCCATTGAATTTTGGGCGTACCCAACCTGTTCGCCCCTGAAACGTCGCCACCTGC
>CAZZPQ010000159.1:3004-7482 GCA_964655595.1 uncultured bacterium
TCCATTGAATTTTGGGCGTACCCAACCTGTTCGCCCCTGAAACGTCGCCACCTGCCTCAGGCAGCAACCGTGATGGTTGCCAAAGCCACATACACCTTATCTATAAACGTCACATTGAGCGTAACGACAAACTCACCTGCCACATCTGCCACAAATTGCGCCCCACGTCCCAGCTCATTCACTTCAATAACAGCGCTGCTACCCACTGGACGCGCGTCTAGTGACCAAAACCAGGCGTCTGCAGGTGGTGAGATAGGCTTGCCATCCCAATAGCTCATACTTGCATAAAGCTCTACTGTCGTCCCTAGACTTACTGTCTGCTCTTTAGGGAGGATACGCGCCCTAATTGGCTCGTCCACCCTGCAGCGTGCTGCCGTTAGCAGTAGTACCAGTAGACCTATGACGAGGCCCAAGGGAATACGCCTGTTACGCTTATTCACTGGTTTTTTCCTTCCTGAAACGCCGACCGATCATGTCCTTCCCCTTTCAGCAAAGCGTTCGAAATACCTGCTAAAACAAAAATGGATGCTGCTGCCAGTAATGCGGCATCTGAAACGACGATGGACGAACGCTTTGTGACAACAGCCTAGACCACAGGCGTTAAAAAAGCGTCAAAATTAGCTTTTCTACCAGGATTTGTTACATTTACCACACTGTGCTACAAGCAATGACTCGAGTCATTACTCAATTTCTTGTCATTGATAGAGACGTGCTAGGCTACCCATCATGTTACGTGTCCGCGTACCCGCCACCAGTGCCAATCTGGGGCCAGGCTTTGACGCTTTGGGTCTGGCTGTGTCGCTCTACCTTGAGGTTCAGGCTGAAGCTTCTGCCAGCGATCATCTTTTCTATCAGGGTGAGGGCTTTGTGCCTGATAGTCCTGATAATCTGATTCATCAGGGCTTCCAGGCAGCGTTTCACAAGCTGGGGCGTGCTGCACCCAAAATGACCTTTTACGTCGGCAACCCCATTCCACTAGCACGTGGCCTGGGTTCATCATCTGCCGCGCTGGTCGCTGGTATTGCGCTGGCCGATGCCCACATGGACGGCGCACTGGGGCGCGAGGAGGTCTTTCAACTTGCTGCCAGGCTCGAGGGCCACCCTGATAATGTCGCACCAGCCGTTTTTGGTGGCTTCACCGTATCCGCCTTGCAGGATAACGAGCGCTATCTGTGTCGCTCGCTGCCTTTGCCAGCCTCTTGGCAGCTGATCTTTGCCGTACCAGATTTTCAGCTTTTAACCAGTGAGGCTCGCGCCGCATTGCCCACCAAATATACAAGGGCCGACGTTGTTTTCAGCACCAGCCGAGCCGCTCTGTGGAGTCTGGCGATCACTCTGAATGAACCTGAAATCCTGCGGGTCGCTTCGCAAGATGTCATTCATGAACCTTACCGCGAGGCACTGGTACCCGGTCTGGCGCGCTGCCGGCAGGAGGTCCTGGCTGCCGGGGCCTATGCTGCTTTTTTATCAGGTGCGGGACCAACCGTGGGCATTGTCTGCCAGCCTCAGGTTCAGACGGCATGTACCGAAGTGCTCAGGCGCTTTGTCGGGTCCGCTGGTCAACTGCTTGAACTTCAGGCAAGTATGGGCTATACCCTTAGCGAAGCGGCAAGCGCACCGCCCCCTGCTTAAAGGTCTCGTGAATCATGGCCCCCACTGCCTCAATATGCGCCAGCACGTCGGGGTGCGGATGACCGTAGGTATTGCGCCCGTAAGAAATCACCACGTGTCTGGGCTGGGTAGCATTCAGGAGAGCTGTACCTGTGGAATGCCTCGAGCCATGATGCCCTGCCATCAGAATATCGACATCAGGAAAAGCCAGGTCTGCTTCAACCGTTACGCCCAAATCCCCAAGAAACACAGCCTTAGGCACATTCTTATAGCGCAGTACAAAGGCCACTGAGTTATCATTATCGTTGTCGTAGGCCAGGCGGGGTGGGTTGAGAATCTCGAGAGCTGCATCTCCCAGATAGAGTATTTCCCCCCGCACGACCTCTCTGACTGGCACATGGTTGCGCGCTGCCGCTGCCATCAGTGCGTCAAATAGCGGATTGCCTGGCTCGGGTACGCCAATCAGCAGCATACCCACCGACATCTCATCCAATACACTGATAAGGCCCTCGATGTGATCGGTATCAGGATGGCTGGCAATCACCAGTTCCAGATGATTCACTCCCAGCGCCTTAAGAGCAGGCACCACAATGCGCTTGCCTACATCGAAGTCACTAAAGGGACTACCACCCCCATCAATCAGGATTTCGGTGCGTCCGGGCAGACGAATCAGCGAGCTATCCCCCTGACCCACGTCAAAATACACGATTTCCGGCACAGGATTCGGCCCCGGGCTGACCATCGAACAGAGCACCACCGTGATGACCACCAACAGTGCTTGCCAGATCTTGAGACGCTGGTAGAGCATCAGCGTCAGCGCCAGCATGGCAATATAAAAAAACCCGTAACCCAAGGCAGATACCTCACCCCAGATGAGGTTGGGCAGGCTCGAGCCCATATCTGCCAGACCAATCAGAGCCCCAGCCAGAAGTCCAGTCAGCAGGTTCACCAGACCTGCCAGTAGCGGCAGTACCAGATGCAGCACACCCGCCAGAAAGCCCAGCGGAACCATCAGACTAGCCAGGGGTATGGCAAAAACATTCACCAGCGGGCTAAACATTGGCAAACTGCCAAAGCTGCTGGCAATAATAGGCAGGGTGAGTGCCTGCGCACTTAAACTCACCATCATGCTGCCAACCAGTAACTGCTTCCAGTGCCACCACTTGCCACTGGCATCTTCCTGCCCGAAACAGAGCTGCATCAGCGGCGTAGTAAAGAGTAAAATACCCACAACTGCCAGATAACTGAGTTGAAAGGACAAATCAAAGAGCCAACTGGGATACAGCAGCAACACAATCAGCGCAGACAAAGCCAATGAAGCCCAGACATCGATGCGACCACTACCCAGCCACAAAGAGACCAGCACGGCAATAGCCATCGCCGCAGCCCGCAAAATACTGGGCGTCACCCCGACCAAAAGCACAAAGCCAATAATCAGCACAATCAGTACGGGATAGCGCTTCTGCCCCAAAGGGCTCAGCAAAAGCCCCAGGGCCAAGACCAGAATGCCTACATGCAAACCCGAGAGGGCCAGGATATGCGCCAGTCCCGAGGCGCTAAAGATATCCCGCAATTCGCCCAGGTCGTCACGAATGCCCAGCGTCATGGCCTGCATCAGCGCTGCTTGCCGCTCGGATAAGCCCCGCGTGACACCCTGACGCAGGCGTTCTTTTAAGGAGAGCCTGGCAGGCTGAAACCCTTCGACCTCACGCACTAAAAGCTGCGCCTCTACCCCGCGCCGCTTCAGGTAACCCCGAAAATCAAAGCCTCCCGGGTTGCGCTTACCCTGTGGTTCGACCAGACGACCTGTCAGCGTTGCGCGACCCGCATCTACAACGCCACTGGGGGAAAGCAATACCTGCACACCTTTGGGCGTATCCAGGGTCAGGTAGCGCCCGTCGCTGATGCCTGAGAGGGTGACGATTTGCTCGAGCCTGTCTGCCAGCGGATTAGGCTGAGCCTGCCAACTGTCAAAGCGCAGATAGCCCAGCGGCAGACACAGCACAACCAGCATCAGCACCCGAAAACCCGCCACAAAGAGTCCTACGCCCAAAATCAGGGCAAGCACCATCATGAGCAAAAAGGGTATCCCCAGATAAGCCAGTACAATTCCTGCAATCAGCAGACCAGCCGCAGGCACAGACCAGGGCAAAAATCCCTGATGAGCCGCAGTAAGGTCAAGCCCTTCTTCAGGAATAAAGCTGGGCTTAGTTCTTAGCATGTACCTGTAGGTTGGCTTTCCAGTTCATGAACATCTCCCCTAAGCACCTTGTGACTTACATCGTTACGAGTGGCCGAAGTTGCTCGAGCGTTTTTGGACCAATACCCCGTACCCGCAAAAGGTCATCCACACTGTGAAAGGGCCTGGCCTCAATAATGCGCTCAGCCATTGCCGGGCCGATGCGCGGCAAATCCTGCAACTGCCTGGCGCTGGCACTATTGATGCTAATACGCTCGGTACCTTCCTCTGTTTGCCGAAAGGGTACATAAACTGCCCGGCCCGTATCCAGCGGCTCGGCCAGATTGACCAATTTTGGCTCTGCTGCAAGTGTCAGACCGCCCGCAGCGCCTACAGCATCTGCCACCGTCGCCCCCCAGGGCAAATTGTACATACCCGGCTGATGCACCGCCCCCGCCACAGACACCAGCACATCTGGCTGCACCGCACTGAGTTGCGTAGGCTGGGCAGTCAGTCTTGGTGTCAGATTGACCCCTGCCAGTGTCAGACAAGCCGCCAGCAGCGTCCCCATTACGGCATGTTCACGCCATTTCGCCACAACGGTAGTTTAGCAAATTGTACTAACGAAAGGCTTATTGGAGTAAGAAATTATATAAGCCTAAGAAGGATGTCTATTGTGGCTCGAGTC
>CAZZPQ010000160.1:0-7412 GCA_964655595.1 uncultured bacterium
CTTATAACAGTTCCGGATAAATCATTGGTGTAAACCCAATGATTTATCCGGAGCAGAGCGAGTAAGAACCGAGGAACTGCTTTTGAAATCTGTAATCAGTTTATCGGGCTCCGTATTAGTTTCAGCAGTCAAACGACAAAACCCTAAGTTGTTTTAGGGTGTCAATAATCATTGTAAGTGAAAGTGCCTGTTGAGCTGTCATAGCTCTCGCAGCCTGCTGCGGCCCAGCATCCCTGACTATTAAAGGTGTTGCTCCAGGTTTGTTCGTCTACAAACCTGCCAGCGCAGTCATCAAAATTGCTGCAGCCACCACCCGATTCCAATGGCTGCGCCTGCTGACCCTGATTACTTGCAAGCCACTGCTGAACGGTATCTTCACCAAAAGCCAGTATGAAGACTGCCAGTACAAACTCGCGTTTGTCATCATCTGATGTTGTCGCCCAATTTGCCTGAACGCGCTGCCAGATATCGCGTGCCTGACTCAGAACCACTTGGTCGTGTTGCTCGAGTGCCGCAAAGTTCTGCCCTAGCAGTTGCAGGATTTCCTGCTGCTCGGCAGGCGAGAAGCTGTAGGCGTAGCCAACCTGCGCCATGGAGAACTCGAGCGCTTCAATAAAGGCCAGGGCGTCATCTTGTGACAGGTCAGCGTGTTGCCCACTTGCTAATACGGGACTACTCGGGGCTGGTGCTGCTGCGGGTGTGGCCAGAGGATTGGCTGGAGCCGATGAAGCGAGTGGATTGGCAGACGCACTGTCTTTGCTCAGGGTATACGACACACCATCTGAAAACAGAATCAGGCTATTCCCTTGCAGATTGGCCTGAAAGGAGAAACTGTTACTGCCGACCTGAAACGTGCCGCTTAAACCCTGGCTGTCTGCTGTAGCAATGACTGGATACTGGTTGCCCTGTACCTCTAGTACACCCTGATACTGCCCTACAGAAGACTCAAGTTCGAGGCGTAAACCATCACCGCTATAATGTCCGGCATAAGGGTCAGCCGCTATGGGGTTGCCTGCTAAGGGGTTTGCGGTGGCAGGCGTCAGAGGATTGGGATTGGTGGCTGCTGTTGTGCTGCCAGACTGTCTGGAGAAAATAAGCTCGCTGGCATTGTCCACGTCAATTTCTCCCGTTTCTGTGACGCCAAAAACATAAAGATAGAGCTGTGCTTCTGCCAGATAGGCTTCGAAGCCAAAACGTTCATCGGGGGTAAGCATCAGGCCGTAGGCAACGTCTGTCTCAACATCATCTAGCTGCCCCTCAAGGCTGTAGCTTAGGTTATTGCCTTGCAGAGAGCCAATAACCTGACCGGTGGTAGTTTGCTCGAGTCTTAAGGTGAGTCCTCCACTATCGGTAGCCAGAAAATACTCACCCGTAAAGGACTGAGCCAAGCCCACTGCTAGAACCAAGAAGCCAAATATAATGCCCGAAATCACTGCGACTTTCATCGTACGCCTCCTTTGATAATAGTCTAAGACCTCGGGCGTTACACCAGCGTTATATCTGTATTGGCTGGGATTACCAGCTGACTACAGATTCGCCATAGCCATAAAAGCCCCGACCCTGCTGCTGTGAGTATGAGAAGCTAGAGCCTAAGCGTTCGGCAATAAAGAGCACGAAGGCTTCAAGGGCATCTCCGGCTGCTTCCACGGCGTCAAAGTCAAGCGTGGCAGCGCCACCGAGACCAGCCATTAACTGCAACTGGGTTTTTAGCTGAGTGGCGGTTGAGCGCATGCTTGCCTGATTATCAGTGTAAGAATAGCTGAGTGCGTCGGCTGGTACCTCCTTCAGTAAGGACTCGAGCGGACGCTCGTTTAGCAAGCGGGCGCTCAGGACGGCTTCCATGGCAGCCTCGGAGGTGGCAAAAAAAGCGTAGCCATCTGCGACGGTAAAACTGAGACTTAATCCCTGTGCAATGTCGTAGGTCGTGACATCGACATCAGCCATGGTGACCTCGGCCTGCTGCAAGCTGCCGGCTCCGCCACTGGGGTCGGTAAAACTGGCTACTTGCCGTGACAGATTTTGCAGCAAGTCCTGCATGCCTGAGCGGGCTTTTGCTTCGTCACTCGCCTGAACAATAAATACACTTTCACCGAGCAGGTTGTCACTGCTGATGCCAGGTTGTGGCACTTCGGACACGCTGCTGGTAACTGTAATGAACTCTTGATCCGTCCAGCTAAACAGCAGGTCTCGCAGGTTGATACCCAGAAATGTCTGCAGTAGCATATCCAGGTCCCCGCCCAATTCTGGAGTACTTTTTGCCAGGTTGTTCAGATAGTCCCAGCCTGCGGCCAGGTTGCTGCTGGCGCTCGAGAAGGCTAGTGCGCCAGTGGGAAAAAACCTCTGAGCATCCTTGCTGGCAGCTTGCCCCGAAAGAAGCAGATCATACAGTTCAGTATCCTTGTTGACGAGTAGCTGACGACTCTCGGACTGAAAACCAGTATCGGTGATACGCAAGACGCCGCTACTTACCCCAAAGGTGGCCAGAGCGTCAGATAAGCGCTGTACCAGGCGGTCAAAGCCAAAACCACGCGCCAGAGGTGTGAGTGTCGCGGCGATTTGCCCGAAATCTATATAGGCATAGAAATTGGCAGCTCCCAGTTCGCCGAGACTCGTCCCAAAGTTTTCACTACGGCTCAGATTGGCTTCCGAGCTACCAGCCAACTGCCGCAACATGGCGCGCATGGTGTCGGGGTTGGTGCTAAAGAGAAGTGTGTTGCCTTGCTGAGACACAGCTACTGCCGGGATGGGCAAGTCTTCATCTTCTGGCAAGGGAACGACATAAAACTGAAAAGCGCCTTCAGTTAGAATATTTACTTCGTCCTGGTTGCCAAGTTCAGAAAGGAGTTCGCTAAAGAGGTCGTTTGTAGGGCTGCTGACCTCACTTAGCAAAGAGACTGTCGGCAGTGGATTAAAGCGGTTCAGCGACACCGCGACCCAGGCTTCCTGCCCCAGCAATTCCAGAGGGTCCATAGCCCTTAGGCGCTCATCCATAGGAAGCGACTCGAGCTCTTCACCGAGATCCAGATCGGTATCGCCAAAAACTGCTGATAAGGCTGCTAGTAAATCCAGACGCTCAATTTCAAGGAGGTAGGGCTCGAGTTTATCGGTGTGATTCTGGATGTCTTGCATGCCCAGTGCTACAAAGGTATCAGCAGGAAGCAAGTCCCGTAAGGACTGTGCAGCGACTAAGCCAGGCAGTATCAAAAGAAGGAGTAGGCCAATGACGGATGGTTTGAGGTAGTTCATGGGTTTAATCATAGTGTCACCATAGCGTGTGAAGGCATGAGATGCTTCATACCAAGGTATGAAATGCCTTCATTGAGAATCAGCCCTGGAGTTTTTTGGCCTGTCGGACGATGTTGCTGGTGCTGATGCCATAGCGTTCCATCAGCTCATCCCCTTCAGCCGAAGCACCAAAGTGATCAATGCCAATAACTGCACCATCCAGACCCGCCAGCTTGTACCAACCTAGTGTTGCACCTGCCTCGACCACCAGACGCTTGCGGACTTCGGGTGGCAGCACGCTGTCCTGATACCGCTTGCTTTGCTTTTCAAAGAGTTCCAGACTTGGCATACTGACGACTCGAGTGCTGATACCTGCTTTATCCAGCCGGGTTTTGGCCTCCAGGCATTTGTAGACTTCAGAACCCGTGCCAATCAGGATGATGTCTGGTGTTCCCTCGCAGTCAGCCAGGATATAGCCACCTTTTGCTACGCTCCGTGAGGGCACATTCAGGTGGGGTAAATCCTGCCGTGAAAAGATCAGGGCGGTAGGTCCACTGGTGTTGCTTAATGCGGCGAGCCAGGCCTGCACCGTTTCATTAGCATCTGCGGGTCGAATGACGGTGACGTTGGGTATGGCGCGCAGAGCAGTCAGCGAGGCAATGGGTTGATGGGTTGGACCATCGCCACCGAGACCAATACTGTCATGGGTAAAAACATAAATGACGGGTGTTTCCATGAGTGCACCCAAGCGCAGACTGGGGCGCAGATAGTCCGAGAAAATCAGAAAGGTTCCCGCGTAGGGTCGAATCCCACCGTGTAGTGCCATACCATTGGCAATTGCCGCCATGGCATGTTCCCGTACGCCAAAGTAAATATTGCGTTCGGCATACTCGCCTTTTTGCAGGATGCCTGTGTCTTTAATGTCTGTTTTGGTTGACCCAGCCAAATCTGCAGAGCCACCCATCAGTTCGGGAGTGTAGGCCGCGAGGGCATTAAGCACCTTATGGGAAGCGTTGCGTGTGGCGGTTTTGCCTCCAGGGGCAAACTTTGGCAGACTACGGCCTGGGATTTTGGGAAGTTCACCTGCCATGATGCGTCCCAGTTGGATAGCCAGTTCAGGATGGGCTTTCTGGTAGGACTTATACATTTTTTGCCAGGCTTTTTCGGCTTCCTGGCCCCGCGTTGCAGCTTCTTTATAGTGCTCACGCACGTCTTTAGGAACGCTAAAGGCGGGCCAGTCGACTCCCAGATACTCCTTCGCGGCCTTGGCCTCTGTTGCGCCCAAAGCGCTGCCATGTGCTGCGGAGCTTCCTTGTTTGCCGGGTGCGCCGTAGCCAATAATCGTTTTCACGGCGATGATACTAGGGCGTGGGTCGTGTTTGGCAGTTTTGATGGCAGCTTCAATTGCTGTAAGGCTGTTGCCATCGCGTACCAGCTGTACGTGCCAGCCGTAGGCTTCATAGCGAGTGAGCACACTTTCGCTCATGGAGACCTCGAGTTTCGTGTCGAGGGTGACGTCATTATCATCATAAAGTACGATCAGCTTGCTTAGGCCCAGGTGCCCTGCCAGTGAGGCGGCTTCTGCGGTAACACCTTCCATGATGTCGCCATCCGAAGCGATGACATACGTAAAATGATTGAAAACCTCGAAGCCGTCACGGTTGTACACGGCTGCCAGATGGGCTTCCGCCAGGGCAAAGCCGACGGCACTTGCCAAGCCTTGACCCAGTGGGCCGGTGGTCATCTCCACGCCGGGAGTGTGGTGTACTTCCGGGTGACCAGGTGTTTTACTGCCCCATTGGCGTGTATTGCGCAGCTCATCCATGCTTAGCTCATAACCGCAGAGGTGCAGCAGGCTGTAGTGCAGCATCGAGCCGTGACCCGCGGACTGAATATAGCGGTCACGGTTCCACCAGCCGGGGTTTTTGGGGTTGTGGTTCATGATGCGCTGATACAGTACATAGCCCATAGGTGCAGCGCCCAGGGGCATACCTGGATGTCCGGAACCAGCCTGCTCGATGGCATCAATAGTAAGGGTACGAATGCTGTTGACTGCTCTTGAAATCACGTCTTGTGACATATTGTCCTCCAACACTGCTATTGTGACATGTCAGCGGGCAAAGTAGCGTCACATTCACATCCTCTAGGGCTAGGGCTTGCTGGAAGCGTGATGCTTCGGGGAGCTGAGGAGCTGGTGCGTTAGTGGTCTGCTTTTGGCTGATGTCGATTGTTATACTGAAGGAATGGCGATATGTACACACGGATTAGCGACTCGAGACGTCCAGCGCATGCTCGAGACAGGTATCCTGAGCGCTGATGACCCAGTCGAACATGTTTGGAGGACGAGTACATGGAGTTAAATATGCAGGCCATTGGCATGGTACTGGGTACCGAGGATGCCACACCGCTGGCCTTTTGGTTTGCAGTGAGCGAAGGATGTAAGGTGCAACTGGATGACATCATCTTTATCGAGGTGCCTGACCCAGCCTCGGCAGATGAGGTAGTCAAATTTTATGGGGTGGTGGATGAGGTGCGCCGCCGCTATGAGGGCGTGCAATTTGACGGGGATACGGAACTGGTCGTGCAGGGTCTGATGCCGGCCAATATCGCCTACGCGGCCCATGTGCTGGTTACGCGCGTTGAGCCTGAGGACTTTATACCGCCCGCACCGGGTGACCGTGTTTACCTTGCCACAGACGAAAGTCTTCACAAGGCACTCTACCTTGATAACATGGATGCGCCACTGCCAGCTGGCGTATTGCGAAACGGTGAAGCAGGCTATCTGAACTTCGATTTCATCAACGGTACCAAGGGCGCACATATCAATATTTCTGGCATTTCTGGCATTGCCACCAAAACCAGCTACGCTTTGTTTTTGCTCTACAGCATTTTCCATGCCCAGAACTTCAAGACCCAGCGTCCCCTTGTCACAGACCAGAATAGCTCAAAGGCTATCATTTTCAATGTCAAAGGGGAAGATCTGCTGTTTCTGGATAAACCCAATAAACGCTTTGCGGAAGAGGAAGGCAAATGGCAGCAGAAGCGTCGCATGGCAAAAAACCGCTATGACATTACTGGTTTGTCAGCCCAGGCATTCAGCAGCGTAGCACTGTATGCGCCAGCTATGGATGGTGTCAACCTGCGTCCAGATGTCAGACAGCGAGAAGGGGTCAATCCTTATCTGTGGACTCTGCGTGAATTTGCAACCCAGCGGATGTTGCCTTTTGTGCTCACTGAGCGCGACGCGATGACTAATCTGGGCTTTTTGGTAAGTCATATTGAGGAAAAATTGGCACGTCTGGCAGAAAGACAAAAAAGTGCAGACCTCGAGATTGAAACTGATGACGCTGAATTCAGCTTGGATGCGGTAGCCAGTGGGCCACTTGGTGAAGCTGATGGGGTGAACTTCGAAAGCCTGGGGCGTACCCGACTGAAGACTTTTGATGATCTGGTTAGCTATCTCGAGTACAAACTGCTCTTAAAGGGTGCTGAGCAGGATGAAGGCAAAGGGGGAGATCCGCTCTGGACTGCGCAGCAGGCCAGAGGAACCCGCGAGGCGCTCATCCGCCGCTTGCGCGGAGCGGCCAGGCATATCCGGCGACTGGTACGTGGTGATTTGCCAGCCGATGCCGTTGCCAGATCACGTCTGGATATTCTGGATAACCCCAAGCAGGTACATGTCGTTGACATTCATACGCTGGCACCACTAGCCCAGATGTTTGTCGTTGGTGTGCTGCTCAGGCAGGTTTTTGAGCAAAAGGAAAATGGTCGGCGCGGACAGATTTTTGTGGTGCTGGATGAGCTGAATAAGTACGCACCTGCCGAGGGTGATAGTCCGATTAAGGATGTCCTGCTGGATATCGCTGAGCGTGGGCGCAGTATGGAGATTATTCTCATCGGTGCACAGCAGACTGCTTCGGAGGTTGAGCGCCGAATAGTCAGTAATGCTGCAGTGCGGATTGTCGGACGACTGGACGCCGCTGAAGCCGAACGTGCTGAGTACCGCTTTATGCCAGGTAGCTTTCGCATGCGCTCAACGATTCTGGCGCCAGGTACCATGATTGTACATCAGCCAGACGTGCCCAGCCCCATGATGCTCAACTTCCCCTTTCCTGCCTGGGCAACTCGCAAATCTGAGGTGTCTGAGGTGGTAACAGATGCAGAGGCTGCAGATATTCTTGGCTGAA
>CAZZPQ010000161.1:0-7337 GCA_964655595.1 uncultured bacterium
CGATTGGAACGATTAAACTCGCCTAGAGTTTATGAAGTGTATTTTCGGACTTGGTGTTACTCCTCCAACAGCACTTCTACGAGTAATAGTCCTTGCTTCACACCTTGTGCCGCCAGCTCAGAGAGTGACTCTGAAAGGTCAAAGGTCTGTGCGGGCAAGCTCAGCAAATAGGCTTCGGGACAACTGTCATAGAGCCGCCTGGTCAGTGCCAGCAGCGTAGCAGGGTGCAGGTGATGACTCGAGCCTCCTATAGCAGCAGGCATAAGGGGCTCGAGTCTGGCGCTTTGTAGCCCTGGCTCACAGCTCGCATCGGCAAAAATAACGCGCTTCACCTCGGCCAGGTCTGCCGCCATGTCGGGACTGAGCTGATGTACGCTCAGACTTTTTATCTGAGCCACAAAACGCTCTGCCAGTGCTGCTGCCAGCTGCCGTCCGGCAGCGTCATCCCCACGCAGGGGATTACCATAACCAATCACCAGCGTGGGGCTTACCGCAGTCATCAGCCGTGGCGCTCCAAGGCCTGTATCACCTCACCACTCGCACTGTATATGGTCAGCTTGATAGGCATCTGCCCGATGGCATGGGTTGAGCAACTCAGACAAGGATCAAAAGCCCGAATACCCGCCTCGATACGGTTTAAAATCCCTTCGCTGACAGGCTCTCCCTTGATGAAGGTCTGGGCGATCTGTTTCACCGTGCGGTTCATAGCAAGATTGTTCTGACCGGTGGCGATGATCATATTGACTCCGGTAACCAGACCGGTTTCATCGACACTATAGTCATGAAAGAGCGTGCCACGCGGCGCTTCACTGACACCCACACCCCGCAATTGGTTGATGCCCGCCTCAGCCCGAACCCGGCTACTCGTGATATCAGGATCTTGCAGTAAAGCCTCGGCAGCCTCGAGCGAGGCCAGAATCTCAATCAGTCGCGCCTGATGGTAGTGAAAGGATGACAGCGGTACCCGCCCGAACTGCCCACGGAACTCTTCAAGCTCAGCATCTGCCAGGGCTGTACCGATATGGTCGCAGATATTCAGACGCGCTAGCGGACCCACTCGGTACATACCCGCCGATTCAGGTGTCAGGATTTCGTCCTCAGCGACTGCAGGACGGTAGTAAGGCGACTTGAGATAGCTACTCTGATGGCTTGCCTCACCGATATAGTCAAGGTAAGCGCGGGGATCAAGCTGATCTGCGACCACCTTGCCTTCAGCATCGATGATGCGAATCACACCATCATGATGCTCCCAATTACCCTCAGGCGTGACCAGACCCAAAAACAGGCTGGGAAACGCTCCAAAAGATGCCACCTCATCAGGAAAGTCCTTAAGCAAGCCCTTACACAGCTCGAGTGCTATAAAACTGGTCTCTTTGGCTTCAGCCAAGCCCGCTATGAGCGCCTCGCGGTCAGCTTCACTGAGTGCCTGACGCACACCACCGGGCACGGCCCAGGCCGGATGAATCTTCTGTCCTCCCAATTTGGCGATGATGTCCTGCCCGTACTTGCGCAAGCGGATTCCGCGTCGGGCCAGTTCCGGCTCGGCCTCCATCAAACCAAAGACATTGCGCTTGGCTGGGTCACTGTCAAAGCCCAGCAGGAAATCCGGGGAACTAAGGTGAAAAAAAGACAGAGCATGCGACTGGATGAGTTGCCCCAGGTTCATTAGCCTGCGCAGCTTCAGCGCTGCTACAGGCAGGCGTACACCCAGAATCTCATCGCCAGCCTTGGCCGACGCCAAAAGGTGGCTGACTGGGCAAATACCACAGGTACGCGCCGTCAGACTGGGCATTTCCCACAAGGGACGACCCTTGCAGAACTCTTCAAAACCCCGAAATTCCGTCACGTGAAACTTTGCGTCCTGCACCTGTGAGGCTTCATCCAGAAAGATCGAGATTTTGGCGTGGCCCTCAATGCGGGTGACCGGATCAATGAGCAGGCGTTTCATCATCATGCCCCCTGACCAAAGCGCAACTGTTCACCCGCAAGTTGCGGCAGCTCACCGCCAGCGAGTTGTGCCAGGGCTGCCTGAATGCGCTCGGCAGATGGCGGGCAACCCGGTAAAAATGCATCTACCCTGATGACCTCATGAACGGGCAGCACCTTGGGCAACAAAAGCGGTACGATACCAGTCTCGCCCGGCAAACCATCCATGACATTATCGGACTCACTGTAAATCCGCTGCAAGATGGGCGCAGGGTCTCCCAGCGGATTGCGCATGGCGGTTACATTGCCCGTCACCGCGCAATCACCAAAGGAAATGACCAGTTTACTATTGCGCCTGACGCTGCGAATCAGCTCGAGGTTATCCTCATTGGCAACTGCTCCCTCCACCAATGTAGCGTCCACATTTTCAGGAAAGTCTTTGGTATCTACCAGTGGGCTAAATACCAGTTCGGCGACCTGGGCAAGGTCAAAGAGCCACTCGTCCAGGTCCATAAACGACATGTGGCAACCCGAGCAGCCTCCCAGCCACACCGTTGCGATTCTAAGCCGACTCATTTGGCATCCTCCAGCTTCCAGCGTCTGTCCTGCCGCGCGGTTTTCAGGAAATCTACGATATTGGGCCGGTGGCGCATCTCCCCTACCGCAGCGCCTTTGGCAAAGAGTGCCCCAACCGGACACACTGCCACACATTTACCACAGGACGTGCAGCTTGTTGACGCGCCCCAGGTTTCATCCATGTCGATAACCACCCTGGCCTCAGCACCACGGCCCGCCACATCCCAGGTATGTGCCCCTTCAATTTCATCACAGGTACGCACGCAGCGGGTACAAAGCACACAGCGATTGGGATCGAAGCCAAAATCGGGGTGGCTTAAGTCAACTGTACGCAGCGGAAACTGGTAAGGGTAGCGAATATGATCTATGTCCAGCCGCACTGCTAAATCCTGCAACTCGCAATTGCCATTGGACACGCAGGCCGCGCATACATGATTGCCCTCGGCAAAAAGCAGTTCGACGATCATGCGCCTGTGCTGCTGCAAGCCTTCGCTTTCGGTATTGACCTTCATACCTTCACTCACCGCTAAGGCACAAGCCGCCTGACGTTTGCCTTGCCCCTCGACCTCTACCATGCACAGTCGGCAAGCTCCATAGCTCGAGAGTCCCTCTAGATAACACAGCGTCGGAATAGCGATACCCTCGCGCCGCGCCACCTGCAAAACCGTTTCACCTGCTTGCGCCTTGACCTGCCGGTCATTAATCATCAGTGTCAGCACAGTGCCTCCCTTAATCTGCCGCGACCAGCTGTTCGCGGTCTTTGAGCAAAGCCAGATACTCGTCACGGAAGTAGCGCAGGGTACTGATGACCGGATTGGGTGCGGTCTGCCCCAGACCACAGAGACTCATCTGCTGCACCATCTCACAGAGTTGCTCGAGTTGTGCCAGGTCTTTGGTCGTAGCTTCACCTGCTGAGATTTTGCTGAGCAACTGATGCATCTGCACGGTTCCCGCACGACAGGGAACACACTTGCCACAACTTTCATCCATACAAAACTGCATGAAGAACTTGGCGACATTCACCATGCTATCGCGCTCATCCATCACAATAAGCCCACCAGAGCCCATGATTGACCCGAGCGCTTGCAAGCTTTCATAGTCAACGGCAGTATCAAGATAGTCCCCCGGGATACAGCCGCCACTCGGCCCACCCGTCTGTGCAGCCTTGAACTGACGCCCTTCTGCTACACCACCCCCCATGCTCTCGATGATGTCACGCAGGTGCATTCCCATCGGCACTTCAATCAGCCCGGTGTTTTCCAGCTTGCCTGCCAGGGCAAATACCTTGGTTCCTGGACTCGTTTCAGTGCCAATCGAACGAAACCAGTCGGCACCTTGCAAAATGATCATAGGCACATTGGCTAAGGTCTCAACATTATTGATCATGCTTGGTTGCCCCCACAAACCGCGCTCTGTCGGATACGGGGGCCGCAAGACCGGACTGCCCCGCTTGCCTTCAATTGACGCCATCAGCGCTGTTTCCTCACCACAGACAAAAGCGCCCGCGCCGATGCGAACCTCGAGATTAAAGTTGAAGTCAAAACCCAGAATCGATTTGCCCAAAAGCCCCAGACGCTTGGCCTGACGAATGGCCTGCTCGAGCCGCTTGACCGCGATTGGGTACTCCGCTCTTACATAGATATAACCCTGCTCAGCCCCCACAGCATAGGCCGCAATCGCCATACCTTCAATGACGCGGTGCGGATCATCCTCCATAACAGTGCGGTCCATATAGGCCCCGGGGTCACCTTCATCACCGTTAGCAATGACGTACTTCGCTTTGGCCTTTGCCTCTGCCAAAGCCCGCCACTTGCGCCCGGTCGGATAGCCACCACCGCCCCGGCCCCGCAAACCACTCGCCTCGATTTCGCCAACAACCTCTGCTGGGCTAAACTGCGCAAGCACCTTTTGCAAGGCCGCATAGCCGTCTCGCACAATATAGTCTTCAATACGCTCGGGATTAATCTTGCCAGCATTGGTCAGGACGATACGCTGCTGGTAAGCGAAAAATGGATGCGACAGCGGCAGAATCTGCTCAGCAAGAAGTTGTCCAGCCTGTATATGCTGCTTGATGATGCCATCCGCCAACTCAGCTGTCACGCTGTGATACATCGTGTCTTCACCCAGGTGAACACGGTAGCCTACCGCACCTGTAACTGCTTCATCCGGCAGGCTGTGGTAATGGCCGTCATCCAGGTGATCTTCATGAGGTTCTACCACCACCAGCGGTCCTTTGCTACACAGCCCCATACAGCCAGTGGGCACCAGCGCCACAGTCTGCTCGAGTCTGGCTTCCTTGAGGCGTTCTTCGAGGCCGTCTTTTACAGCGCGGGCCCCGGCTGCCAGACAGGCTGTGCTGTTACAGCACAGTAAGCGGTAACGGTACTGCTGCTGCTGGGCGCGTTCTTGCATGGCGATTTGCTGTAAATCTGCTTTAGCTGGCATCTTGGGTCTCCCTGGCCTTCTCCAACAGGGCATTGACCTTGGCAAAGACAACATCAGCCCCTTCACGTCCACTAATTTCACCATCCAGAAGCACCACAGGCGCCAGACCACAACTACCCAGACAACGCGCCTCATAGAGGCTCATCTGACCGTCCGCAGTGGTTTCACCCACCTTGAGACTCAGGGCTCGCTCGAGTTCCTGCACAATCTCCTGTGCGCCACCCACGTAACAGGCGGTTCCCATACAAATTGTGCAGCTGTGCGCACCTTTGGGCTTGAAACTAAACAAATGGTAAAAAGTCGCAACCCCATACACCTGGCTACTCGGCAAAGCCAGCGCTCGAGCCAGATAATCCAGCACATCTGTACGCAGATAGCCGAATATATCCTGAGCGCTGTGAATCACTTCAATCAAGGCGTCGGGCTTATACCTCACCCGCTTAAGCATTTTATCGAGCAGTTCAAAACGCGGGTCTTCATGGACTTGTTGCCGCAGCGAACCGCTTACCACACTTGCCATACGTCCTCCTGTCAGATCAAAGCGGCTTGCGATAAAGTTAGCTTCTCACCTGCTAGCTCGCGCCTTGGTTTCACCATAAGAATTGGGACATGGACCTGCTTGAGTACATTTTCGGCCACACTACCCATCAAAAGTCGCAAAACACCACTGCGACCATGCGTCGCCATGATCATCAGCTCTGGCTGAAGCTGGGCAACGGCATCGATAATCTCCTGCGCCGCTTCACCAAAGCGAATCTCTGGTGTGACGGTATAACCTTTGTGAGTGAGGCTGCGCTGCGCTGCTGCCAGGACACCCAGCGCCATTTCCTTGTGCCTGGCCCATATCTGCTCCAGATGTCCTGGATCTGGCTGACTGGCGGTGGCCGCCGGGTAGTGCCGAAAGTCCAGGTTAAAAGGAGAGGGTGACCCTGGTGAAGACGACTTTGGGTACTCCGTTAATTCTTCGGGAATATCTGCCACATACAGCAGACTGATCTGACAGTCCTCAGGTTGTAAAAGGCGCTGCATGAATGGCACCACCGCCTCGCTAAATTCCGAACCGTCCAGTGGAATCAGAACCTTTAACATAACTACCTCTCCGGTGATGCCGCGACGGCTTCGGCTTTAAGGCTGGGACGCAGCATCATGACAGGTACATTGCCCTGTTTCATAACAGCCTCCGCCACGCTACCCAGCATCAGATGCAAGAGTCCTGAGCGTCCATGTGTCGCCATACAGATCATATCCATGGCTTCATCTTCGGCAAAGCGAAGAATCTCTTCAGTCGGATGACCAAAACGCACCTCGGTTCGCACCTCAAAGCCCTGTTTGCGCAGGTCCTCAGCAACACTCCGTAGTTCCATCTTGCGCTCACTGCGCTCCGCTTCCCAAAGCTGATCATCATAAACCGGCACAGTCTCGCTAACAGTGCCACGAGGCGTCGTGCTACTTGCCATACCGTCCACCACCAGAACGGGGCTGAGGGGTGGTGTAAAGGCCTTGGGTGGCACAGCTACCCGCAGCAAGGTCAGATTATGGTATTTAGGCTTGAGAATGCGCATCACATAGGGAATAACCTGCTTGCTAAGCGCAGAACCATCCAGCGGTATAAGTACTTCAAGGGCTGTCATGATGCCTCCTTTACGGCAATCTTACGAGCCTTCTTTTTCATGACGAATCAGTAGACAGGGTGTACTGGCGCGCCGGAGCACACCTTCTGCCACCGAGCCAAAAACCATGCGATTAAAGCCTCGGCGACCATGCGTTCCCATTATGATGAGGTCCGTGTCAGCTTCGACTTCACGAATGGCATCGACCGGGTGCTTGCGCTCCACGAGTAGGGTAGTGCTACTTACACCCACAGCCTCTGCCAGGCTCTTGGCATGCTGCAGGGTATCTTCGGCTGCTTTGCGCAGGTCCTGGAATAACTGGGGCTGGTAGGGTACGGCCTCCGGCATGGCATAGACAGTAGCGACCGGGTCTTCTACAGCATAGAGAAAGGTCACCTGCGCGCCCAGCGCTTTGGCAAGCTCGAGCCCTTCATGAATCGCCTGCTCACTGGTTTTACTACCATCAATCGGCATCAGAATGCGTTTGTACATAATTTTCCTCCTTAAGACTATTGTAAGGCATTGGTTAAGGAAGGCAATCCGCAAGATTCTGACAGTTATTGTCAGATTTTCCCTGACTCAGCCCAACATCCTGCACATCAGCGAGGGCCCGCATAAGAGGCTTTCAGACAATCCAGACAATCAGTGCTTTGGCAGTCGGTCAAATATAGATGCTTATACCAATTCCGGTTATCTCCTTAAGAAATAAGCCGAGTGTTTCCGAACACAGCGAGAACGCCTGCGAGATGAATCAGATACCGATTCCGATAAGAAACGATA
>CAZZPQ010000162.1:0-7324 GCA_964655595.1 uncultured bacterium
AAGGGGTTTGTTCCCCAACAAAGACCCAATGTGAGTTAGCGAGTAAGCACAAACCCTCACTTGATTGCAGCTCGATCAGCCCTGTGTCAAGATATTTGTGTCAAGATAGTAGCCAGACGGCTTTGGGGGTTTTGCCTTGCGCAAACCGCAAGGCAAAACTTTTGGAGGAAATATGATTCGCACTAAAATCGTTGAGTTATCCAGCATAGATGCAGTCGCCTACAGGCAAAAAAGCCCCAAGGGTAAAAACCGTGGTTCTGTTATCGTGGTAAAACGCTATGACATCGACCAGGTCGGGATGGCGAATATCGATAAAGCCTCTGGCGATCCCAAAGCCAGCCACAATACTAACTTAGAGCACTATCCTCTGGAAGTCCTGCAGGAAGCTGCCGAACTTACCGCAGGCCTGCCCTTTGCCAGGCGTGGCGCAGTCATGATTAGCCAGGATACACAAGCCGAAGCAGTGAGCGCTGAGCAAGAAGCCGAAAGCCCTGAGGAAACAGCCACCATTGATAGTGCTGCGTATCAGGCAGTGGTCAGAGCCTACACCGATAAAAACGGTCAGCTCTCATATATGCTTTTGAATCGGGACTTGATCAAGTTTGCCAAATCCAGTACGGTCGTTCGCCGAATGATAACCAATGGTGCCAGGCTCGAAGAGCTGCGCGACCATGTGCTTAGAGCGAGGCTCGAGCACCTGACAAAAAATCGCAACCTCAGCGACGAGCAAATCAATCTTATCATCGATACACTGGATCAAGTCAGCCCCCGCCATGTACTCAGAGAGTTCAACGACGATCTCAGAAAAATGCTGAGGCGCTAGACCTACCTTCTGCTTCACTCCATCTCGAGCTGGAGGCCGGGCTGTTACGACACCAAACCGCCAACAGCTCCTGATACCGAGCCCGATAAATTGATTACAGATTTGAAAAGCAGTGCTTCGGTTCCTACTCGCTCTGCTCCGGATAACTTGAGAGAAGCAGTTGAGCAAAGTCCGTCGTTTCACCGCATACCAGCGCTGCGGCAGCTTGCCCACAAAGCGCGCCGATGACATTTCCCGTACCACTGTACGCCCCCATGACCCAAACCTTGGGACGCAGTTCGGCAAAGTATGGAAGCTGGTCTTCCTTATAGCTGACACTAGCAGCCCAGCGGTGGCTGATAGGCGCCTGTACGCCAAGTTGCTGGCGCAAAAAGCCCTCGAGCAAGTCCTGAACCCTGCCACTAGGTCTAGCCTCCGTGGTCCATTCATCCGCTATGGCTTTATCCCGGAAACCCCCTAAGGCAATGCTGCCATCGGGGCGCTGCTGCCAGTACTCGTAACCGTAGCGCGCGTAGACGGGTCGCGGCAATTTGATTTCATTGGTGGGCTCTGTCGCCAGCATCTGCAGCCGCGCAGTGCGCACTGTTCCCTCGAGTTCGGGAAATAAGCGCTCGAGCCTGCCATCCACTGCCACAATCACCTGATTGCAACTGATCCGGCCCTCAGGTGTTAAAACTTCATGCCCCTGAATCAGAATGGCGGGGCTCTGTTCAAAGAGCTGCGCCCCTTGCTCCAACGCCTGCTGTGCCAGCATACGGCAACGCAACAGCGGCTGAAAGACCGCATCCGGTTCAAAGAGCAAACCCTGACCTTCCACGCCCTCGTAGTAGTTCACGGGCAGATCATCCTGGCGCATGGCCTCAAACTGGGCGTGGCAGTCTGTAAGCTCCACGCTGTCAGTGGCAATTCGCAGTGAACCCACCCGCCGGATCGCTGCGGGGGTTTCTTGTATCATCTGGTCGATGTGACCCAGTGTCTGCTGATACCAGGCTTTTGCTCTGGCCCGCCCCAGTCTTTGCAGGGCATCGTGGTAGAAAGCCGCAGTACCCGCCAGCAGTAAGCCACCATTGCGCCCAGCTGCGCCACCTGCTACCCGTCCTGAATCAATACCTACCACTCGCTTACCTCTTTTCAGCAGTGCATGAATGGCGCTCAGTCCAGACCCGCCAAGGCCGACCACACAAACGTCCGCTGTCAGGTGCTGCTCGAGCCTTGTGAGTGCTTGCCAGTCATGATCATCCCAGACTGGCTGATTTTTGATAACTGTAGTCATGGTCCTATCTTACGGTAGGATAGCCCTCATGAGGCAAGCAGCGTCACTACCCGACACATTTCTTGACAAGGTTAGACAGTACCCCGACAAGACCTTCATCCTCTTTCACAACAAGCCCTACAGCTATAACAACATCTACACAGAAGTTTCCAAGGCCGCTGGCACGCTCCGGAACTGGGGACTTGGCAAGGGTGAACGTGTAGCGCTCTACCTGGAGAACTCACCCAGCTTCATCATCAGCTACCTGGCGGTCTTGTGGCTGGGCGCTGTGGTTGTACCCGTGAATACCCGCTACCGCCAGCAAGAGTTATGGCACATGCTCACAGACTCAGCAGCGCGGCTCGTCATAACAGACGCAGCAGGTGTCCTTCAGCTTCAGGGCGTGATAGCCCAGTGCCCTGCGGTTGAGGCCATCCTGGAGCTTTCTGGTCAAGCCGATCTTGACACCGCTCGCTGGCAGGAACTGGCTGCCACAACTGAGCTGCCCCAGCCAGTCAGACTTCAAGCAAATGACCTCGCTGTGATTGCCTATACCTCCGGCACGACTGGCCGTAGCAAGGGCGCAATGCTCAGCCACGGCAATTTTTTAAGCAATAGCCAGGCGGTGACTACAGCCTGGCAGTGGACGCCTCAGGACCACTTGCTCCTGGTACTGCCACTCTTTCACATTCATGGACTGGGGGTCGGACTCCACGGCACGATCATTCAGGGCTCGAGCCTGACCTTAGGCCAGAGTTTTGACGCTCCGGATGTTATCAGCAAGCTCCGAAGTAGCCAGATCACACTCTTTTTTGGCGTGCCGACCATGTATTCACGACTGCTGGATGTTGCCAGGCAGTTTGATGCACCCTTTGGCAGACTGCGCCTGCTAGTCTGTGGCTCTGCACCGCTGAACCCACAGCTGCACACTGATCTCGAGCAAGTTTTTGGCGTGCAGGTTCTCGAGCGCTACGGCATGACTGAGACTGTGATGAACCTGGGCAATCCTCTGGGCGCGGGCAAAGCGGGCTCAGTGGGCCTGCCCTTTGCTGGCGTTGAAATGCGCATTGCTGGACCAGAGAACGAGGTACGGGCCACTGGCGAACACGGCGAAATTCAACTGCGTGGCCCCAATATCTGTCTGGGCTACTGGCAAAGGCCCGAAGCTACCGCTGAAAGCTGGACCGCCGATGGCTGGTTCAAGACGGGTGATCTGGGCTATCAGGACCAGAACGGCTATACCTATATCAGCGGACGCGCTAAGGAACTCATCATCTCAGGTGGCTTTAATATCTATCCTCGTGAGGTCGAGGAAGTGCTCGAGTCCCACCCTCATGTGCAGGAAGCTGCGGTGATTGGCTTACCCGATGAAGATCTGGGGGAGAAGGTGGTTGCCGTGATCGTCGCTGGCAATCCAGAACTGGATATTCAGAGCTTACAGGATTTTTGCAAGGCACACATCGCCAGTTTCAAAAAACCGCGCGATATCATCATGTCTAAGGAGTTGCCCCGTAACGCCCTGGGTAAAGTACAAAAACAGCGCCTCAAGGACGACTTGATAGCAGCTCGAGCCACAGCTTAAAGATCGGTACCAGTGGATTGTCCTCTGCCTGTACTATGTCAAGGTGGGTAAAGCGGGGCAAAATGTAGCTCGTAAATTGAGAGCCGATACGCGCATTATTATAGGCAGCAAAACCCTCGGGGCTGGGAATCAGACCTCGCTGAGCACCAATAGCCAGCGTAGGTGTTCGTACCTGCGCCGTCGGCACAAAGCCTTCAGCATCCTCTAGTCGTAACTCGTACTGACCGATATCCAAAGCCAGCCGCAGCGGAAAATACCATTCGCTGCGGTTTGTATCCAGTCCAGCCCACGCCTTGGCAAGTACGTGTGGGTCAGTTGCTTCGCGCTGTGGGTCACTCCGCTCCCAGCGCACAAACTCAGCAGTGGCTGAAACACCGGTTACCGATTGGCTATAGACGCCATCCAGACCATCCAGGAGCACCGCCGTCAGATTGCCCGCAAAGCTGGCATCCTGCGCGCGCCCCATACTCGAGCTAAAGACCACACTGGGACTGTAGTGGTCATCCTCTCGAATACCCAATGCTGCCATGTTCGTCAGTGGAAAATCGTAGAGACCTGCTGGCGCGAGGTCATCCGGCTTGAAGTGCGCCAGCAGGGCAACCGTTTCGCGCCGAGCAAAAAACGCAGGGCCAGCACCAAAACTCAGATAGGGACTGCCGCGCCCCTGGCTGAGCCCTTCGCTACCCGGTAGCAGCTCGAGTGGCCCCAGCCCAATGCCTACTGGCTCGCGGTCAAACCCTCCCGTGCGCCCCAAAGCACCATCGATGAGCAACAGTCCCTCCAAATAGTTAGCGCCTGGATCAGGCCAATCTGGACCACCAAAGTCAAAAGCACTGTAATAGCCAATGATACTAGCGCCGAGCGAATGCCCACCCAAGATAAGCCTATCAGCTTCACGCCTGGCCTGCAGAACGATTTCGTGCAGGTCCCTTAAGTGCACTTCAAGCGTCCAGTTACGCATAAATGGCAGATCATCTGGTGGTATCGGCACAAAACCATCCACCGTACCAGCATTCGTCACATAATAGTCAAAGGCAATCATAGGGTCACGCAAGAGAATGCTTTGCTGCAAGGCGCTGCGGTCCTCGAGCAAATTGGCGCGTCTATCTACTGCCCAGACCTCGAGCCCCGGAATCGCTGCCACTAGCTGACGCGCCAGGATATCGAGGCTGGTCGCCCCACCAAAGATACCCGGTACCAGAATCAGCACTGTATCTGTCTGCTGCTGCAGCAGAAAATAGCGCTGGTAAAGCGCCTTATTGTACTGGTCTGCTGTGCTGGCTTCGGCATAACCAGTCAGGCGCTCATAGCGTGTCTGCACCCGTTCCGGTGCAGTGACATAGCTAACTGGCAGGACTTGCACATCCAGCTTCACTGTAGGAATCGGCAAACAACCCACCAGACTCAAGAGAATAACAGCGTAACGCATCATGATCTATTGTGCCGCCTATGCATGAAAAACCTCTGGTTCTGGCGAACATTTGCTTCATACTCAGGTAGTCCTGAGCACTGAATCATGACTTAGGAACCCGAGCTAGTGCCTAAGCCAACGCATAGCCCGGATACACCAGTAAAGCAGCGTCCCTGAAGACGTATCCCTCTCCACAAGGTTTGGGACAGTAAGGTTTTGCTCAACGTGGTAACCTTATTTGAGGCATACTTAGAGTCAATTGGGATGGGACAGGGATGATAAAAAACCTCTTTGGCAGCCAAAATACTGATGACGCGATTGCGCTGGATTTCTTTGAAAACATCGTCTATGAGACTGACGCAGCCAGCCGCGAGCAGTATCTACTGGCGCGACTGTGCAAACAACTTGGCAAAAAGGCTGGCGCTTATGTCGTACAGATCAATGGTAGCAGTTACCAAGTTGTCGCCGTTCATAACTATCCTGAAACACTAAAGGATTTGCCCCTGAGCCATGGTCCCTGGCTCGAGATGCACGCAAAAAACCTAAAGCAGAAACCCCTCGAACTCTACGCGGGCAATTCAGAGACCGTTTTGCAGGATCTCATCGCACTTGGCATCATGCAAGCCGAAGCAACCATGGTCCTACCCTTAAGACAGAAGGATCCTGTGCGGCTTATTGTTCTGCACCGAAATGGAAAGAGCTTTTCGCTGGCTGAGCTTAAGGAAGCAGAACGCTGGCTTAGCGTAACCACTGAATTATCTCATATGAAAGAGCAGGCCCAGGCTGCCAAGCGCAACATGGTTTCTTTTACTCGAGCTTTTATTGAAGCAGCTGAATCCCAGGACTTTTCACAACTGGGACATGCCCAGCGGATCACCCGCTACGCTATGGAACTGGGCCGGATCATGAAGCTGAGCGAACCGGAGCTGTTTAATCTTTTCATGGCGGCAATGCTGCACGATATCGGCAAGCTGGGACTCAGTGACTGGTCACAGGAAGATGACGGGCATCCCCAGCGCGGCGCTAATATGCTCAGCTCGACGGACCTCCTGGCTGGAGCCTTGCCAGCCATTCGTGCGCATCATGAGCACTGGGATGGTCAGGGCTTTCCCGATGGCTTAAAAGGTGACGCCATCCCGCTACTGGCACGCATTATCGCAGTTGTTGATGTTTATGACTATTTATCGTCAGAACGAGGACAAGCACTGCCCATGTTCGATGTGGAAAAGCAACTGCAAAACAAAGCGGCCAAGCAGCTTGACCCAGAGCTGGTTCGACTGTTTATCGACATACTGCGCAAGGGTAAAAAAACCCAGCAACTGCCCCTGATGAGTGCCGTTACAATGCACTAAGCACGCTGAGGGTTTGCGCCTTGTGCTAGGCTGCAAGTATGCCGACTGAAATATGTCATTATCGCCTGAGTCTGCGGGGTAAACCTGTAGGCTCACAGTCTCTGTCTACCCGGATTCAGGGGCGCGTCGCACAGCTCGAGTCCAAACTAACTTTGCAAGGTTCGCTGGGCAACAGCACGGTTGTGCAGCGCAGTCGCGTCCATCAGCAATGGTTTTACAGCTATGCCTACAGCGAAGAAACTCAGGAAAAAGGTTCAAAGCGCAACTTTCAGGTATCCTTTGACCCGGAAGACGGTCTGGTTAAAGCACAAAAAGGCAGCAAAGACAAAGCGAGTATTCCGCGCATCCTGCCTTATGTCGATCCCCTGGGCCTACTACACCGCTTGCGCTTTCAACAGCAGGCCGGTGGTCGTATCCCGATGCTGGGCAAAACGGTGGTCATCGAACAACTCGCAGACAGCGAGCTTGATACCAGTCTGGGAAAACGTCTCGCGCGGGTCTATCAATTGCGGCCCGGGGGCAGTCTTGTCTATGTGGATAGTGAAGCCCCACACGCTATCCTGCTTATGAATCAACGCCTTGATGGGCAGGTTCTGGACGCCATTCTGACCCGAATTGACACCGAGGAGGACAAGGTTCTCGCAACCCCTTCCCGTAAACGCAACTCACGCAAAAGGCGCGTGCGCAGGCGCAAGACCCCTAATCAACTGCCCTGAACTTCTGGGCAAACCGCTTGGTCACTCACCTTATGCAAACACCGTGCCGTAGCTCCTTTTTGTCATTGCCAAGCGTTATACCAGTTCCGGATAAATCGTGGGGATAAACCCCATGATTTATCCCGAGCAGAGCGTTAGGAAGCGGGGAAGTGTTTTTTGAATCTTTAAGCAATTTATTGGGCTCGGTA
>CAZZPQ010000163.1:0-7318 GCA_964655595.1 uncultured bacterium
ACTGAGATACCCACCTGTACATTCAGGGGCAGATCATTTTTCACCCTGCGCTCATCGACTACCGTCATGCCCCTGGTGTGCTCACCCTTCAGTTCTACCATCACATTGCGCGGCTCAAACTGGAACAGTTCAGGGTGGGTAATGGCCATCACCGCGCAGGGGTCATGCAAGGGGCCTTCAAAAACCCCCAGATAGCGCTGGCGGTACATATCGGCAAAAAAGTCCAGCATATCTGCCACGAAAATAGCCGCTGTGGTATTCAGCTTGCGGATAACCTGAATGTCGGGCTCTAACACCGCAAACTGATGGGTGAGGTTGAGCCCACTCATCAGGATAGGTACACCAGAGCTAAAGACGATATCGGCAGCCTCGGGATCTGCCAGAATGTTAAACTCAGCGACTGGCGTGCGGTTGCCAAAGCTGCTACTGCCACCCATCAGCGAAATGCCTTTGATGCGGGGCAGAATATCCGGGGCCTGACGCATCGCCAGGGCGATATTGGTCAGGGGGCCAGTCGGCAGCAGCCAGACATCATCCTCGAGACGCAGACTGTCGATGATAAAGCGCACTGCGTCGTGACTGGCGACCTGGCGACTTAGGCTGGGCAAAACCGGCCCACCCAGACCGCTTTCGCCGTGGATGTCGGGTGCATGCTCCGCCACCGCATTCAGCGGTTGCGCTGCACCCGAATGAACCGGAATGTCCAACCCCAAAATCTGGCAGGTTATCAGCGCATTTTTAGTGGTCAGCTCCAAAGGAACATTGCCGCTCACCGTCGTAATTCCCAAGACCTCGCAGTACCGACCCGCCATCAGAATGGCGATGGCGTCATCGTGTCCCGGGTCGCAGTCCAGAATAATTTTAGGCTTCATATCAGCACAAATCCTTTAGTTAAGCAGCCTGTCGTCCTGCCCCTTGGCAGTGGCATTGAGCTGTTCATCAGTCGGCATAACCATGGCTGTAACCACACGGTCTCCCTCGTCAAGCCGCATAATCGTAACCCCTTGTGACGAACGACCGTAAGAGCTGACTTCCTTGACCCTGGTACGAATCAGCACGCCACCTTCGGACAGTACAAACAGCTCCTCATCACCCAGAACATAGCCCATGCTGACAAGATTGCCCGTTCTGTCAGTAATCTTCATCGTCACCACACCCAGGCCTCCGCGTCCCTGGACGGGGTACTCAGCCAGGCGGGTACGCTTGCCAAAGCCAAACTCGGAAACAGTCAGCAGCTCCGCCTCGCTTTTCTTGGCTTCTTCGATGGCGCAGAGACTGACAACATAGTCTCTCTCACGTAAGCGAATGCCAATGACGCCCTGGGTAGCACGACCCGTATCGCGCACCTGTCCTTCATCGAAGCGAATGGCCTGCCCTGCATGTGTCGCCAGTACAATATCAGCCTTACCATCGGTAATGCGCACTGCCACCAGCTTGTCCCCTTCAATGAGGTTGATAGCGATGAGACCCGCCGCATTGATATTGCCGTATTCGCGAATCGCGGTGCGTTTGATGACGCCCTGACGAGTGGCAAAGATGAAGTAGCCCTCGGTGTCAAAGTCTTTAAGCGACAAAACAGTTTCAACATTCTCATCGCCATCCAGGGGCAGGATATTTCTTAAGTGATTGCCCCTGGCATTGCGGTCGGCTTCGGGCAGATCATAGATTTTTTCACGGTAGACCTTGCCACGATCGGTGAAAAAGAGCAGATAGTCATGGGTTGAGCCCACCAGCAACAGCGAATTGATGTCATCGTCTTTTTGCTTTTGCGAAGTAACGCCCCGCCCACCACGCAACTGTGAGCGGTAACTGGAGAGCGGCGTGCGCTTGATGTAACCACCGCGTGTCAGCGTGACCACCATGGCTTCTTCGGCAATCAGATCTTCCTTGCTGATGTCATCACTTAAAGAGGCCAGCTGGGTGCGGCGCTCGTCAGCAAACTGACGCTTAATGTCGCGCAACTCGGTCTTGATAACATCCCACAGCAAGGTCTCGTCGCCCAGAATGGCTTCAAGCCGTCCGATTTCCTCCATCACCCCGCGGTATTCCTCGAGCAGCTTTTCACGCTCGAGCCCAGTCAGGCGCTGCAAGCGCATATCGAGAACAGCCTGCGACTGAACTTCTGACAAATTGAAGCTACTCATCAGTCCAGCTTTGGCCTCAGGGCCATCCTTCGACGCACGAATGAGCTTGATGACCGCGTCCAGATTATCGAGGGCGACCAGGTAGCCCTCGAGCACATGTGCCCGCTCCCTGGCCTTGCGCAGGTCAAAAGCGGTGCGGCGACGCACAACATCACCGCGATGCTCAAGAAAGAGTTTCAGGGTTTCCCTAAGCGAGAGCAGCTTGGGCGAGCGTTCAACAATCAGCACGTTGTTGACACTGAAGGTACTTTGCAACTGGGTGTACTTGTATAGCTGATGCAGAACAACCTCTGGATGTGCGCCACGCTTAAGCTCAAAAACGATGCGCATTCCCTGGCGGTCGCTCTCATCGCGCAGATTGCTGATCTCCGTGATTTTACCCGCGCGCACCAGGCTGGCCGCCGTCTGAATCAGCGACGTTTTATTGACCTGATAGGGGATTTCAGTAACCACGATGGAGTGACGGTTGTTGCGCTCTTCAAAGCGAACTCGCCCACGCAGACGAATCGAGCCACGACCCGTTTCATAGGCCTGGCGGATATTCTCATGACTCATGATGCCGCCCGTGGGAAAATCCGGGCCCTGGATATGCTGCATGATGCCATCCAGACCAATCTGGGGATCTTCAATCATGGCAACGAGCGCGTCTACCACCTCAGCCAGGTTGTGCGGGGCAATATTGGTCGCCATGCCCACGGCAATACCCGAGGCACCATTGACCAGCAGATTAGGCACGGCAGAGGGAAGAATTTCCGGTTCAACCGTGGTGCCATCGTAGTTCTCCTTGAAGTCAACGGTTTCCCTGTCGATATCTGCCAGCAGCGCTTCGGCAACTTGTGACATGCGCGCTTCGGTATAGCGGTAAGCGGCAGCAGGATCACCGTCAATCGAGCCGAAGTTGCCCTGACCATCTACCAGCGGATAGCGCACATTCCAGTTTTGCGCCATACGCACCATGGCGTCATAAATGGCGCTATCGCCGTGAGGGTGGTATTTTTTAATGACTTCGCCCACCACACCTGCACTCTTGGAGTGCTTGCGGTTACTGAATAAACCCTCTTGCTGCATAGCATAGAGAATGCGGCGCTGCACGGGCTTTAAGCCATCGCGTACATCTGGCAAGGCACGATCAACGATGACCGCCATGGCATAGTTAATAAAACTGCTTTTGATTTCGTCAGTAATTCTTACTGGAACGACGGTTCCCTCGTTCACAAAAACCTCCCTGTGGCAAAGAGCCACTGCAAACGTTTTAGTTTAGCATCTTAAGCCCTCTGGACGAGAAACGCTGAACACGGCGCATGCCAACATGCCTAACAGCAAACCTGGCTAGTCAGGGGCAATAAAAAGTGATTTAATACCTGCAAGGCTAATCAGCAGTTGGCGCTCAGGCCTTTACTGCAATCCAGGAGGCGTATATGACAAGCAAAGGCAAGCACCTAAAATCCAAGGGCAAAGCCCTCAATATAAAGAAAAAAATCGGCTTGCTACTCAGTGATGAGGACGATTGGCCCACTACCATAGAGGCCTTGGCAAAACGCTTTTTGACAGGCTTTCGCTACAAGCGCAAAGACTATGATATTGCCCTCGAGCGCATCCGTATTCACCCGTTTCGCCTGCGGGACACGACCAGCTATGATCTGGTGATTGACCGGCTGGCCTGGTGGCATGTCAACCCGCGCGAGTGGCTCAAGAAAGCCGCGCTGGTCAACAAAACCTATTTACTCAATAACCCCTTTACTTTTCAGAGTATGGAAAAACACTCTGCCTACTGCGCCATGATCCGCTTTGGCTTGCATATTCCCGAAACCGTTTTACTACCCCCCAAGCAAGGTCCTGACACAGAAAAGTACCGCCGCACGGCCAGTCGTTACCACGATATGTTTGACCTGCCCGCACTCGCTGGCGAGATGGGTTATCCGCTTTATATGAAACCTTTTGACGGCGGCGGCTGGCGTGGGGTGAGTCGCCTTGACAACGAACAGGAGCTGATGCGCGCCTATGATGAATCTGGCACGACAGTCATGCACCTGCAAAAGGGACTCGATAACTTTGATGTCTTTGTGCGCTCACTGGGCATTGGGCCACAGGTCATCAGCCTGAACTACGACCCCAGCCAGCCAATGCACGGACGCTACCAGATTGATCATCAGTTTCTTGACGCCAAGCGCGGGCGCGAAGCCAAAATCATCACCAAGGTCATCAATGCGGTGTTTCGCTGGGACTTTAATTCCTGTGAGGCTATCTTAAAAGACGACATCCTGCATCCTATAGATTTTGCCAATGCCTGTCCTGACATCGCGCTGACCAGCCTGCACTACTACTACCCCTGGGCTATAAAGGCGCTCCTTGCCTGGAGCCTTTATAGCCTGCTGAATGAGCGGCAAGTGCGCATCACTATGGATCTGGAAAACTACTTCAAGATTGCCGACTCGGACATGAGCTACTGGGAAAAACTCGAGGCTTACGAAAAACTGGCCGATAAGCACTTTGACACCGAGCGCTTCGAGGACTTTAGACAAAACGAACTGCGCGACCTGGATGAGGTGATGCTCGAGCTGGTCGCCTCGCAGGAGTTTGACGATACTCTGGTGCACAATGTGCGCCTTACCTTCCCGCCGCACGAACAAGAGCAGTTTATCGCCCACTTTCGCGGCATTTTCAAACACTGGCTCGAGACGCAGTAGCCTGTCTTACCCATAACCCTGCCTCCAGCCCCACAACGTTAGAGTGAGGCTGGAGGTTTGAATATGAATTATCGTCGACTTGGCAACTCAGGTCTTAAAGTCAGCACCGTCAGCCTGGGAGCCTGGCTGACTTATGGTGGCAGTATCGAAGACAAAAAACTCATAACGGGCATCGTGGAGAAGGCGCTTGAACACGGCGTAAACTTCTTTGACAATGCTGATGTTTACGCAGGTGGCAAAGCCGAAAGCCTGATGGGTGAGGTACTCACTGACATGGCTGTGCCACGCCATCATCTGGTCCTATCCAGCAAGGTCTACTGGCCAATGAGTGAGAACGTCAATGACACTGGCTTAAGTCGCAAGCACGTGCTGGAAAGCGTTGACATGTCTCTGGAGCGCATGCAGACCGACTACTTAGACATTTACTTTGCCCACCGCTTTGACGCTGAAACACCTCTGGAGGAAATTGTCGAAGCATTCAGCGATGTAGTGCGCAGCGGGCGGGCACTGTACTGGGGCACGTCCGAGTGGCCGGCCGTCAAAATCGCCGAGGCGCACATTTTTGCCAAAAGCAACGGCCTGGTTGCACCCGTCACCGAGCAACCCCAGTACTCGATGCTCTACCGCGAACGCGTTGAAAATGAAATCCTGCCCGTGACCGAAGCCAAGGGCATTGGCCTGGTTGTCTGGAGCCCGCTGGCGCAGGGCATGCTGACCGGCAAATATGATGAGGCTATGCCAGCCGGCAGTCGTCTGGCTGAAAATGAAGGCACAGCCACGCGCCTACTGACCGAAGGCAACCGCCAGCGCGTGCGAGCGCTCAAGGCCGTTGCTGATGAACTGGCTATCAGCCGCGCACAGCTGGCACTGGCCTGGGTTTTGCGGCAAAAGGGTGTTTCAAGCGTGATTACAGGCGCAACCAAGGCTAGTCAGCTCGAGGACAATGTCGCTGCTGCCAGCGTCGAACTCAGCGCTGAGCACCTGCAAAAAATTGACGACATCCTGGCGGCCTAATACCAGGCCCGGATAACATAAGCGCGTCCTCACAGAACTCACCTGTCTTTTAGGCTGGTCACAGGCGCAGCGTTTAAGCTGATATACAGGGCGTTAATATCACCTCCTAGAGACACGTGACCCCTCCAAAGAAAGACCGACTGCCCTCTCGGTCTTTCTTCTAATTTTGATTGACCGTCACGCGGTAGACAAGCATTGCTTCTTGTCCAGGCTCCATATCAAAAAGCAGCGTCCAGCGCACCGCTTGGTACTCTACAGCCTCGGCTGTGCGCGTACCGATAATGATGGGTTCCTCACCGTAGCTTGCAGCATCAATGGAATATTCGGTCAAGACCTGCGCCTCATCCACCGTGGCCGAGTTGGCAACAAAGGTCGTACCGTCTGGTACGGGCCCCGTTACAACCACCGTTCCGGCTGGCAGGGTGGTACTGTCGTTGTTGGTGGCAAAAAGTCGATACTCCACCGTTTGACCGGGGCGGGCGCTGGTCGCTTCGGTGAAGGTTTCCTGACCGCCGACCAGGCTGACCACATAAATCTCGAGCCGCACCGAAACCGGGTTATTTTGGGCCAAACCAGCACTTAAAAGAAAACCAAGCGCCAGCAGTAGCAGCGCCCTAAAGAGCGTTGTGCTTAGCGGGCTGGTTGCCAAGCCAAACCGCGCCGAACCAGAAACGCACGCAGTCGGATTTGTATCAGTTTGCCTGAAATACACAATAGTTCCTCCAGAATGTACTACTCAGCAGCGCGGCATCGCGCAGCAAAGCCACTTAGCTGCTCAACGCCTCCCAGCATAGCAAAACCACATTGGAAGGGCATAAGGCTTTGTTAAGCTAATGATGATGAAACTGGCTGAGGCGCAGAAGCTGGCACTTGCCCTGATGAAAACCCACGGTCTGGCAGACTGGCACTTTAGCTTTGACAGGGCCAAGCGAAGATTCGGTAGCTGCCAGTACCAGCGCAAGCTGATTACCTTATCGCGCTATCTGACGCTACTCAACCCAGAAGCGCAAGTGCGTGAAACCATCCTGCATGAGATTGCCCACGCACTTGTTCCCAAGGCTGGTCACGGGAAAAAGTGGCAGGAAAAGTGTCTCGAGCTAGGTATCAGGCCAGAGCGCTGTTACAGCTCGAGTGAGGTCAACCAACCCGACGCCCCCTACCAGCTCGTCTGCCCCTACTGCCAGATGCGCATTCCCAGATACCGCAAACCCCGCCGGATTTTTGCCTGCAAGCGCTGCTGTGAGCGCTACAATGCGGGTAGATTTGACGCTAGGTATCAGCTGAAGCTCTTGCGTCACCCATAAGTATCTGAAGATGCTCGCAGGTTCAAGCAATGGCAAAAACTGGCAATTGTGATCTGCAAGACCGCGATTGATCCAAGGCAACATGAAAAGCCTAACACTGCACGGCAAGCAGCAGGTTATACTCACATAACACGCCCAGCATTGCGAAGTCCACCAAAAATGTCAGGGA
>CAZZPQ010000164.1:0-7301 GCA_964655595.1 uncultured bacterium
CATTACAGCAGTCAAGATGATACCACCACCGAATACCGAGCCCGATAAATTGGCTACAGGTTTGAAAAGCAATCCCCGCTTCCTAACGCCCTGCTCGGGATAAATCATTGGGATAAGCCCAACGATTTATCCGGAACCGGTATAAAACGCAGCAAGCAGTGGCAGCAAGCAGTGACGGAATTGTTAGCAAGCTGATACCTTTACCTGCGACCAGCAGGCTAGACTAAGATTCTATGCCATTACTCTGGCGCTTTGCTCTTAAAAATCTGTTGCGCCACAAATGGCGCAGTCTGGCAACAATTATCGGCATTTCACTTGGTATTGCTGCTGTTTTAGCTACTCTGTCGGTGGGGGACAATGTACGACTCAACATTGCTGAAACGCTCAAGGCCGCTGCCGGCAAGGCCGATTTGCTGGTGACCCCTGGCGCAGAGGGTCGAGCGGTTTTTTTTGTAGACGACATCTACGATACTGTGGCAGCCGTACCTGGCGTAGCACGTGTCTATCCCGTGCTGGCCTACCGCGCCGAACCCGTGCGTGATATCCAGCTCGTACAGGACTCGGTCATTCCTGGTGTTGACACTGGCTTTCAGATCACTGGGCGCATCACCGAGGCCGCCGCTGACCTGCCCGCCCAACTTCTGGAGGGCGCATTGCCTCAGGCCGGTTCGGCTGGTATCGCACTGGCATCTGGCTTTGCACGCTCGAGAGGTATCGCGGTGGGTGAAGTGCTCGAGTTTGCTACCCCTACAGGTAGTCTGACCTTTAGTGTTTCAGGCTTGCTCGACGACTCGATTGGCTACGCTAGCACCAATGGCGGTCGGGTTGCCATCACACATCTCAAGGACTTACAGGCAGCCACCCGCCTCGAAGGACGCGCTTCCTATTTCGACATCATTCTGCAAGAAGGCGCTGCCCTGAGAGCAACCCAGGACAGACTGCAGGAGACTGTCGGGGAGACTTACGCTGTTACCTTGCCAGCGGGTAGTGGCGATATAGCTTTTGGTGTCGTCGATACCCTGCAAGCAGGCCTGCGCATCCTGGCAGCTACCCTGATGGCACTCGGTGGCTTTATGGCCTATAACACCTTTGCTGCTGCCATCGTCGAGCGCACCAGGGAGTACGCACTTTTACGCACAATCTGTATGACAAAAGCCCAGGTGCGCCGCTTAGCGCTGGCGGAATCCCTGATTCTGAGTGTTCTGGGTGTGGTGGCTGGTCTGGCTTTGGGTGTGCTTTTGGCCTATGGCATTGTCAGGTTGAATGCGGTCATTATTGGTTTTGAGTATAGACGCCTGGTTATTCCTACCTATACCGTTATGCTCGCCAGCGGTATCGGTGTTGTGGTCGCCCTGCTGGCTGGTTTTCTACCAGCCCGGGCAGCCTCTAACACACCACCACTGGCCGCAACACGCCAAGCCATTGACGCCGGAACCATCTCACAGCCTCACTGGGGTTGGCTGCCACTCATCATCGGGATAAGCTCTGCACTATCGCCCTGGTCTGGTCTTTGGGCCTTACTAGGAGCAGTCATCAGTATGATAGGTATTTTTCTGGGGGTGACCTTGCTAAGCCCCTGGCTACTCAAACCCAGTATTCTCCTGCTTAAACCCTTACTTGTCAGGTTTTTTGGTGTATCAGGTAAGCTCGGAGCGGATTTTGCACTTCGCAACGGTGTTCGCAATGGTGTAGCCATAGGCACTGTGGTCATCGGCATGGGACTGACGGTTGGCGTTGGCTCGATGGTTGCAGGCATCAATAAAGCCATTGCCGACTGGGTAGACACCACCATCGTTGGCGATCTCTTTGTCACCTCACCCATCAATTTTCCTAATGACTTTGAAGCGACCATCAGCGATACGTTTCCCGAAGTGGAGGCGGTGAGTGGTGTCGGCATCCGCATTGTCCGCTACGAACCAGCAGGACAGGATCGAGGCCGAACCGTAGCACTGGTACTGGTTGACCCTGAACGCTTTAATCCCGAAACGGGTTTTGGGCGCTTTCAGTATATTCCCAACCAGGGCAACAACCGCGAAGGCTTCCTGGCCCTGGAAGCTGGCTCTCAGGTACTGGCCGCCAACACTATTCGTGACCGCTTTGGCGTATCGCAGGGTGACAGCGTCCGGCTACGCACCAGCACTGGTTTTATGGACTTTCCAGTGGCGGGTATCGTGGTGGATTTTACCGGTGGTGGCGAGTCTTTTGTCGCCAGCATTAACGATATCGAGCTATTTGGAGGTGGTAATCCTGACCTGTACGTCATGACCGTCAAGCCTGGCGTAGATCCTTCTGAAACCAGAGACAAACTGCTTCAGGTTTTTCCAGATCTATATCTCGATGTTACCTTAAACCAATCCTACCGTGAGCGTATTCTCACCCTTACACAGCAAACCTTTACCACTACGAATGCACTTTTGGCACTGGCCATCTTTATTGCCGCTCTTGGAGTAGCCAATACCCTGGGTATGAACCTGGTGACCCGCCAACATGACATAGCAGTTTTTCGCACCCTGGGTCTGACACGCAGAGCCGTGACCAAAATCATCTTTTCAGAAGGCTTGGTAGTAGCCCTGCTTGGCACGATTATAGGACTTGGCTGTGGCTTACTGGTTTCTCGAGTGATTACTGAAGGGGCCAATGCGCTCACGGGTTTTCGCATCACCGCAACGACACCGCTGCGCCTTATTTTACTGGCCCTCTTTGCCTCACCCATACTCGGCCTGCTTGCCTCCCTCTTTCCGGCACGACGAGCCGCTAAGCAATCCCCTGTTAAAGCCCTTGGAGGTGCGGCATGAATGTCTTAAAAGCTATCAATCTGGTAAAAACCTATCAGCTTGGCAATGAAACCATTTACGCCCTTAATCAGGTATCACTCACTGTGGATAAAGGGGAGTTTATCGCAGTCATGGGTCCGAGTGGCAGTGGCAAAAGCACGTTGATGCATCTTCTCGGTCTGCTTGACCTGGCTGACGAGGGAGAAGTGGTGGTGGCAGGTCACAACACCAAGGCACTCAGTGATGATGAGCTGACTGCCCTAAGACGTGACCAGCTTGGTTTTATTTTTCAAAGTTTTGAACTGATTCCTACCCTAAGTGCCCAGGAAAACATCCTCTTGCCTGCTGAAGTTGCTGGGCGTGCAGCTGAAAGTCAGCAGCGACTGACAGAACTCGCTGGACAACTTGGCATCCATGATCGCCTGAAGCACCGCCCACAACAGCTATCAGGCGGTCAGCGCCAACGTGTCGCTATTGCAAGAGCCCTGATCAATAACCCTGCGGTCATTCTGGCAGACGAACCAACTGGCAACCTGGACAGTAAAACCGGTGAGGAAGTTTTAAGACTCTTACGTGACGGTGCGAGTAACCACGGCTGGACCATTGTCATGGTGACCCATGACCCCCAGGCTGCCACCTATGCAGATCGCATTATTCATTTGCAGGACGGTCGCATTTTAGATAAACAGCTAGTCGAACCTAAGCAAGTAGCAAGCCATTAGCCAACACATCAATCTCACCAGCAGCATCGCTATTCTGTGCTATTTAGAGGTAAGATGAGTTAGGCTGTGGAATCCTTCCGCTGTCAGAATAGCTGGATATCAAAATTATGTTAAAGCGTATTGCAAGTTTCTCAAGCCATTACCCTAAAACTGTTCTATTTTTATGGTTTTGTCTTTTTATAGTCAGTCTGCCCCTGTCGCTTCAGGTTGGCAGCATTCTTAGTAATGACGCAGGTTTAGCCCCTAACAGTCAAGCCCATCAGGTAGCTGCCATCATTACTCAGGACTTCGTCCAGCAGGCCAACTATGAGCTAATTATCACCGCTGAAGCACTGGATTCCAACTTGTCGGCAGAGGAGCTTGGCACGAATCTGCAAGTCCTGGCCGAGGCTATTCGCAACCTGCCCAAAATCAGGGACGTTCAGACCAACCGTGAACAACCCCTGATACCCACTTTTGATGACTCTGACAACAGCCTGATGCTCATTGAGCTGGGTACTACTGAACGCGATGATATTTTGACCGTAACCGAAGATATTGTTTCGCTGCTACCTGATAGCGGACCTTTGCAATTTTTTCTGACGGGTTGGCCTGCTATCGAACTCGAGTTACAGGCGATCAGCGCTCGAGACGCCCTACGTGCCGAAGTTATCGGCTTGAGCATCAGTCTTGTTGTGCTGGTCTTGGTATTTGGTGCTGTAGTAGCAGCGCTTTTACCCATCTTGGTCGCCATCATGACCATTGTCCTTTCTCTGGCTATGCTTTTTCTTGTTGGACAATTGGGGCCAATTGCCAATTTTGCCACCACTATCATCTCGTTATTGGGTCTGGCTACGGGCATCGACTATGCACTTTTAATGGTCAACCGCTACCGTGAAGAACTGGCAGCCGGCTTCGACCCAAAAACTGCTGCAGCCCGCACAACCACAACAGCGGGGAAAGCTGTTTCGGTTAGTGGACTGACCGTTCTTATTGCACTGGCAGCACTGCTCATCCCGCCACTGGAGTATATCCGCAGCATGGGTGTCTCCAGCATCATCACCATGTTTTTCAGCGTCTCAATCTCAATAACAGTACTGCCCGCCATCTTCACACTGTTAGGACACAACATCAATCGGCTACAAATCAGTCGTAAACCCCCTGGAACGCGTAGTCGCCAATTCTGGCGCAATCGTGCGCGCAGCGTGCTTAAGCGCCCGCTTATCTGGACCGTTACCGGCATTGCTGTCTTATTGGTTCTGAGCCTGCCTGCACTTAGTATGCAGGTTGATTTCTCAGGCATACGCGGTCTCACTGAGCAAACCAGTGCTACCCAGGCGCAGGCTGTTCTGGATGATTTGCAGGTGAGTCAATACCAGCGTTCTATCGATCTGCTGGTCGACTTTGGTGAGCGTGGCTTTTACCATCCGGCTTCGGTGCGTGCCATATCACAGCTCAACCGAAGTGCCAGTGGGATTCAAGATGTCGAGCAGGTCCTTTCCCCCATGGCCGCTGGCAATCTTCCCAGCCTGCTGCTATACCAGTATTACCTGACACCCGAAAGCGCTCTGAATAGTCCCCTTGAGCCCCTGGTTAACGCCACTGTCGCCCAAGACGGTCGCTACGTTTTGACGCGCGTTTTTCCCACGGCATATGTCAGTCCAGCGGTGATAGAGGGCATTTTGCATGAACTGCGCCAGACTGTTAATGACCAGCACTTGACCGTACTCTGGGCCGGCTCCCATGTCACTGACCATGAATGGACGCAAGCGCTTTACTCGAGCTTTCCCCTGGCTGTACTGCTGGTTTACCTTGCTACCTTTATTCTGCTGGGTCTGGCTTTCAAATCCATCCTTATTCCTCTTAAAAGTATTTTGCTGAACACCTTGGTGGTCGCTGCTGCCTTTGGCATCATCACACTGGTGTTTCAGCATGGCTGGCTCGCGCCACTCTTTGGCATTAGCGAAGGCTTTGGCTTTGTCGAAGCTGCTGTTCCTATTTTCATCTTTGCGGTGGTATTTGGGCTCAGTATGGATTATGAAGTCTTTTTAGTGTCGCGCATTTACGAAGCCCATGAACGTGGGCTGAGTGACCGTGAGGCTGTCACTCACGCTCTGTCCGTCACTGGCAATGTCATTAGCAGCGCCGCCCTGATTATGATTATTGTTTTCTCTATGTTTATTTTCAGCCACGTGGTGCTTATAAAAACGCTCAGCTTAGGTCTCACCATTGCTGTTTTTCTGGACGCAACCCTGGTGCGTTCAGTGCTCGTACCCGCAGTTATGGATTTGGCTGGGAGATGGAACTGGTGGCTACCCCGGCCAGTAGCACGCATCGCCAAGCGCATCAATTTTGGACATGACTAACCTGGGATGATGTCTATGCTGCTTATCGATACTCAGAACAACACACAAATCCTCACGCTCAATCGCCCTGACTTTCGCAACGCCCTTAATCAGCAACTACAAAAAGAACTTCGCTCAGCACTCGAGCACGCCCACAGTGACCCAGCCATTCGCAGTATAATCATCACGGGAAACGGCAGCGCCTTTTGCGCTGGACTTGATTTAAGTGAACTCCAGAAAATCCGTGAGCAGTCCACCGAAAGCAACCACGCAGATTCTCAGGCTTTTGCCGCACTTTTACACAGTATTTACACGTATCCCAAACCCATTATTGCAGCTGTCAACGGTCATGCTGTCGCGGGTGGCGCTGGTCTGGCAACCATCTGTGACATAACGCTAATGAGTGACAGTGCCAAAATCGGCTACACCGAAGTCAAAATCGGTTTCGTTCCCGCCATCGTTGCGACCTTCCTGCTGAGACAACTAGGCGAAAAACGATGCCGGGACCTGCTTCTTACAGGTCGGCTCATCACTGCCAATGAGGCTCACCAGATGGGTCTGGTGAATGAGGTTCATCCTGCGAATACCGTCTTATCCCGCGCTCTGGAGCTTGCCAGAGGACTCGAGCAAAGCTCCCCAACTGCCTTGCGCTTAACAAAACAGTTGCTTGCCAGCTTGCCAGGCATGGGACTTCAGGAAGGGCTCGAGTATAGCAGTAGCATTAATGCGCTTGCCCGCACGACAGACGACCTGAACGAAGGGATTCAGGCGTTTCTCGAAAAACGTCCTCCCTACTGGCAAAAACCCTGAGCTCTGCTAAACACAACTGTTAAACACAACATTGCAGCCCTGAAGCCAACATGCTACCTTATCTGAGGTAGTAAATGCTGCGTCTGCCGATGTAGCAATGTAGCCCAGCCTGCCAATGTAGCTCAGAGGTAGAGCAACCGATTCGTAATCGGTAGGTCGTCGGTTCAAATCCGACCATTGGCTCCAATATTTTATACGTGCAGGACGCATAAATCAGAACTCGTTGGTCTTGGGGTTATTCCAAAATATCAGCTGATACAGCCAGAATACAGCCACCAGAGTCTAATTGACCGTATTATCCGAACTCGAGAGCAGTCGTGTAAGTGGAATAGCTGCACCTCGCCACTGATCCTCAAAAACATGTGCATACCTCCGCAGAGTGAATGCTGGATCAGTGTGCCCAATACGGTCGGAAATGGTACGTGTGTCAACGTCTGCCCGATTAAGGAGGGACACGTGCATGTGGCGCAGATCATGAAAACGGATTCTGGGAAAGACTTCGCCCTTCTCAAGCTGAGCTTCCCTAAGCGCCCTTTCATCCTCCCCTTTTGCCTGATCAATAGACCTCTTGCAAAAGTAGTTCTTAATGATGGAAAGTAGGTTATGCGCTATACGGATATTAATGGCACTTCCACGAAAAATCCTTCAAAGCCTCAGCGCGTCGTGCCAGC
>CAZZPQ010000165.1:0-7220 GCA_964655595.1 uncultured bacterium
AATCAATTTATCGGGCTCCGTATTAAAAGTGATGCTGAAGCTCGTGCATGGGGTCTTGGTTGGTCAGCACCGCCGAAAGCAGCAGGATGAGAAACAGCAAAGCGACCTCGAGGCGTACTGTAAGAACCAGAGGCCGCAAGTCTCCACTACTGGCCATACGCATCAGGATAAAACGGTTGAGTGCTGCCAGCATCAGGACAAAGAGAAGCAGCACCACCTTGTAGCTCAAACTGAGTCCATAAGCTGAGACAAAAAGCTGCTCAAAACTGTCCAGATGCAAGGTGGCAGCGTAGATGCCCGAAGCGCTCACCAGTATCACAGCAACAGCTGCCATTCCTGACATGCGCCTGATCGTGCTCCAGATCGCTGGCGAGATGGTCTGGCGGCTATCTGTCAGCCACGCAAAGTAGCAGAGTGATCCCAACCAGATTACCGCTGCACTCATGTGTAAAACATCCGCCACTACAGCCAAAGGCGAACCCATCGCCGCTGCGTGACTGACCCAGCTAATAGTGGCAAGTATTGCCACAAACAGCAGACTGAATATAACATTGTCTCCTTTGGGCAGTCTCGGGCCAAACTCGAGCCCCAGCAAAAGCAGTATCAGCGCCAACCGCAAAAGCGTCATTGCACCATGGCGCGTCACAAGGAGATACTCAAGGGTCAGTGCAGGATAGAAACCTGCCATAAGCTCAGTAACCACCCGAACAACCTCGAGCACACTGGCCAGGATAACCAGACTCGCACCGACCAGCGCACCCATTTTCAGGAGTTTGTGGGCAGCCTTGCTGGGGTCGTTCGTCACAAAACGCTGGTACAGACCCGCACCCAGCAGCAAGGTCACCCCAAAGTACAAAAGCGCCTTAAGGGCTATGGCCACTCAGGCCATCCAAATGCAAACGGCTTGCGAAACCAGCCAGGATAAGCCTCCCGCAAGAATCTAAAGTGAGCCCATAGCCACATGGTTTTCAGTATAGCCATTCACCCAAACGCATTTCAGAACATAGTAACAACCAGCAGATTTTATCGCCTGTTTTCGTGCTTAAATCAGGTATGCCCTTTCGTATCAAAGTGTCCCTTGCTGTTTTACTGAGCCTCCTGACAGTCCTGCTCATCGGGCCGCTTATTTACCCGATAAGTCCGCTGAGCGATACCGTTGACCCACACGACCTCGCTGACCCGGACAGCAGATTTATACGCGTCAATGACATCGAAGTTCACTACAAGCAGTCGACTTTGGAACCTCTCGAGCCAGATCTGAACTTTATTTTGCTACACGGCTTTGGGGCCAGCAGCTACTCCTGGCACGCAGTGCTGGATGAGCTCGGCCGCTACGGCACCGCAGTCGCATTTGACCGCCCGGCTTTTGGCTTGACCGAGCGCCCCATGCGCAGTGACTGGCAGGAAAACCCCTATACAGCGGAGGCGCAAATAGCGCTGACCATTGCCCTGATGGACGCTTTGGGTATGGAGACAGCTGTACTCATTGGCAACTCTGCTGGTGGCAGCCTTGCCACACAGCTAGCCCTGAACTATCCCGCGCGTGTTGCTGGTCTGGTGCTCATCTCGGCTGCCGTCTATCAGGGTGGGGGCACGCCCGCCATTGCCAGACCGCTGCTCTATACCCCACAGCTCAACCGCTTGGGGCCTTTATTCATGCGGCAGTTTGCCGAAGAACCAGGACTCAACTTTTTGCGCTCGGCCTGGAGCGATGAAGCCAATCTCACTCAGGACATTATCGATGCTTACCGCAAACCACTGCGCACTCATAACTGGGACAAAGCACTATGGGAACTCACCAAAGCCAGTCGCGAGAGTAAGCTCGAGGGTCGCCTGGGGGACATCAGCATACCAGCCCTGGTGATTACCGGGCTGGACGATCGCATCGTACCCGTCAAGCTAAGCGAGCGCCTGGCAAGTGATTTGCCTAATGCCCAGCTGGCAATGTTTGACGATTGTGGACATGTACCACAAGAAGAGTGTCCCCTGCCGTTTTTAGAGGTTGTGATTGACTGGTTGCAGGACAATCAATTGATAGGTACCGATTTTTAGTTCAGTCAGCAACTAATTCCGAGCCCGATAAATTGGTTGAAGATATAAAAAGCACGTCCCCGCTTTCCACTCGCCCTGCTCGGGATAAATCATGGGTCTAAAACCCAACGATTTATCCCGAACTGATACAAATTGTTGAAAAAATTGCTGCACTTGGCATATCTGTGGTGCTACACTGCGGTGTGATTATTGGAGTCATTAGTGATGTTCATGCCAACGTCATCGCTCTGGAAGCTGTCCTTGGAGAGCTCAGGCAAAAGAAAGTTGATACCATACTTTGCCTGGGAGATTTGGTGGGCTACGGTCCTTCACCCAACGAAACGATCGAGTTGGTACGTGCCGAAGGGTTGATGTGCACACTGGGTGCAGCTGATGAGCGCATTGCCTTTGATTTTGCTCGCAGCAAAATGCCCCGCGAAGGAGTAGCTGACACCACTCTCGAGTGGACCCGTACCGTCATTGAGCCGCAACACATCGCTTTTTTACAAAGCCTGCCCGTGCAACAAAAAATCAACACGCCCGCAGGTCGCCTGCGCTTTTTTCACGGCTCGCCGGACACACCCACTGAACGCATTGACTTAAACCAGGACCCAGTCACCATTACCCGACTGCTGGAAAGCAATCGCTGCACTATCCTGGCCTGCGGCGGTTCACACGTGCCCTATTTCCGCCGCGTTCCCAGTGGTTGGGTGCTGAACCCTGGCTCGGTGGGCCTGTCTCTAAACGGTGAACCCGGAGCCGATTACGCCATCATCACTACTAAAGATCGTGGAGAAGCAAGCATACATATGGATAAGGTCGAATATGACTTTGCTGCCGTGGCCTTTGACATTATTGCCTGGGGTTTGCCTGCCTCAGTCGCTGAAGCCGTGCAACACGGTCGTATGACAGGTAAGCCCTAATTGTAGGTCAAAACCAGAACACGTGTGCTGTCTGGCATATCCTGCTTTGACAAACTGATACTCGAGTTACAGGCAAAGTCAATCTGGTCTTCGGCAAAAAACGATAAAAATGGACTAAGCCAATAAATATTGCGCAGCTTATAGCGCAAGGTGCGAAAGTGCATAGGAATGACCAGCCTTGGTTGAATCCGGTCAATAGCATCCTTGAGATCATCCAGCTCAATGGTTGGGTGACCACCAGCCAGCACCAATAGGATATCAATATCCTTAAAAAACGCCATTTGTTCGTTGCTTAGTGGATTACCGATATCGCCAAAATGGCCAATCTGTAAACCATCTACCTCCATACGATACATAGCATTGGCATCTGGGTCATGCTCACGGTGATTGAGCGCTTCCATCGCCTCAATTGCCTTGACTGGAATACCCTTAGACACTGTCTGAGCACCACTTCTGGCTAGCTCGAGCGTATTGATGACCACCGTATCAAGCTTTTTGGGTACCAGCTGATGATTACAGTGAAAGCTGTCATTGTCACTGGACATGAGGATAAGATCAGCCACTTCAGAAAAGGGCTTATAACCTGAGGTTTCCGGGTCATACGGGTCAGTCACAATGTGAATACCCGCCGCCGAGGTGATACCAAAACTCGCGTGTCCGTACCAGCTAAGCTTCATCTTCAACTCCTTGGGGTCGCAGCAGAATCTTTGCGTCCTCACGCTTCGCCAAACGGCTAAAGGCTGCTTGCGCTTCGGTCAGCATCATGGTAGCACTAATCATCGGCTGCAAGTCCAACAAACCAGAGGCCAGCAAGCGAATGACGCTGGGAAAGGTACCATGTCCAGCATGACCTAGTGAGCCAGCCAATTGCACCCCCCGAACTTGAAAGCTCTCGAGGGACAAAGGCGTCGGTCTTTCCGAGCGGCCGATATGCACGATGCTAGCACCCACCGCCAAGGCCATAAGCGGCGACAGTGTCTGAGTCGGCGCACCAGCAGCCTCGACGACGAAATCAACACCTCGGCCTCGGGTCAGCTCGAGTAAGTGATCGTTTAGACTCTCTATGTGCAGTGGGTTGAGCGTAGCTGTAGCACCCAGGTTCTTTGCGACTTCTAGCCGCCCGTCACTGGTATCGACCACAATAATGTGTGCTGCCCCAGCCGCACGTGCCAAGGCAATCGCAGCCAGCCCAATCGGACCAGCTCCAAAAACAAGGCAGTACAGTCCAGGTTTCCAGCTACCAAGCCGATTGAACATAGCGTGATAACTAACCCCCACAGGTTCGACCATAGCACCCAGCAGTAGGGCTTCCTCTTCTCCACGCTGATCAACCAGATCAGTGAGTTGCCAGCAGTACTTTGCCTTCACCGCTATAAACTCGGCCATCGCCCCAGGCGTGGTAAAACCCAGTTCCTCCATCTGGCTACAGTGGTTAACCCAGCCTCGCCGACATGCCTCGCACAGGCCACACCACTGAATTTCCTCCGCCGTTACCAGATCACCCACTCGTAAATCTTTCACAGCGCTGCCCACTTCCACAACCCTGCCAGAAAACTCATGTCCCAAAATGTTTGGAAAGCGCGCGAGACCAGGGTAAAGCATGTAACCGTCAGCATCAGCCTCCACCATGTGCAAGTCACTGCCGCAAATACCCACGGCTGCCACCCGAATCAGCACTTCATCGGGCTCTGGTTGGGGAGCGGCTACGTTGATCAGCTCGAGTCTTGGATAACGCCAGACCATCGAGCCACTTTGTACCTTGCGGCTTTTTAACTCAGCCTCGGAGAGCCTGTAGTCGGATTTTGGCTGCCAGTCAGCAGTAAGTTGTAAGGCTTTCATACTATTCACCTACACAGTCCCATGTTTTTGTACGATACCATGATGGCTCAACACAGCCCACACTCAGCCCTCCCCCTGATCGTGCAGTTCTATCTGAAGCTGGCGGTCCTGCGCATTTGGCAACCAGCTATCTGGCTGAACACTGCTCTGCTCGCCCGTGCGAATGTCCTTGATCTCATGTGAGTCCAAATCTGGCTCAAAAAACCAGACAAAGGGAATGCCGCGCTGCTCGGCAGCCCTGATCTGCTTGCCAAACTTCTGCGCCGAGGCCGAGAGGTCGGCGGGTATGCCCCGCTGGCGCAAGCGCCGCACAATCGTCATGGCCTCGAGCCTGTCCTGTTCTGAGGGCAGGGCAACCAGCACCACTACCGGGGTTTTTCTACTGGCACGCAGCATCTTGCGCCGAAACATATAGCCCAGCATGCGCGTTACTCCAATAGAAACACCAACCCCTGGCAACTTAACCTTATCATCGCTGGCCAGGTTATCGTAACGTCCACCCCCACAGATGCTACCCAGCTTTTCATGACCCACGAACTGGCATTCATAAACAGTACCCGTGTAATAATCCAGACCTCTGGCAATGCTCAGGTCAGCTACCAGCGCTGCCTCAGGCAAATCCCGATTGGCCGTCATGACAAACTCGAGTTCTGCCAGACCCTCGTCCAGTAGTGGATGTCTGAAGCCAAGCGCCTTAACCTGCTCAACAAAACTGCTGTCGATTGCCTGAATTTCTCCAAGTTGCAGACAATAACCAGCCTGTTCTGGGCTAAGCTTTAGCTCAGCTTGCAGCAGCTCGTAAACTTTCTGCTTGCCAATTTTATCGATTTTATCCACAATTCTCAGCACTGCTGCGCTGTCCGAAATTCCCAGTGCCAGATAAAAACCACTCAGAATCTTGCGGTTATTAACCTTGATCCTGACAGGGGGCACAGGCAGGTTTGTCATGATTTCATGAATGAGTTGCGGGAACTCTGCGTCATAGCTGATAGGCAAGCTCCCATCACCAATCACATCGATGTCTGCCTGATAAAACTCACGGTAGCGCCCTTCCTGGGGCCGCTCACCACGCCAGGCTTTCTGTATCTGATAGCGCTTAAACGGAAAGCTTAACTGTCCACGGTGCTGCAAAACATAACGCGCAAAAGGCACGGTCATATCAAAGTGCAAACCGAAGTCCGCAGCTGCCAAAGGATTTTCTTCATGCAGGCGGCGCAAGGTGTAGATTTCCTTATCATCACCCTTGCTCAGTAACACGTCTAAAGGTTCAATCGCCCTGACTTCCAGAGGCGTAAACCCAAAGAGCTCATACTTCCTGCGGATGGTGTCCAGAAAATGCTGCTCGATAAGCTTTTCCTCGGGCAGCCACTCTGGAAAGCCGCTGATTGCTGAAAGTTTAGACATAGCTGATATCTCCGAGACCAGAAAGTTTGGCTTGAAAGTGGGTCAAGCCATTATTTGCCTTATTGTACCTTGCTTCGGCTTAGTTCCTTGCCTCTTTTGAAAAACCTATGCCGTGTAACCACAGCAGTTCCACAAAGTTTCCTTAAAAATGCCCCTTATACCGAAGCCGATAATTTGGTTGAAGATTTGAAAAGCAATCCCGCTTCCTAACACCCTGCTCGGGATAAGGTTTTGTCGTGGAACGGCTTCCAATACAAGACTCCTACCCCTATCAGTCAAAAACGGGATAAAGGGCTGCCAGCCATGTCTTCCTTGGTCATTCGCTCGCCACTCTTCCTCTGGCACTACTGGTAAACACTGGGGACCTAGTCTGAGTAATGGCTAGCGAAACCGCGCCCTGAAGTGGCAGCCAATAAACTGCAACGTTACTGCGACACCAGCTCCTTATGCTAATAAAGGAAATGACTCACCTTATGTCAGCACTTTGCCATAGCTATTTTTAGTCATTGCGTTCGCGACGTATCCCGTAGGCTGAAGCAAGGTGAGATACCAATTTTAAGGGAGTAAAGCCATGACTAAAACCACACGAAAGCGCCTGGTCAGAATAAAACGCCCCTTGTGGTTTGTCCTTCTGGCACTGGGTATTGGCATCGTGGCCATTGCAGCCATTCTGGGCTTTGCACGCTATCACTTCGGTGGAATGTTCCCGCTTATGGCACTGCTCATCGGGTTGAGCGGTGGCGTTTTTGGCTGGGTGCTGATGGATGAGTTTGACAAGCAGGCAAGCTGGCCAGCTGCTATAGCTGCTGCGCTGATGATCTTAGCCATTTACGCTGGACACCGCTATATTGATTACCTATTGGTGCAAAACTCACTCAATTTTTACTTAGCATTTTGGGACTACCTCATGATTTCGGCAGGGTTTGACCATACTCTTGGTCGAACGGGCCGAACCTCTATATTTGGAACTGGCGCTTGGCTGGGATGGGGTTTGTGGACGCTCGAGCTTCTTTTGGCGCTTGG
>CAZZPQ010000166.1:0-7175 GCA_964655595.1 uncultured bacterium
CTGCCGCAGATAATGAATCAGATTACTGGAGAGTGGCGTATAGCCAAAACTGCGAATGAAGTGCATCACCTGACCTCGGTGAAAGCTCGAGTGGTCAATCATGTGCAGAACCATCTCCCACAGGGCATGCTGATGGTCGCGAATCGCCATCAGACTGTCTGTGTCAGCCCCCTGCAAAAAAGCTTCGATACGCTGACGCTGTCCGTACCATTCACGCTCGATATGGCTAAGGTCCGTATAATCCTCAGGAGCTGGAAAGCTTATCCCCGCTTTACCCTGCCAGCGCGTTAACCAGATATCCTCGGCCCCCAACATGTGCACCAGAATCCCCTTGATGTTGCCAAAAGCGCTGCCGGTCTCCTGCAGCAGTTCGGCTTCGCTGAGTTCCTTGCAACTCGTGAGCATCTGCTGCGTTGCCCAATAATGGTAATTCAGATGTTTGAGTAGTTCATCTTTGCTCATGGCTGAAGTATAGCGCGTTTGTTCCATCAAGCTTAGCTCGGCTGGTGTTGCCAGATAATCGGTGCTGATACCATCGCGACTGCTGCTAGAAAAAAAGCGATTCGCTGCCTTTCAGCTCCTTGTTCACCGCTGGCACTCACACTTTCATAACTACCATTTTCATGATGGTGAACCTGAGCTGCACTGCCTGAATGCTACACTCAGTTTGAAATGAAATGGCGTGGTGCTATTCAAAGTTCCTGTAATTCAAGTGTCTGCTGCTTCAGACAGGCGCACAAACCAAGCAGTGATGGGCACAGTTTAACTTTGGTCATCTGGTCCAGCCTGCTGATGTGCCTCTTGTTGCTAATGGCAGCTACAGGTCGGGCACAGGCTGATGTGAGCGACTTACTGGACCGCGCTAGAGCAACCGTTGAACAGGCAAAAACCAGCTATGCTGGCACACTCTTTATGACCGATCAGCCTTTGTGGCGCGAAGCTCTGAGTCTGGGTGAAGAAGCGCTGCGCGCTGCCCCAAGTGACCCTCAGACACAACTTTTTATGGCGACAACCTATGGCTATGTTCGCTGGTATGTGCGCGCCTGGCAACACTGGCAGGAATATTTTCTATTATCTGGCGACCTGGACACAGCCCAGTCACTGGAAGCCAATGCCAGTGATTTCTTTAAAGAAGCAGGAACCGAACTTGCCTTTTCACGCTATGAAGCTGGTGATAAACAAACAGCTCTCGAGTTCTACACGGCTGTACTAGAGCATCTGCCCGCTGACGCAGAAACCTTAGGCTGGCTGGGTCGCATCCATTTCGAACTGGCGGAACCTGAGCTGGCCTTGCCCTACTGGCAGCGCTTGCTTGTTATAGAACCTGATAACAGTGGCGCCCAGTATTATCTGGAGTTGAGTGAACAGCAACTAAGTTATGGCAAGGAAGCTAGCGACGCTTTTCAGCAGGGTCTGAATGCCTATAGCGCTGGAGAATTGCAGATAGCACTCGAGTTTTTTGAGGCTGCTCTAAGTAGCAACCCTGAGTTTTCAGACGCCTATGTCTGGGCAGGGCGCAGCGCTCTGGAGGCGCGACAACCAGAAACTGCGCTAGGTCTCTGGCAGCGCGTCCTCGAACAAAACCCCGACGACGGAGCAGCGCGCTACTTCCTGCAGGTTGCCCAGGCTCAGCTCGAGTGGGGCATCGACGCTGCCAACGCCTTTTTTGATGGACAGGTACTCTATGCGCAGGATAATTTAGCAGAGGCCGCCACCAGGTTTCAGGAAGCACTCGCTTTCAACCCAGCCTATAAGGACGCAGCCATTTGGGCTGCCCGCAGCTTTCAGGAGCTGGCACAGCCCACGCTGGCAAAGAACTTCTGGGAGGTTGCACTGGAGATCGACCCCAGTGACCGCGATGCACGCTATTTTCTGCGCCAGGCAAGCGAGCAGGAAAAACACGGTATGGCTGCCGGGGCAGCCCTGTTTCAGGGACGGGAAGCCTTTGAACTGGCAGATATGACGCTGGCCCAGTCTCTTTTTGAAGAGGCGGTAACGGTCAATCCGGGATTCACTGAAGCTTGGGGCTGGTTGGGCCGCGTTCACTTTGTTCAGGGCAACTATCCTGAGGCTGCTCTGGCCTACGAACGTGCGCTCGAGCTTGAGCCAACGAGCAGCGCCTACGCCTTTTTTGCAGGTGAGTCGCGGCTCTTGGCCAGCGGTGACCTGGACGGCGAAGGTGACACCAGCGAACCATGAAAAGTCTGGTCTTTCGCATTGTCATGATGGCGCTGCTACTGCTTTTGGTACTGGTCGCCGTCCTTAGTGTTCGCACCATGCAGCGCCTGCCCAATGCCATGATTTACTTCGTCCGCACAACGCCCACTGACTTCACGCTCGAGCCCGTCGGACGGCAGGTGAACAGCCGCACTACCGAGCTTATGGTGAGCGAGATTCTGACCCAGCTGATTACCGGCCCTGACCAAGAAGAACAGCGGCGCGGCCTCAGTAGCAGCATCCCCAGCGAAACCCAAATCCTGGGGCTGCGCTTGCGCGAGGATGAAGTCACAGTGGATCTGTCAGCCGACTTTGAAACGGGTGGCGGAACGGCCCTTATGTTTGGGCGCTTGTATCAGCTGCTCTACAGCCTGACACAAATCAAGGAGATCAATCAGGTCTACCTGCTGATCGAAGGTGAGGCGGTAACTGTTTTCAGCAATGAAGGCTTGCTGCTTGACAACCCCTGGCAGCGACCTTCTCAACTGCTACCGCGCTGGTAAAGGAGCCTGACATCCAAGAATTGTTTAACTCATTACGGCGCAGCCTAGCGCCATCCACTACCATAAAGCCATGATGCTCCGCCGTATGCTTGCCTCCTTACTGGTGTTACTGCTACTGGGCAGCCTGAGTCAGGCCTATCAGGAGCTGTGGGACACGCCACAGGGGCGGGAGCGCATTTTTAACGCACTGGTCAACATCTTTCGTGACAACTACTGGGACGCCGACTATCGCGATTGGAGCCTGTGGGCCAATGATTTTCGGGAAACCGCCCTGAGCGCAGAATCGAGAACCGACTTTGACCGCACACTGGGCCGCATGGTCAGTGACCTGCGTGATGACCACTCACGCTGGATAGGTCGCAGTCTCGAGCCTGGTCAGCTCGACCCTGGCGCTGGTCTCGGACTCGGGATACAGCACAGCTTTTTACCTGGTGTGGGCATCGTGGTTGAACGTGTCTTTCCAGAAACACCCGCAGCGCAGGTCGGGCTTAGGCGGGGTGATGTCATTGCCAGAGTCAACAACGTCGACGTGCGGCAACTCACCGGCTCCTACGAAGTAAGTACCCTTTTGAGTGAAGCGTCTTCTGCGGACGATGTGCGGCTCGATGTGCGCCGCAAAACCCAAATGCTCAGCCTGCGCTTAGTGCCAGCGCTTATCGATTTTAGTCGGGTACGGGACTTACCTCACGCCTACATGCTCGATGACACGACGGGCTATCTTCATATTCCCAGCTTTAAAAGTTCAGGAGTGGCGCAGCGTGTCCATAATCTGATAGCAGAATTGCAGGAACAGGGATCTCAGTCACTCATTCTTGACCTGAGAGATAATCCTGGTGGACGCCTGGGAGAGTTGGGGCTGGTTCTGGGTGCCTTTATCGATGGTCCCTGGATTGAGGCTGTCAGCCGTGGGTCTACCGTGTGGCGCTCGAGCTTTGAGCTGCGTGGCGAACAGGGTTTGAATCAACTCATCCGCGCCGATGGCACCATTCTGGCCAGTGATGGTCTGACACAGGCTGCTATGTTCCAGGGACCTCTGGCAGTCATCGTAAGTCGCTTCAACAGCAGCGCTGGTGAGCTGGCAGCACTGGTACTACAGGACCTGGGGCGGGCCACAATTATTGGTGAGGCAACCTCGGGCAATGTCGAGGCAGTGCAGGGTTTTGACTTGCCAGATGGCAGCCTGGTCTATGTGGCCGTTGCCAATCTGCAAGGTGTTACCGGCACTAGCTATGTAGCTGGTCTCAGGCCAGACATCGAGGTCGGGGACACCTTGCAGGACCTGGGACGCGGCTTCGACGCCTCTGTAGCCGAAGCGCTACGTTCCCTAAAGGATCTGCCCTTTACCCCGGGTAAGCTCTTCTGATACTTTCTTAGCTTATACCGGGTCCGATAAACTGGTTACAGATTTGAAAAGAACTTCCCCGCTTCCCACTCGCTCTGCTCGGGATAAATCCTTGGGATAAACCCAGTGATTTATCCGGAACTGGTATGACTGCAAGCGCCTTTGGCGGGCTTGCCTGAGGTGAGATAGTTTCTCTACAGGAGTACCTGATGCCCAAAGGGCTACTCCTCCAAACGCCATACCCGCTTCATCCAACGCTTAGCCATGGCTGGCGTGTCAACCATCTGAACCTTGAGGCCCGCAGCCTTGGCATCATCCATAAGTTGTTTAAGCATCAGCGCTGCACTCACGTCGATACGCCCCAGATTACCAAGGTGCAAAATCAGTTCATCCGCACTCTGGTATTTCTCGAGTGCCTCATTGAGTGCCGCTTCAACAGTCGCTGCTGAGCCAAACCACAAGACACCCTGAGGTCTGAAGTGCAAGCTTTGCCCCTCGGTCCAGATATCGATTACCACACGCTGTTCCCGGCGCAAGTGATGCGCAATGGCCAGACCGATACCAATCAGAACCGCATAGTCGATGCGGGGAGCGAGCAAAAGGGTCAACGCAAAGGTAAGCCAGGCGATCACCGCCTGCCTGGAAGAATACTTGCGCAACAAAGCAAGCTCCCTGAAGCGTAACAGGCTCAAGGTGGCAGCAATAATAATGCCAGCCAAGACAGCCAGTGGCAGACTGGCTATCAGAGGTGTCAGCGGCAAGGCAGCCATCACCGTTAAACCCGTAACAAGTCCGCTCCAGCGGCTTTTGGCACCTGCCAGACGGTTTAAGGCACTGCGCGAAAAAGAACCCCCAACCGGAAACCCGCTAAAGAGACCCGCAGCCAGATTCGCTACGCCCTGACTGATAAACTCCTGATTGGCATCCCAGCGTTGCCGCTCGATAGTGGCGTAGGTACGGGCAACCGAGGCAGCCTCGGAAAACCCGATGAGGGCAATGACAACAGCGCCGATGAGCAAAGTGGGTATCAGCTCGAAAGGTAAAGCCAGATTGAGGGGTGGAAAGCCGCCCTGTATCGTACCGATCACCGCACCAGAATACTGAGCAATTTGACTGTAGAGAATACCCAGGATAAACGCGATGAGAACCCCGGGAAAAAGAGGGTGCAGACGGCGTCCATAGTGGCTGAGCGCAATCGTCGCAAGGCATAGAATTATGGCAGCAGGTTGCCAGCTCTGCACTTGCAGAAGACTCTGCACTGCACGCCCCAGAGTCGTACCTGTTACACCCCTAACCCCCAGGGCAGTGGGTAGCTGAGACGCGATAATCAGGAGTGCCGCCGCAGTCGTAAACCCCAGTAACACCGGATACGCCAGCAGATAGGCAATCTGACCCAGCCGCAAAACACCGACAGCAATCCGGATAACACCCACCATGACTGCCAAAAGTCCGGCAGCAGCGATATAGGTGGGTGTCTCAACAGGCACAATCTGACTTAAGATACCGAAGGTCAGCAGTGCTGTTGCTGCGACCGGTCCGGTTTGCAGATAGGGAGATGAGGCAAAAAATGCCGCTGCAATAGCAGCAACTGCTACAGCATATAGCCCAGTGTGCGCTGGCATGTGCGCCAGTTCAGCATAGGCAAGCGCTTGCGGAACTGCAACCAGCGCCACGCTGATACCGGCAATAATGTCATAGATGCTGAGTCGGGGCCAAGTCCTAAAAAATCTGTTCACAGCTATCACCTAGTCTAGCGTCCATTATATCCCCATGGGATATATAAAGCGAATATCTGCGGTCAATGACGCCAGGGTTCAACTGTTTTTATGGACGCAGCTGATTCAGAGGCCATACGGTAATGAAAAAAATCGCCAATCAGGATAGCTGTTATCTGGTCTTGTTGTAAAAGTTCATCCAAAACATCCTGAATGACTGTTTCACTAAGACCCGTCAGGCGCACCATATCTGCCAAGGTCGAAGATTCATGGAAGTGTAGCGCTTCAAGCACCTGTGCACGGGCATGCTGGCGTTCATGAGTAACACGAGTACGCTGCTGCCGCAGCGCTTCTAAACGGCCCTGCCGCTGCCCACGTTGCCAACTACGCCACAGCCACCAAAGCACTCCAGCGTTGACCAGGGTCACAGCCAGTGACGCTGCGAAGTACGCCAGATGGACACGGCCCTGGCTGAAAAGCTGATAGAGAAAGACCAGGCTAAAATTAGCAAAGAGCAAAAACAAGACGACACAAAGGCTTAAAGCCAGTGCGGTGATTGTCATAAGGCGCTCGTTCATGCTGTCCTATACTGAGCCTGCGATGACCTTGACAGGCTTCAAGCTACTCAGGCTAGCTGTAGTTTTAACGACAGCCATATTTTTTGCAAGGTATTTTCTTACCCCTGAGCTGGTTATGGACTCTTTTATGCATGGCTTTTTACTGATTCTGCATGAGGCAGGTCATATTATTTTGATGCCTTTTGGCAACTTCATTATGCTGCTGGGCGGGACACTTTTTCAGATTCTGATTCCCCTGATGATTGCAGTCTATTTCATGCTGAGTAAACAGTGGCTCTCTTCTTCACTGGTTCTGATGCTGGTGGGTTTTGCATTTCTGGACGCCTCTATTTACGTTGCCGACGCTCAAAAACGCGAACTGGACTTAATCACCTTTGACAAGGATACCCACGACTGGTGGCAGATTCTGCTCATGATGCGGCTTTTGCCCTATGAGCAGTTTTTAGCAGCGCTTTACTATCTCGAGGGCTTAGGGTTTTACCTGCTGGGTCTGTACCTGGGTATCAGGCTTGCTCGAGCGCCTTAAGCTTTCGGTAGGCCTGCATACCTCCTGCAACATTATGAACATTGCTAAAGCCAGCTGTTTCTAAATACAAGCCCACCAATTCGCTGACGACGCCTCGCTCACAAATCAGATACACCGGACTGTCTTTAGGAATGTCGGGGTGTTGTCCTGCCTGAACCTGCTCGAGGGCCAAGTGCCCTACAGTCTCTAAGGCATCCTGTTCATACTGCAGCCTACTGCGGGTGTCAAAGGCGTAGCTATCCGCCAGTGACAAAGCCAGGAACTCCTGCATGCTCACGGTCTTCATAGCCTTAT
>CAZZPQ010000167.1:0-7140 GCA_964655595.1 uncultured bacterium
GAGCAGTTTTTCTTGGTCGTTTCACACTGAAAACGGCGTACTTCTTTTGTATATTGTAACTAGCATTAATGTTCGCAAGGCGGATTGTGGTGTTTTGCAGAAGCATTATTGCTGATGTTTGGAGGACAAAAAATGCTCAAAAAAATCCTTATGTTGTTTGCTCTGGTTATGTTTTTAGCGGCCTGTGGTGGAGTTACGCCAACGCCCGATCCAGATCCTGACCCGGATCCCGATCCAGCACCTACCATCAGCGTAGCCGGCAGTTGGCGCATGGTGGTTACCGTGACGGAAACACCTGAGGGGCGTGAGGAGGAGCGGGGCCGCAAGTTTACCTTTGAAATGGATTTGAACGATGGTGAAGGTGTGTTAACAGGCCCAGCTTTCATCATATTCGGAGGTGGGCGCAATGATTATGGCTCTGTGACAGGAACACGCAGCGAGCGTAACCTGACACTGCGCATGAACGAAACTGTGGCTGAAGGTGAAGCAGAGCGCTACTATGACATCGTTGCTACATTGAATGAGGATCAGGATGCTTTTATGGGTACCTACGTTAACGTGTTTAATTTCAAAGGTACGGTGACTGCTGAAAAGCTCGATGAGTAGCTCAAATGCTGCTCCTGGCTAGGCACAGAGGTAGAGAACGCGGCTCAGAGCTTCCAGCATATCTTCAGCTTTCAGGCCGCGTTTTTTGACGCTAAAACCTGGTGGATAGCGTGTGGCTTCGACGCTAAAAGGCAGTGTTTTTAGGGTTTTGGCGTCGTAGTCGAGGCTTTCCTGATGAAAACTAATCTGAATGTCGGCCATGTGTTCCTTGACACTGGCAACGCCTTTGTCAAGGGCCAGAAGACGCAGTTTGATCAGTTCAATAAATGCGCGCACATCTGTTGGCAAAGGTCCGTAAGACTCGCGCAGCTCCTTGCTGATGCGCACCACTTCTGCCAGGCTGCCAGTTTCGGATAGTCTGCCATAGTAAGCGATGCGGCTTTCGTTATCCTGAATGTAGGTTGGGCTCAGGCGTGCGTCCACACTTAAATCGATGGCGACCGTGCGGGCCTGCTCCCGGTGTTCCCCTTTCAGTTTGGCGATCTCTTCAGCCAGCATTTCGGTATAGACCTCTAAGGACACCGCGCTGATTTGACCATGCTGCTCTGGACCCAGCAGGTTACCAACGCCACGAATTTCCATGTCTTTTTCGGCCAGCAAATGACCACTGCCCAAGTCGTTGAGTTCAGCAATGGCATAGAGCCTGCGTTGCGCCGTTTCTGTGATGCGTCCAGGAAAAAGCAGATAAGCCCAGGCTTCGGTCTGTCTGCGTCCGACCCGACCACGGAGCTGATAAAGCTGAGCCAGGCCAAGTTTGTCGGCACGTTCAATAATGAGTGTATTGGCACCGCTTACATCCAGCCCCGATTCTACGATGGTGGTCGCCAGCAGTACGTCAAAAGCACCTTCCTGAAAGCCCAGCATAATGGCTTCTAAATCATCGGTACTCATTTGAGAATGGGCAATGCCGATGCGTGCTTCGGGAACGAGTTGCTGCAGGGTGCGTGCGCGCATACTCATAGAGCCGATTCGGTCGTGAATGTAGTAGGTTTTACCCCCACGCTCGAGTTCAAACATGATGGCTTCACGCACGCTCATGGGGTCATAAGCTTGTAAGAGTGTTTGAATGGGTTTGCGGCCTTCGGGCGGCGTCATGATCTGACTGACATCGCGCAGGCCGACCAGGCTCATGTACAATGTGCGGGGAATGGGCGTGGCAGAAAGGCTAAGCACATCCAGATTCGCCTTTAAGGCTTTCATCTTTTCTTTCTGGGCTACGCCAAAGCGGTGCTCTTCGTCGATGATGAGCAGGCCCAGATCCTTAAACTGTACGCCTTCACTCAAGACTCGGTGCGTTCCTATAACAATATCAACGCTACCGTCTTTAAGACCTTTCAAGGTTGCTCGAGCGTCCTTATCACTACTGAAACGTGAGAGCATGCTGATGTGCAATGGAATGCCCTTAAAGCGCTCTAAAAAGGTATCCAGATGCTGTTTTGCTAAAATGGTGGTGGGTACCAGCATGGCAACCTGCTTACCATTGCCGACGGCACGGTGAGCAGCGCGAATGGCTACTTCGGTTTTGCCAAAGCCAACATCACCAGAGATCAGACGGTCCATGGGAGTCTCGCGAGCCATATCGCTTAACGTTGCAGTGACAGCAGTTTCCTGATCTGGGGTTAGTTGAAACGGACAGTTGTCATGGATTAAGTTTTCCCAGTTCTTGACTTCAGCCAAGGCGACACCTACAGCTAACTGCCGCTCGGCATAGGTCTTGATGAGTCTGGCAGCCAGTTCCTGAGCATTGACCCTGGCTTTTTCGCGGGCTCGAGCCCACTCATTGGTACCCAGTGTGCTGAGTCGTGGTGGGTCGTCGGTGGTTCCAGGATGACGGCGCAACAGAGGCAGCAGCTCCACTGGTAAATAAAGCTTGCCATCACCAGCGTACTGGAGCAGCAGGTAATCGCGGGTTACGCCCAGAACCTGTCTGGGCTCGAGCCCGCTAAAGCGACCAATACCGTGGTCAGGATGAATAAGATAATCGCCGATACTGAGCTGAATCGCGTCATGAACCCGTTTGCCCGGGGTCTTTTTGAGCTTTCTAACACCCTGTGCACCGTAAAGCAGATCTTCGGTGAGGATGATTTCTTTCTTGCTGCTGTCGCGGTAGCCACCGCGTGTTTCGGGTGCGATGACCAGTCCCAGTTCGCCGGGTATAAAGCGGACGCTGTTACGCCAGTGACTTTCCAGATCATCGATGATTTTCTCGCGCAGGTAGCGTCCGGTGCGTTCGAACTTTAGCAGCAAGCTGACGCTGTAGCCATCCTTGAGCCACAGCCCCAGATCATTGCGAAAGTCCTGCAAGCGCCCTCGGTAGTAGCCGAGCGCTTCGAGTGTCTGGGGATGACTTTGCAAGGGTAGCGGGTCGCGACCAAAAGAATGCACAACCCTGGCTTGCAAGAACTCCCAGAGCCAGGTGCTGCTTTTTTCGCCAACTTCACCAGCAAAGAGTTCCGGGGCGTCCAGAAACCACTTGCCAGGGAGGTGCTCGAGCAACCTGGTCGTCCAGGCGTCATCACTGATATCAATCTCAGGTCGTGGCGACAGGATGAAAGAGGACAGTGTTTTAGTCTGGTGACTGATCGTTTCGAGTTCATCGCCAAAAAACTCCAACCTCAGACTGTCATCTGGGGAGTGGTCACTCAGGTGTAGAGTGATGGTATCGCCCAGTACGCTAAAGCCAGGCAGCTCATCTCGCTCGTAGCCATACTGGATTAAGCGCTCCAGCAGCGACTCACGGGCATAGTTTTGCCCAACCTCAAGTCTCAGCCTGAAGCGTTCCGGGTTTTCGGGAAAGGGGCGCAGGGCATGGTCAATACTCAGGATTACTTTGCCGAAGCGTTCATGCCAGTTGCTCAACTCGGGATTAATGGTGGCTGCTACACCGAAAGCGCCGCTGTCTTGAAACAGCTCGAGCCGGTCATGGGTTGTTAGTAAAACAGCGTCACCCTGATGCCTTGCAAACTGTGCCAGACGCGCAACGGCGGGCAAGCCAAGTTGGCGTTCTGAAACGTTGACGGTTAGGGTGCTGGCTGGTTCGGGCATGGGCAAAGAGTTTCCTGCAAACGCTCTATGATAGCCTCTCACCAGCCGTATGGCGGGTAGAGCAGCTTACAGTCCAGAGCGTGACAGGGGCCTTGCGAAAGTGTTTGATAAGAGAGGGCAACCAGTGATTCGCAGCCAGACTGATTTAAGCCAGGTGTTTTGCGATAAACCTTTGGGCACAATATTCAAACAAAATAGCGTGTCACTGCAAGGCGGGCTAAACCAAAGCCTGAATGGCTGAAAGGGCCTACATGTACCGAGTCCGATAAACTGGTTAAAGTATTGAAAGGCAATCCCTGCTTCCTACACGCTCTGCTTGGGATAAATCATTGGGATAAACCCAAGGATTTATCCGGAACTGGTATTGGCGTAATTCAGAGCAATTTTATAAGCCAGATTGCGTGGTGTACCAGCAGCGATAAGAGCCTCGCGCAGTTCACGCCCACTTAGACCTTGTGCGACTAGCGCTTCAGCTTGTTGGTGGTAGTCGCTGCCTTGAATTTCAGTAGCAGGTGCAACAACGATAACGACCTCACCCTTGATAACAGTCTGACTTAAGTCAGCATGGAGCTGAGCCAGCGTACCTCGGTAGGTCGTCTCATGCAGCTTGCTAAGCTCACGGCTAATACTTATCGCTCGAGCCTCACCGCAGACAGACATGAGATCATGCAAGGTGGCTGGCACGCGACCTGGCGCTTCAAAAAGAATACTGGTTGCGGGGCTGCTGGCAATGTGCTCGAGTCTTTGGTGACGGTCTTTGCCTTTGCGTGGTAAAAAGCCTTCAAAGGTAAAACGTGCTGTAGGAAAGCCGGACAGGACAAGGGCTGGAACAAAAGCGGTGGCTCCTGGCAATACTTCCACCTCGTCGCCTCGCGACAGTGCCAGGTTGACCAGTTCTACCCCAGGGTCACTGATACCGGGGGTGCCTGCGTCGGTGATGAAGCCGATGTGGTGATGTGCGTCCAACAACCCCTGCGCCCTGGTCTGAATGGTGTGGGCATCGAGGCGCACCAGATGGGTGTCGATGCCATAGTGGCTAAGGAGCTTGCGACTGTGCCGTGTATCTTCAGCAGCAATGACATCAACCGTCTTTAGAAGCTCGAGCGCCCGTAGCGTTATATCTCCAAGGTTGCCAATGGGTGTGGGGATCAGGCTGATTTTGGTCATGCACTACTTGGCTAAATCTTGCTGCCATACGGGAACACCCAATCTAAAGCGACCACGTTTGGGCATGTTGCGCTTTAAAGCCATACGCAGCGAGGCCCGAAGATATTCAGTTTCGCCCAAAGTGACGGTCACCACTGCGCCTTCTGGCAACTGCACGCCTTCGGCCAGAATAATTTTGCCATCCTGAACAAGACCTTTATATGCTCGCATGTCAGTCCTCCTTAGATAGTGTTTGATTCCGTGCTGGCAGTTCTGAACTGATTGCCAGGCCACTGTCTGCCTCTTCAGGTTGGGTGATGCGCCAGCGCAACCACATCCAGGTTCCAAAAAAAACTATGAGGGCCAGTGTGATGATGATACCCGTTACACGAGGCACACCAGCGTTTTGCCCTAAGCGCACCAGAAAGGGCAGAGCAAAAGCCATCGTTGCCAGTAGCGCCAGAAGGGTTGCGTAATTCATGCTATCACCACCTAATTATTCTACGCTATTTTTGCCACTGCCATTGACGCCCTGTTTGTCTACTGAAGTAGTCAGCTTAAACCGGTTCCGGATAAATCATTGGGTTTATCCCAATGATTTATTCCGAGCAGGGCGTTAGGAAGCGGGGAATGCTTTTCAAATCTGTAATCAATTTATCGGGCTCCGTATTCCCCACCTTGGCGCTGCGAGCGAAGCGCAGCAACCCTGCGGTGAATCACTGACCGTATATTCCCTCAGCACTACTGCTTCCGCTAGTACTTCGCAAGTGACGAAAAGGAACTTTAGTACGGTGCTTACAAAAGGTGAGTGAAGTAGACTAAGAGAAATGACTGAGATTCAAACGCCCGAGTGGGTCAAGCACGCTATTTTTTACCAGATTTTTCCTGACCGTTTTGCCAGAAGCAGCCGACTTGACAAGCACCAACGGCTCGAGCCCTGGGACAGCCCACCGACGATTCATGGTTATAAGGGAGGCGACCTGTTTGGGGTACTTGAGAAGCTGGACTACTTGCAGGATTTGGGGGTGACGGCACTATACTTCAATCCGGTGTTTCAATCTGCCAGTAATCACCGTTATCACACCCACGATTACTATCAGGTAGATCCGATGCTGGGGGGCAATGCCGCACTGCGCGAACTGCTGGACGCTGCTCATGCACGTGGCATGAAGGTTGTCCTTGATGGGGTTTTCAATCATGCAAGCAGGGGCTTTTTTCAATTCAGTGACATTATGGAAAACGGTGCAGCAAGTGCCTATCTGGACTGGTTTCATGTTGAAGGTTTCCCACTCAATGCCTATGGTGGGGGCAAACTGGGCTACATTGCCTGGTGGGATTTGCCAGCGCTGCCCAAGTTCAATACTGATAACCAGGCAGTGCGAGAGTTTCTGTGGGATGTTGCCTGTTACTGGCTCGAGTTTGGTATTGATGGCTGGCGTCTCGATGTACCCAATGAAATCGATGATGACGCTTTCTGGCAGGAGTTTCGGCAGCGTTGTCGCAGAATTAACCCAGAGTGCTATATCGTGGGCGAAATCTGGGAGGATGCCAGTCGCTGGCTGCAGGGCGATCAGTTTGATGCAGTGATGAACTACCCCTTGACCAAGGCGATTTTTGGCTTTGCAGCTCAGAAGCTGAATGCTGAGGAGATTGCCAAGTGTGGTTATAAAACCATCGGGCCCCTAGACGCCCCTGGTTTTGCCAGAGCCTTAGAGCAGGTCTACAGCTATCCGAAAGCCATCAACGAAGCACAGCTCAACCTGCTGGGCAGCCACGATACTCCACGCGCCTTAACCGTCTTGCAGGAAGATGAAACTGCCTTGCGCCTAGCTTTGTTTTTGCTTTTCACTTTACCTGGCGCACCGTGCATCTACTACGGGGATGAGTTGGGCTTGAGTGCCAATAATGATCCAGACTGCCGCCAAGCGATGCCTTGGCACGATGAACCCAGCTGGAACCATGACCTGAAAACTTATATAAAACAGCTGATAGCTACTCGCAAAGCCCATCCAGCCCTGGCTTTGGGTGAGTGGATAGTACTCCATGCTTCAGATGGCCTACTGGTTTTCGAACGCATTTATGATGGTGAGATACTGATTGCAGTCGTAAACGTTAATCCGCATCCGATTAAAATTGATGTCAAACTGCGCCACCGAGCAACAGCAGGAGAGTATGACGCTCTGGAACGCGACCTGCATCTACGGATTATGTCGCGTAGACTGCTCTTTGGACAGCGACTTGTAGCGGATGATCTGCCAGCACGAAGTGCAGTGCTCTTTGGTTCACATTAAAACCCATTTCCGTATCTTCTCATATTCCCTTTATTCCCTGTACCTCCCTAGC
>CAZZPQ010000168.1:0-7135 GCA_964655595.1 uncultured bacterium
CCAATCAAATTACCTCCAGAGCGTCTTTGTCTGGCAAACTGGGAAAGGCTGCCGTCGGCAAGGTCTGATACCAGTAGACCACAGAGGCAATATCATCCTGCAGGGGCAAATAGCGCCTGTCCGCCCGCCAGCCCAGCGCCTGAATCGTCACGCGCAAATCCTGCTTGAAGCGTATAGGATCAACAATGTGCCAACGGTACATGCCAAAGCGCATCTGTGACTGGTAGACACCATCAGGCTTGATAATCTGATGCAAGCCGGCATAGGGTGTAGAAAACAGCTGATATTCTTTGGTCTGCTGATTTTCAAAATTATACGAGCCACAGAAGTAGTCTTCGGTACCGGTTCCGCATATCGTGGGAAAGGCCTTGTCGCCATCGATAAAAAACTTGATTTCCCCTTCCCCCCACCAGCCATTATTGTTGACCCCCCAGGCCATGTAAGTGCCGACATACTGCCCCTGACCCTGTACGCCCTCCAGCAGTACATAATCCTGCTTATAAGCTAAAGGATTCACCCGACGAAACTGGGCATGAAAATAGGCAGCCTCATCTGGCACCTCCGTCAAGCTGTAGTTAATCTGGTAATAGAGGATCATATCCTGCTCAGCGATGTTACTTATGGTGATGCGGCAGCGCCTGCGAAAGGGCATCTGCCAGTAAGCATTGAAGGCGCTGCCAGGATTGACGCAAACTGCCAGTGACGACAAAGGGGCAAACTTACCCCAGCCACTGGCAAAGAAATCGCCCACTGGACACTCAACCGAGGGCTGCTCCTGATCATCCCAGTAAATGCGCAAAATACTAAAGCGCCAGTTGCCAGTTGGCGTCATCCAGATTTGCTGAATAACACCCGAATCTTCAATATCGGCCAGCGTAAAGGTCTCGCCAGCTCGAATGACTACCGAAGGCGAAATCTTCCAGCCCTGACCGAGGCCCTGGGCATGCTTGAGACCTGTGCCATCCGTCGCCATACCGCCTTTGCCTTTTTCACCCGTGAAGTTCTCAGGGCTGATCGAGCGGCTTTCCGCTGATGATGTAGCCCAAAGGTTCGCCAGATTAGTGCTCACAACGTTGAAGGCCATTAGCCTGTCCTTTCCCTGCCAATGCATTCTGTCACTGCCTGCGTCAGAGCCTGTAAATCTGCCTTGCTATTGTAGGCTTGCACCGAAATCCGCAGATAAGGCTGCTCATGGTGCTGAGTGAGCGGTATCTCAATGCGGTAGTCCTTATAGAGGCGCTCTTTGAAAGCCAGTGGATTCACTGTTTTTGGCAACGGTGAAATGGCGAGCTGATGATACATTGCCTCATTAAGATAGGGGATTGGCAGACCCGTCATGCTGTGAAGCTCACTCAGGCAACTGGCGAGCAGCTCATGGCACTGCTGCCTGAGGAGTCGCCAGTCATGCTGCTGCTGAAACTCAATCGCTGCTGGCACACTCAGATAAGCTGCGGGATCAGCCGTTCCCAGCCAGGCATAGTTGTCAAGAAACGCCGAACCCAGACTCTCTTCCTGGCTGCGGCTGAGGCCCCAGCCAATAACCAGGGGTTCAATCAGGGACTGTTTTTCCGGCTTGACATAAAGAAAACCTGCCCCCTTGGGACTACAGAGCCATTTGTGGCAATTACCCGTGTAGATATCCGCCTGCAGTGCGCAGAGGTCAAGATCTATCTGACCTGGTGCATGAGCGCCGTCGATAATGCTGAGAATGCCTGCTTGCCCTGCGCGCTGACAGATTGCCTCAATGGGCAATCTTTGCGCAGTAGCTGAGGTGATGTGACTGAGAAAAATCACCTTGGTATCTTCGCTGACCGCCGACCAGAAAGCCTCGAGCATTTCCTCGCTGGAAACACCCAGAGGAATCGCTGCTTCCCGATACCTAAAACCCTGTCGCTGGCTGAGATAGTGCCAGATATTCCGGCAAGCACCATATTCCTGATCACTGCTTAAAACCTCATCGCCCTGCCCGAGCTTGAGTGATTGTGCTGCTACGTTCACACCAAAGGTCGCGTTGGGCACAAAGCTAATATCCTGAGGTGGAGCATTCAGGTAGGCCGCCAGAACGTCTCTGGCAGCAGCCAGATACCCACTTAGCTCGCGGTTCAAAAAGCGCACCGGCTGCGCCTCCAAAAAGCGCTGCCAGCGCTGATAGCGCTCAAAAACGACGCTGGGCGTGGCCCCAAAAGAGCCATGATTGAGGAAAATGACATCGGACTCGAGCAAGAAAGCGTCTCTAGGGTTAGTCACCAAGTTCATAAGCGTTTTTCGCACACCACCTTATTTTTCCTGTTTAGGATCAAGGGCATCTTGCAGCCCGTCACCAAGAAATGAAAAGCCTAGCATGGTCAGCGCAATCGCCAAGGTCGGAAAAAGCGCCAAATGCCAGTAAACCCGTATATAGGCGTTGCTGACACCGACCATCTTACCCCAACTGGCAATTGGGTCATTCACGCCCAAACCAAGAAAGCTCAAGCCTGCCTCGGCAAAAATTGCCGTGGGAATACCAAAACTAACCGCCACAATTAAGGGTGTTAAGGCATTGGGCATCAGGTGACGCAACATAATACGCCAGTTACTAACTCCAAGCGCTCTGGCAGCGTTCACATATTCCTGCTCACGCAGTGTAAGAATCTGCGCTCTGGTCAACCTGGCAATAACAATCCAACTGGTAATGCTGAGCGCAACAATGATCGTTCGCAGACCTCCACCGAGCACTGATATGATCAAAATGGCAAACAACAAGGCCGGAAAAGCTGTCATAATATCGATGAGACGGCTAATAACAAAATCAATCTTGCCCCCTAAATATCCAGCAATAGCCCCGAGGGGTATACCAATAAGAACGGCAATCCCTTGTACGGACAAGGCCACAATCAGCGAGGTTCTAGCACCATAGATGAGGCGACTCAGATAGTCACGGCCCACTTCATCCGTGCCTAAGGGATGCTCGGGATGTTGACCAGGAAACTGTAAAACACGATCAAAATATACTCTTTCATAAGGAAATGGTGCGATGAAATCGGCAAAAATTGCCAGGAATACAATGATTGATACAATGCCAAGTCCAAAAACTGCCAATCGATTCCGAAAAAAGCGTCTGCGGGCATCCTGCCAAAAGGTTCGGCCGTACAGCACATCCTGATGAATTTCAGCTCTCTTATCCAACGACGGATCAGGCATGTCAGGCTCCTTTGCCACCCAGCCGAATGCGGGGGTCAATGAGCTTGTAAGCAATATCCGTCAGCATATAAATGATTCCCCACAGCAAGGCGATGAGCAAAAAAGTCGCCATAATCATGGGGTAGTCACGATTGATGGTGCTGGTGACAAAAAACTTGCCCAAGCCGTTAATACGAAAAATAGACTCAATAAAAATGCTACCGGTAATCAGGTTGGGTATTTCAGTGCCAAGCGCAGTGACCATAGGAATCTGGGCATTGCGAAAGATGTGCTTGGACATTATTTTTCTTTCACCAACACCTTTGGCTCGAGCCGTACGAATATAATCAGCCCGCTTGACATCGACAATACTGGCTCTGGTATAACGTGCGACAATCGCCATCGGTGCTAAAGCGTAGGCAGTAACAGGTAAAATCCAGTCGGCGCAGAAATAATTACCCACCAAACAGCCGCTCGAGCCCCAGCCCCCCATGGGTAACCACTGACGCGCCACACTAAACGTTAAAATAAGCCACATAGCCACAACAAAATTGGGAACAGTTACACCAAGCGTAGCGGTAAAGGTAATCAGATTATCAACCCAGGAGTTCTGCCGATACGCCGCATACATACCAGCTGTAATACCCAAACCAAAAGCTACCACGATCGTCATAATGCCAACCTGCAGGGTAATGGTCCAGGTTTTTCTGATCAGCGCTGCCACAGTGGTATGAGGTTGCTGGTAGGGAATACCAAAGTCAAAACGCAGGGCATGACTCATGTAGTTGAGGTATTGTTGCCACACTGGTTTATCCAGTCCGTATTTGCGCATAATATTTTCTTTGGCAGCAGGTGGCAGACGTCCTTTCTCTTCATCAAAGGGCCCGCCCGGTACAGAATGCATCAGCGCAAATACAATGATGGATACCGCAAGAAGGACAAATGCAAGAGATGCCAAGCGACCAAGGATATAGGTCAGCATTTGGTTTCCAATCTATAAGAATGAGTAGCAATTAAGTCAGAGCTAATGCTAATAAGGCAGTGACCCTGTTGCTCCGTATGGAGATACCTAATACCAGTTCGGGATAAATCATGGGGATAAACCCAATGATTTATCCCGAGCAAAGCGAGTAGGAACCGAGGAACTGCTTTTTATATCTATCATCAATTTATCAGGCTCCGTATAAAGGTGAGGTGATCAGATTCTCTCGATCATTAAGCCCTTGCCGTAATATTTAGCCGTATTCGGCAGTATTGGTGCAAACAAGCCCTAGCCTTAGACACAAATGTCAATGATGAGTCAGGCGAAGCATAAAACTCCGCCTGACTCCCAGACTTAGCGCTGACCGATATAAACGTTGCCCCAGAACCAGTCATTACCCCAGTGAACACCACTGATGCCAATAGAATCCGGCTCTCTGAAGCTGTCACCCAACACGTAGGGCTTAAACAGATCGCCCTGCCAACGATGGGCAATGAAAACCCCACCCACATCATCAACCAGTATGCGCTCAGCGTCGCGGAACATCTGTTCCCGCATGGCGTCATCACCAACAAGACCGCTGGCGTCAGCCACCATAGCGTCAAACTCCTCATTGATCCAGGAGTGGCGACCACTGGAAACCCAGATTCCCAGCAAATTGGAGGGATCCAGGAAATCCATGCCATAGGAAACTGCACCCAACTGCAGTTCTGTGGGGCGTGCATTTAAAGCGTCCATGTACACCTTACCGTCTTTATTGGACACCTGAATGCTGATATTCAGACATTGGGCAATCGACGCCGCCGTAGCCTGATAAACAGCAGCCATGGCAGGTCCTTCACCACGCAGCCACATCTCGAGCTGTGGAAAGCCTTGGCCTCCGGGAAAACCCGCAGCGGCAAGGTGCTCATTGGCTCGGTCACAGTCGAAGTTCTGATACTCTTTCAGTAAACCTTCTGTATCAGAAGCAGGATAACCAGGCATCAGCATGGAGTGTGCTGGCATAGCCTTGATTTCCCCATAGACATTCTTGACAATGGCATCCCGATCAACTGCATAGGCAAAAGCCTTGCGCACATCCAGATTGTCAAAGGGCGCCTGGGTCGTATCAAATAGCAAGTAGTCGGTGCGGAAGTCCCCAAAGTGTCTAAAGTAGTTATCACTGAGTTCGGGCGTGCGTTCAATGATACTAAAGTCAGCCGTGGTCAGGTATTCGTAAGGCACGCGGTCAACCTCGCCTGCCTGAAAGGCAGCAAAAAAGGTGGCAGGTGACATGTAGATACCTTCAATCCGCTGAAGCCTTGCCGGACGATAGCCCTTGTAGTTAGGGTTGGCCTCGACAACAATGCGGTTGCCGGGATCAAACTCTTTGAGCACATAGGGACCTGCTGACACAGCGGTTGCCAGGTCATTGTTGTAGTAAGGCCCATAGGCTTCCAGAGCATTTTTCTGCATGACGAAAGCAAACTTCATCACACCTGGCAGCGGTGGAAATGCGCCTTCCGTCGTCACCTGAAGCGTAAGATCATCGACAGCCACCACACCCAGTTCAGAAGGCGGCAACTCACCCGAAACTACCTTGTCCCAGTTCTTGATTCCGCCAGGGCCGATAAAGGAGTAAAACCAGGTAAAGTCCCAGGCCGAGTCTGGAGATGCAGAATACTGATAGGTTGCTTCATAATCATGGGCTGTCAGTGGTGTACCATCACTCCACTCCAAACCCTCACGAAGCTTAAATGTCCAGGTTAAGCCATCCTCTGACACTGACCAGCTTTCTGCCGATGCTGGAATGACATTAAAGTCTTTATCCAGATCAATCAGGGTATCGCCAAACAGGTCAGCGATACAAGCATAACGCTGGTAAACCGATACAGCGAAATCAAAGGTGACTTCATTGCGAGTATTATCGCAGGGTACCCGCAAAACCTGCTCTTCTAGCGGTGCAGCATCTGCAGGTAGACTCTGAGCAACAGCCACTCCCATCAGGCTGATAATCAGTGCCAACAAAAATCGTAATATATACTTCATACTCTTCTCCCTTGACTAACGTGCTTCCAAAAGACGTATGTCCCTAGCGGACGACGACTACCAGCAATCCTATAGACACCTCCTCTTCTCAGCATTTATAGCTTCGTTGGGAAGAGTCATCTCCTCTTCCACTCTTAAATCTCGCGCGACCAAACTCAACATCCGGCGAATACTCTGCCTTGCACCCGGAGCATCCCGGCTGCGGATGCACTCATAGGTTTGACGGTGCAACGGCAGCGTTTCATCTCCCACATAGCCAGGGCCCAAGGGCCTGTCCCAGAGTTTCTCCAGCGCTTCCCAGATAGGGCCGACAATATCCAGAAACATAGGATTTCGACTGAGACGATACAGCGCCAGGTGAAAGGCTTTGTCAGTCTCAACTGCGTGACCTCTACTAAAATGTTCCTGCTCGAGCCTGTCAACGAGCAAGCCTAGTTCATGTATTTCCTCATCGGTGGCCCGACAGGCAGCGAGCGCAGCAGCTTCACTTTCAAGCGCCGAGCGAACCTCTAGTAGATGCAGCAGCGATTCTCGCTCAGCTTCAAACTGCATAATCATGTGGTGGTCGCCTGGGGAAAGCAGCTTGCAAAGATAAGTACCACTCCCCGTTCTGGATTCGATAATTTTTAGGGCCTCTAGCTGCTTTAGAGCCTCCCGCAAAATCGGACGGCTGATGCCTAGTAGTTGGGCCATATCCCGCTCAGATGGCAGACGGTCACCTACCTGTAGCTGCGCACCAACCACATAAGTAGCCAGGTGAGAAATGGCGACTTCTGCACGCGATTGAGTGACGACCTTTTGCAGGTGAATCATCTAGCCTCCCTAGACAATTGGACAAGCGGTTTGACCAATTCTAAGATGCCCGCATCGGCAAGTCAAGAGGCAAAGGCATGTCAAACAGAGCAAACGCCCTAAGTTGTATGCCAAGTAACTCGAGCAGGTAATCATCAAGCAGATAGTGCTGCC
>CAZZPQ010000169.1:0-6922 GCA_964655595.1 uncultured bacterium
ATCCCAGGCTGAGTAGTTCAGTCTGAGTGCCTCTCAGGCTGCTGCCTAGTCGTGAGACCAGCAGCGAGTCTGGAGCGACTGCTTCTTCCGCTGTGCGTTCTGGTTGTGGAAAAACCCCATGCTTTGCTGCGGTGAAGGTTGTATATGTCTGGATAGGATCAGCGTGATTTTAGATGCTTTGTTTGCTGGATCTGTGAGGGCCTCGCTGGGCTCTAGCTGCTTTGGCAATCGCGGAAAAGTGGCTCGAGAGTGAATGCAGGGCTCGAGTGATCCGGGCTTTCCAGAGTGCGTCATTAATTCTTCCCACCAGGACATCTTGATGGATGCGTTTGACTGAGTCTTTCATATAACTTAGGTAGACATCATCATTGAATCTGTGCATCGCTACCTTCTTTCTGCCATGCAAGCAACACGTCAGCGAATGACATGGCAATGGCAACAAGGTGGGCGAGTTGACCTTTGGGGTTTAAGTCAGTAGCGGGTACTTACTTCAAGGCGAGTACGCTACCGCTGACAGCACGAGGTCGTAAGACGCGCAGCAAAACTAACAAGCGACTCTCTAGTGGTCTAAGTGCTAGCGTCATCATCCCTCCTTTAGATTTCAGCATGAAGACTGGGGGCGACGCGACTGGAGTAGGAGACGCGGTCTGCGCTCCTGTAGGGCAGCGCAGCAGTCGTAACCGCCTGATGCGGCTGCTGTTGGCTGTCGCTACAGCTTCGTCATATCACATTTTTGCTTGTTCTGCCAGAGCCAAAAGTCCTGTCTGGCAGCTGTGATTACCTGCTCGCCCAGAGCATCCCACGTAGCATAATCTCTCTGGCCTCAGGTACGTCAAAGTCTTTCCTGACATGCCCTAGCGAGGAGTAAAACACCCGACCCTGACCATAGCTGCGCTTCCAGACCACCGGCATGACTACCCCTTTAATCCAGTCAATTCCTTCGTGCTCGCCGGAAAAAGTGGTGCTTGCCAGAACTTTGTTGCTGGGGTCAACGTGCAGGTAGTACTGCTCTGAGTGCATGTCAAAGTCGCTTAGGCCAGCGACAATTGGATCCTCAGAGATGATATTCACCTGATAATCGACGATATTGCCCGGATGCGCCACCCACTGCCCACCGACCATAAACTGATAGTTCACATTGTTCCGAAATGAATCTGCCATGCCTCCGTGCCAGCCTGCCAGCCCCACACCGCTGCGTATGGCAGAGAGCAGGCCCCGCTCCTGTTCTTCGCTGATGGTGCTCATGGTCCAGACAGGTACGATCAGGCTGAGACTGCGCAGATAGCCTTCATCGGTATAAACATTCAGGTCTGAGACAACATCAACCTGGTAGTCTTTATCTTTTAGCAGTTCGCCAAAGAGCTGGGCGCAGGCTTCGGGTTCGTGGCCGTCCCAGCCACCCCAGTTAATCAGTGCGTGTTTCATACGTCTCCTAAACTGCCATCCTTGACACCTACAGGCAAGGCGGCGGGTCGTTCACAGGTGCTCTCAATAAGGATCGCTCTATCTTGCTCGGCGGATTCATGCAGTGCCTGCATGATATCCAGAACATGAAACGCCAGATCGCTATGGCAGCGGTGGGGTCTGCCAGTCTGAATGGCAAAGGCCAGGTCAGCTACACCGATACCGCGCATGTTGGCGCTGTAGCCATTGACCAGCGCTTGCTCTTGCCAATCCTCCTTGGCTGAAAGGCTGAATGCCACCGCACCTCCAAAAGTATTTGGGTCAGGCACGCGCAGGCTGCCTGTCTCGCCATGGAGTTCAATGGGTGAGTTTGAATGCTTGCGGACATCAAAGCTCATCACCAGAGTGATGAGTGCACCACTGTGAAAGTGCAGCGTACCCGAGACATGGGTGGGAACTTCAACGTCAATAAGCTCACCTTTGCGGGGCTCACTGCCAATGATTCTTTGAGGGTAACTGATAGCGGCAAAAGCGCTGACCTTGTGAACAGGACCCAGCAAGTTGATGAGAGCTGTCAGGTAGTAGGGTCCCATATCAAAGACGGGCCCGCCACCCTGGGCATAATAAAAAGCAGGGTTCGGGTGCCAGCTTTCATGACCAGGACACATCATGAAGGCGGTTCCCGCCAGCACTCTGCCGATGGCGTTTTCGTCAATGAGGTGACGACAGGTCTGGATGCCAGCACCCAAAAAGGTATCAGGGGCACAGCTAACCCGCAGACCTAAGCGCTCGGCAGTAGCCAATACTGCCTGACCTTCGCTGCGGTTTAGGGCCAGCGGCTTTTCCAGGTGGACGTGTTTGCCTGCTTCAAGAGCAGCAATGCTGACTTCGGCGTGAGCCTGCGGTATGGTCAGATTCAGGATGATATCAATCTCATCATGAGCGAGCAAATCCTTAACCCCGAGTGCCTCAATGCCCCACTTGGTTGCAGCAGCCTGTGCGATTTCGTCCCTGGCATCGGCGCAGGCGACGATGTTCAGGATGGGAAAGGTTTGTGTGGCGTTGATATAAGCCTGACTGATGTTGCCACAACCGATAATGCCTACCTTTAGTTCTTTTACTGACATACTCATACTCCCGACTTCACAGAAGTCCTGCTTGCTCGAGTTCTATACGAATGGACTCGAGCGTTTGAGCCTTGGCACTGGCTAAGTCCGTCATCAGTTTAGCGCCTGCAGCTGCCACATGCCCACCGCCACCAAGCCGCGAACAGATGGCCTGTGCGGAGATACCGTCTCTGGTACGCATGGAAAGCTTGACAGCTTCGCCACTTTCCTTGAAAAACACTGCGACCTTCGTCCCTTCGCTGTAGCGTATAAGCCCCACATAATCATTGGAGTCATCATCTGACTTGTTGACTGCAGCCTCCATATCTTTGCTCATATGGGCGGTGACGACCAGGCCATCCAGAGGATAGTCCACGGTATTCAGCACCAGACCCAGAAGCTGGTAATAGCTGGCTTGCCGCCACTGCAAACGATCTGTGAGGCTGGCATAATCCACGCCGACCGTCATCAGGTCTGCGACGGCCTCCAGAACTTCGGCTGTAGTGTTGCCGTAGCGAAGAATGCCTGTATCTGTCAGAATGCCTGTCAGGCAAGGGAGGGCAATCTCCTTTGTCCAAGCCAGGTTCATGGTATCGATGAGCTCTTTGATCATAAGCGCTGTAGCCGCCTTGGCAGGTTCTACGCAGGACAGGTCAGCGGTACGCGGGTTGGTACCGTGGTGGTCGATGTTGATGGTGAAAGCGGCTTCTTCCAAAGGTGCACCAGTGGTGCGCTGACCCAGGTCGACATCCAGGACCACCAGGAGCGTGTTGTCTGGCAGGGTGTCGAGTGGCGCTGAGAGTTCCCCGTCTTGCACCACAAAGCTCAGGTAAGAGGGGGATTCAATGGCGGCAATGCTGGCTTTGCCACTGCTATCCAGCGCACGCTTCAGAGTCAGCACGCTGCCTAGTGCGTCGCCATCGGGGTCAACATGGCTGATAATGACGATGGGCCCTTGCCAGGACAGCAGTTTATCGGCAATCTCTTGTAGTTTAAGGCTGTAATTTTCTTCGCCGTGATTATTAATCTTCATAACTTATCCGACTATACCGCCTGATGACCACAGGGCTGGTAATACTCTTCATTAATACCTGTTGCCTATAAGACGTTGGCTTTTTGGGTTATTGAGTGACCGTGCTGTTTGGGTTTGCCATCAAGATTGTCATATACTTTGCAGACTCGTACCCAAGTTCCCCTCATAATGGGTCATGAATTCGTATCGAACACGCTGGTTCACATTGCTGCTTTTTGCACTGTTGGCAGTGGTGGCGGTGCTCGCCGTACAGCTTCGACCCTCACCAAACTACGTGATTATTCCAGTACAAGCTCAGCGCCAGTTCCCAGAGGTAGAGCTGCCCAGTGGTATACTGGCAGAGGTCTATGAATCAGCCAAGCCTGCCACCTTGCGTATTGAATCGCGGGTTCCAGGTCATTTTGGTAGCCCAGTGGGCGTTGGTACTGGGTTTTTTATCAGCCCAGAGGGTTTGTTATTGACGGCCTATCATGTGGTTGATCCCACAGGATATAGATCTGCTATAAGGTCACGCGTTGAATTTATTGCAGTTAGTCCGGATCAGAGTGAATACCAGCTCGAGCTCATTGGTTTCGATGCCTATCTGGATTTGGCTGTGATGCGCGCTGTGGACGCCAGCGAAGTACCCTATCTGCCGCTCAGTGCCGCCGTACCCCGCGTGGGTAGTTCGATTGTCGCGATTGGCAATAGCCGTGATGACTTTCTCGAGCCTCGGGCGGGTCGGGTTACGCGTATTGGGGTAGAAAGCCCCAGAGCCCGCTTCGCCAGCAACACGCTGCAACTGACAGCCGCCTTGGCGCCCGGAGACTCGGGCGGACCCGTAATCAATGACCGAGGTGAGGCTGTGGCTGTGGTCAGCTACATCGCCTTTAATCCCAGTGGTGAAGTGGATGTGCCGCCATACCTACGACCCTTTCTGGGTGTTATGCCGGCCTTTGCATCCTATGCTGCACCTGTGATAGCAGATGGTGAACTGATTATCAGCCTGAGCGAAGGCTTGCGCCGCGACATACCCGTAATTGGTTTTACCGGAGATAATTACCTCCCCGGGGTCGGGTCAAGTACTCTGGGACCGGTTGATCTTGGTCAGAAACCTGGGGCGCTGATTAACACCCTGGCCCCAGACGGTCCAGCAGCCATGGCGGGCTTGCGTGGAGCTGATGTCATAAACGGTATCGCAGATGTCATCATTGCCATTGATGACGAGCCGACGAATAATATGAATGATCTCATCGAGGTGATCTACCGCAAAGGTGTTGGGCAATTGGTAACTGTGACGGTGCAACGAGGCAATGAAACATTTAAGGTGAGGCTCGAGTTAGCCGCCAAGAGTGAGATTTTTAGGTAAATCTCTGCATAGAGTGTCTGCTGAGCGTATACAAGCAGCAATGAATATTGAGCAATAAGCAACGAGAGGAAAAAGCTGATAGCCTTTTCCTCTGTGTCTCCTTCGGCTCTACTAAGCCCTAGGCGTTGCCCTTATACCGAGCCCGATAAATTGGTTAAAGATTTGAAAAGCAATCCCCGCTTCCTAACGCCCTGCTCGGAATAAATCATTGGGATAAACCCAATGGTTTATCCGGACCCGGTTTTATTTAGTACGTTCACGAAACACCCTTCAAAGTCTCAACGCATCGTGCCAGGCAGAAAAAAAGAATGCAGCATGTGCTTAAGTCACATAGGTTTTGCAGTCAGGCTATGGATTCCAGCTTTCGCTGGAATGACGTTGGCTAATGTATTTGGTATTGCACAGCATTTCCAGGCTTTGTTGAGACAAGCTGAATGCGTTGATTTCAAACCCCCAGGTCGCATGGGTCATTGAGACATCTCAATGACCCATGGAAACGCTAGCAGTAGCCATGTCTGTGTGATTTAGCAGAAAGGCAAGAGCCCCATTAACAGATGGCTGGTTTTATTGTGGACATGCTGATTATCACCAAAGTTTTCCCCAGACTCGCTATAATGGTGCTTGATGCAGCACGAAATTAATCTGGCCGTCAAGATACTTAAAGCAGGGGGTTTGGTGGCCTTTCCTACAGAAACGGTCTATGGTCTGGGCGCAGATGCTAGTAATCCCGAGGCTGTAAGCAAGATTTTTGCGACCAAAGAGCGTCCGGCAGATCATCCTTTGATCGTGCATCTGGCCGATATTGCGCAAGTGCCAGTCTGGGCGCATGAGTTTCCAGTCGAGGCGCAGAAGCTGGCAGCAGCTTTCTGGCCTGGGCCTCTGACACTGATTCTGAAGCGCTCGAGCCTTGTACCCGATGTGGTGACGGCGACTCAGGACACCGTCGGCATTCGGATTCCCAGCCATCCACTGGCGCTGGCCTTACTACGCGCCTTTGGGCAGGGAGTGGCTGCTCCATCAGCCAACCGCTTTGGACGCATCAGCCCGACCAGCGCCGTGCATGTTGCTGAAGAACTTGGGGATCGTGTTGACCTGATTTTGGATGGGGGCAACTGTCAGGTGGGGCTCGAGTCCACCATTGTCGATTGTAGCTCAGCTAAGGCGCGTGTCCTGAGACCAGGGGGCATCAGTCTGCCAGCCATAAGCGCAGTGCTGGGTTACGAAGTTGGCTGGAAGCAGAGGTCTGGCATCAGGGTTTCAGGAACGCTGGAGAGTCACTATGCTCCAAATACCCCTGTGCAGATTGTTGAAAGTAGCAAGTTGGCATCTCTTGAAGGTAGTAGTCTGGAAAGTGATAGCCTGGGGCTTTTATGTCACAGCGCTGTACCGACGGGTTTTGCGGCTGTCAGCTTGCAGTTACCTGCCGAACCCGCTGACTATGCCCAGCAGCTGTATGCGGCCTTACGGGAGTTGGATAAGCACGGCTTAGAGCGTATCATCATTGAAGCCGTACCAGAGACCGATGCCTGGCTGGCAGTGCGCGACCGTTTGCGGCGCGCCAGCAGTTCAGTAAGAACGCAGGAAGTTGCGTCATTGGCTGCGTCCAGGAAATAGAGAACTCTTTCTCCCTGTGAGAGAAGGTCGGAATGAGGGGCTAGCCGCTAGCGCAGGGGTTTTTTACCCTAAACAAATGGGTTCGCTGCGCTCTTGCTTTGCGCCGAGGCGAAGCCGTCCTACCCTTGCCCAGCTCCGCCATAAGGGCAGAGGCAAAGTCACTGTGATGACTTGCCTTGTCTGTTTTATACCCTTTATGTTTAATTCCTTAAAAAATTAAACGTGGTCTTGGAGCATTGAAACAGATACCAAGGCCGATTGGAACGATTAAACTCGCCTAGAGTTTATGAAGTGTATTTTCGGACTTGGTATTAGCCTGCAAAAGACTGATGGTTCCCACACGCCCACAATTTTTGTGCCAAACCAGTAATACCAGTTCCGGATAAAAGTCAGGTATTTGTGCTATAATAATGACTT
>CAZZPQ010000170.1:0-6860 GCA_964655595.1 uncultured bacterium
TCTGGCTGACGCGCCTTTAGCTCAGACAGACGTATACTTGCGGCGTTCATGCCGCGCCATCTTCTCACCACCGTCTACCTGCCCACCTTCATCATGTCGCTGTCTTACGGCCTGTTACTGCCTGTCATGCCGCTTTTTGTCAGTAGCTTCGAGGTATCTTATGGCCTGATTGGTCTGGTACTGGCTGGCGAGGCACTCGGTATGCTGCTGATGGACATTCCGGCAGGACGTATCCTGTCGTATCTGGACCGCAAGTGGGTCATGCTTTTGGGCGTGGCGCTGGTGGGGCTATCGGTGCTGGCACTGCTGTGGAGCAGCAGCATCTGGCTGGTTTTGCTGTGGCGGGTGTTGGCGGGCGTCGGCGGTGCTTTGTGGAACCTGTCGCGCCATGCCTATCTGACCGAAGTGACGCATTCGTCTGAGCGTGGACGGGCCATTGCTGTTTTTGGCGGTACGACACGCATCGGCATCTTTGCGGGTCCGGCGCTGGGCGGCTTTCTGGCGACTCGCTGGGGCTTTGATGTGGTGTTTGTGGTGGTTGCCTGCCTGGCGGTGCTGACGCTGGTTTTGGCGCAACTATTTGTGAAGCTGGCACAAGGGCCTGTGCAGGCACGCACAGGCCTAAGCTTGCTGAGTGTGCTGGGGGGTCAGCGGCGTATTCTGCTAAGCGCCGGCTCGGGGCAGCTTTTTGCGCAGATGATTCGGGCGGCGCGGCAGGTCATCATTCCGCTTTTTGGCAGTGTGGTGCTGGGGCTGGACGTTCTGGCGGTCGGGCTGATTTTGACGATTTCGTCATTTGTGGATATGTCGCTCTTTTATCCTGCGGGGTTGCTGATGGACCGTTTGGGACGGAGATTTGCCATTGTACCCAGCTTTCTTTTGCAGGCTGTCGGTATGGCACTGATTCCTTTTGCCGGAGGGTTTAGCACACTGCTTTTGGCAGCCTGTGTGATTGGTTTTGGCAATGGTTTAGGCTCAGGTACCATGATGACCATTGGTTCTGATCTGGCTCCCAAGGACCGGGTGGGGGAGTTTCTGGGGCTGTGGCGGTTTATTGGCGACGGGGGCAGTGTTGGGGGGCCAGTGGCTGTGGGCTTGATTGTGGACGTTTTGAGTTTTGGACCGGCAGCCTGGATTATGGCAGGGGTGGGTGGCTTATCTGCGGCGGTGTTTCTGTGGCTGGTACCCGAGACACTGGCCAAAACGGCAAAAAGCCATAGTACTTCCTGAGGGAGTGGGTTATGGTTGTTTATGGCTGGTAATATCGTTTTGGTGCTTAAGCGGCTCGAGTCACTTAAGTGCTCGAGCAAAGCGGGTTTCCGCAAGGCGTGAGAACGATTGAAATAAAGGCATTTCAAGTGAGTGACTTAAACAGAGAATTTGGCATAAGGAGGCAGTGATGGTCAACGTTGAGGTTAAACAAGGTGCACTTCAGACGCTGGATGCAGATACCCTGATAGTGAGTCTCTTTGAGGGTGCAGCGGTGAGTGGTGCGGCAGCGGCGCTGGATAGTGCTCTGCATGGTGCTATTCAGGAACTCCTGGACCAGGGCGATATCAGCGGCAAACTGTCCGAGGTGACAACGCTCTACCCTCGGGCTGCGATTCCGGCAAAGCGGGTGCTGGTGGTGGGTTTGGGCAAGCAGGCCGAGTTTGGGCTCGAGCAGGCCAGGACAGCGGCGGCAGCCGCTATCAAGCGTGCCAGAGACCTTAAGGCAAAGCAGGTTGCCAGCGTGATTCACCGTGGGGGCAGCCAGGGCTTGGCCGTGGCAGCTGCGGCGCAGGCGACGGTAGAAGGCATGCTATTGGCGCTCTATAAGTATGATGCCCCCAGACAAACGTCGAATGGGCATACGCCCCAGGCTCTGACAATTGTGGACTTTGACGCCGAAAAATTAGCTGCGATTCGTGCGGGTGTCAGGGTGGCTGAGGCGATCGCGGCCGGAGTCAGTCTGGCCAGGGATCTGGTCAACATGCCGCCTAATGTTGCCACTCCCAGCAAGCTTGCCGAGGTTGCCCAGGACATTGCCAGCGCGCACGGCCTGGCGCTAACTGTGGGAGACCGTGACTGGGCAGCCAGGCATGACATGGGCGCCTTTTTGGCGGTAGCGCAGGGTGCCGGTCATGAACCGAAGTTCATCGTACTCGAGCACAATGCTGGGACTGAGCTGGATAGCGTGGTGATCGTCGGCAAGGGTATCACCTTTGATACTGGCGGCATTTCGCTTAAGCCGTCCGCAGGAATGGAAGCCATGAAGTCAGATATGGGCGGCGCCGCAGCGGTTTTGGGTGCCATGAAAACAGCGGCGCTACTGGACTTGCCCATTCGCTTGACCGCCATTGTTCCAGCCACCGAAAACAAGCCTGATGCCCACGCCTACCGCCCCAGTGACGTGATTGCTGCCAGCAATGGCAAGACCATTGAGATTATCAGTACCGACGCGGAGGGGCGTCTGGTGCTGGCGGACGCGCTCGTTTACGCTGAGCGCTACGCACCATCAGCCGTCATCGATCTGGCGACCCTGACCGGGGCCTGTGTAGTAGCACTGGGCGATGATATTGCTGCGGGTCTTTTTAGCAATGACGACGCGCTGGCAGAAGCGCTCAGCGCCAGCGGGCAGCAAACGCACGAGCGGCTGTGGCGTTTGCCGCTTTGGGATGACTATCTCGAGCGCATCAAGAGTGATGTTGCTGACCTGAAAAATACCGGCGGACGCACGGGTGGTGTGGCAACCAGTGCGGTCTTTTTGCAGGCTTTTACCAACTATCCCTGGGCACACCTGGACATTGCGGGTATGGCGCTGAGTAGCAAGGGTCACGCCTACGCTGCCAAGGGTGGAACTGGCTATGGCGTGCGGTTACTGACGGAGTTTTTGCGCTCGAGAGCGGAGCAGTCCTGAGCGGCTGAGTCTGGGTTCGACTTGCTTGCAGCCTGAGGACAGGCTAGTATCAATGAGGGTACAAGTCACGGCTTTGGCGGGAGCTACGCTGAGTCACTTGTGCCACGGTTTATTCCTGTGCTTCGGCACATGGATTTACGAGCAGTTGCCTTGCTGAGAGCTCGAGCCTTGTTGACCAAACTGGAGTAAAGATGCCTAAACAACCTAAGCTGATCGATCTGGCCCTGCAGGGTGGCGGTTCACACGGAGCCCTGACCTGGGGAATATTGGACCGTATTCTGGAAGATGAACGCCTGGAAATCGCAGGTGTCAGCGGCACCAGCGCTGGCGCCATGAACGCTGTGGTACTGGCTGATGGTTTGCAGCGCGGTGGGCGTGAGGCTGCACGCGAAGCGCTGGCAGCTTTTTGGCGAGCCGTGAGCGATGCGGCGCGTTTTTCACCGATTCAGCGCAGTATCTGGGATCGGTTGAATGGTAACTACAGCCTGGACTATTCGCCAACCTACAGGTTTTTTGAGCTGCTGACCCAGGCCATACCCCCGGCGCAGCTCAATCCCCTGGGTATCAATCCCCTGCGGGATCTGTTAGCAGCCCAGGTAGATTTTGAGCGTGTCAATGCCTGCAACAAGACACAGGTCTTCGTCAACGCCACTAACGTGCGCACCGGCAGGACACGAATTTTTCGCCAGCCAGAGCTGTCAGTTGATGCGGTCATGGCCTCGGCCTGCCTGCCCTTTGTCTTTGAGGCAGTCGAGATTGATGGTGAAGCGTACTGGGACGGGGGTTACAGCGGCAATCCGGCGCTCTATCCACTGGTGGAGGCCCAGGCTTGCCGTGACCTGGTGGTCGTGCAGATTAATCCGATTGTGCGCCAGGAACTCCCTAGAAGCTCGCGGGAAATCCTGAACCGGCTGAACGAAATTACCTTTAACTCGAGCCTGATTAAGGAGTTGCGGGCGATTCACCTGCTGCAGCAACTCATCGAAGCTGAGGGTCTGGAGATGGAGCGCTACCGCGCTATGCGCCTGCACCTGATTCATGCTGAGCAGGAGGTGCAGGACTTGAGCGCGTCCAGCAAGATGAATGCTGAGTGGGAGTTTCTGAGCCTGCTGTTTGATCAGGGACGCGCCTGGGCGAGTAGCTGGTTAGATAAGAACTTTGCCGCTATTGGTGAGCATTCGACCTTTGACCTGGGCGAGCTTTTTGAGGATAGTTTTCGCCCACCCCAGCTTAAAGGCGGCACACAGGCTGAGGTGGCTACAGGAGCAATGTGATTGAAATCCTGGCCATTGCTGTGGCGCTTTCAGCGCTCATATACTTTGCCTATCGCGGCCTCAGCCTCCTGATTCTGACTCCAGTGCTAGCTGCTCTGCTAGCGCTTATCTCGGTTGATACTCCGCTGCTGGCCAGCTATACGCAGGTGTTTATGCGCGCAGCCGGGAACTTTATCGTGCAGTATTTTCCGCTGTTTTTACTGGGGGCAATCTTTGGCAAACTGATGGAAGACTCGGGCAGCGCCGAGGTGCTCGCCAATGCGATTGTCCAGCGGCTCGGACAAGCCAGGTCGATACTGGCAGTCGTGCTGTCCTGTGCAGTCATGACCTATGGGGGGGTGTCGCTCTTTGTGGTTGCCTTTGCAGTCTATCCGATTGCCGCTGCCCTGTTTCGGCAGGCAGATGTGCCCAAGCGCCTGATACCCGCGACCATTGCCCTGGGCGCTTTTACCTTTACCATGACGGCGCTGCCAGGTACACCCGCCATTCAGAACGCTATCCCCATGCCTTATTTTGGAACGACCCCCTTTGCTGCGCCGGGTCTGGGCATTCTGACAGGCTTGGTTATGCTTATTCTGGGTCAGTGGTGGCTGTCTTACCGGGCTGCCAAAGCCAGGGCCAGTGGCGAGGGTTACGGTCAGCACAAGGACGCTAGCCCGGCACTTGGCAAGGATTTGCGCGAGCGGGCGGCAGGTGAGGGTTTTGACCTGATAGAGCTGCCACCAGAACAACCGCCCAGAGGCTTGCCATCTGTGCCGCTGGCGCTATTACCCATCGTGCTGGTTATTGGGCTGAATCTGCTGTTTAGCAGTCTGGCGATTCCAGCGATGGACACATCTTACCTGGTCGAAGCGCGCTATGGCGCGACCACCATTGAGTCGGTACAGGGTATCTGGTCGGTTATTGCGGCGCTGGTGGTAGCGATTGCGCTGCTCATCGCTGGCAACTTCAGACGTTTGCCCAAGCTGGTCTCGAGCCTTGACAGTGGCGCCAATGCTTCGCTGCTGCCCATTTTCAATACTGCCAGCCTAGTAGGGTTTGGCTCGGTCATTGCTTCACTGGCAGCCTTTGAAGTCATCAGCCAGGGGATTACCTCAGTGGGTAGCGCGAATGTTTTGGTGTCGCTGGCCATTGCGGTCAATGTGCTGGCTGGCATGACCGGCTCCGCTTCAGGTGGCATGAGTATTGCCCTGTCAACGCTGGGGGACAGCTACCTGGCGCTGGGACAAGCGCAAGGCGTCTCGCCAGCGCTGATGCACCGCGTTACTTCGGTGGCTACGGGTGGTCTGGACGCGCTGCCACACAATGGCGCTGTGATTACACTTTTGTCCATCTGTGGTCTAAGCCACCGCCAGGCTTATGCTGATATTGCTGTGGTGGCGGTACTGGTGCCGATTGTGGCTCTGGTTTTTCTGATTGTGGCGGGAACCTTGCTGGGTACGTTCTGACGGTTTCAGCAGTAATTCTTAATTAAGTCCAGCAGGCGTTTTAGGACATTGCCGGTCAGTCCCCAAATGAGATAGTTGTGGTAGTCGTAGTAGTAAAGGGTCCGGCGGTAGTGGCGCAGCTGGCGTTCTTCGCTGCGGGGGTTCAGCTTGCTTAATTCGCTGATGGGAACGGTAAAGGCTTCCTGGACTTCGTGTGGGTTCAGCTCGAGCACTTGAGGCCAGTCGACCACGGCAACCACAGGTGTGACAATATATGAGGCAGGCGACGGATGGTCATCCAAAAAACCCAGCACCCGCGACGCATCGACTCGCAAACCGATTTCTTCCTGAGATTCGCGCAGGGCTGCCTGAATGACATCTTCGCCCTCATCCAGCGCACCCCCCGGGAAGGCAATCTGCCCGGCGTGGGAGCGCAAGTGGCCCGCGCGTACCGTAAAGAGCAGCTCGAGCCCTGCCGGACCCTGAAGAATGGGAACCAGCACAGCGGCCTGACGAAAGCCGTCAATGTGCATCGTTTCGCGCTGGTAAGCCTGCAAACAGGCCGCCAGTGCCGTAATCATAGACCCTTGGCCTTGAGTGCGTCACGCAGCGCCATGTCTGGATTGACGCCCTGGGCCTGGGCGTAAGCTGCAAAAGCCAGCAAGAATGTGCCGATGGCCTCGCTATCAGAACCCAGCACTGACAGGCTGTCCTGTAATTCGCTAAGGCTGGGTGCTGACCCAGTTTGCTTATGATATTCAGCCGCGCGCATCAGGCTGGGAAGGTGGCTGGAAATTCCCTTCGTTTTGTTTTTGGAAGGCTCACTGGCCTTGATGGCTTGCCAGTTGCTGACTACCTCCTCTGCGTCCCTGACACGGGTATCAGCAAAGACATGCGGATGTCGCCGGATGAGTTTGTCAACGATGCTGCTTTCAATGCTGTCATAGCTAAACGTACCTGCTTCTTCGGCAATCACAGCGTGAAAGGCAATCTGCAACAGTACGTCACCCAGCTCTTCCGCCAGATGGTCGTAATCGCCACTATCGACGGCGTCCACAGCTTCGGCAGCTTCCTCGAGCAAGTAGGGTCTTAAGCTGTGATGCGTTTGCTGCTGGTCCCAGGGGCAGCCGTCCGGCGCACGCAGGCGTCGCATAATGGTGAGTAGCTTGTGCATAACCTTAGTCTATCGTTTTATGTGGGTCCTTATACCAGTTCAGGATAAATTGCTGGCTTTATCCCAATGATTTATCCTGAGCAGAT
>CAZZPQ010000171.1:0-6806 GCA_964655595.1 uncultured bacterium
GTGGCTAGTATAAACATTAGGCTAAACAAGGAGATGTTTTGTATGAACCGTCATGACATTATTGACTTGCAGGCACGTCGTAGCTATCCTTCAATCAGCATTCTGATGCCGACTCACCGCACGTCACCCGCGAACAAGGCCGATCCGATTTTGTTAAAAAACCTTGTTACTGAGGTTGAGAAGCGTTTGGCGCAGGAGCTTAGCAAGCGTGAGATTGAACCGTTAATGAAAAAACTCGAGGGCGTCATTGCTGGCGTTGAGTGGCGACATACGCTGGAGGGCTTGGCGCTCTATGTTAGTCCGGACTATGCAGATGTTTTTTATGTACCGGTGACCTTAAATGAGCGTGTGGTAATTGACGAAACCTTTGCTACACGCGATCTGGTTCTGGCGCTGAACCGCTCCCCGCGTTATTGGGTTCTGGCTTTAAGTGAACAGCCGACCAAACTCTTTGAAGGTGCACGCGAGACACTTATTGAGGCTCGAGGCGAGGGCTTTCCCATGGTTCATGGTGGACCAGGTGGCTCGACAGCACTACCCAAAGGGCAGGGTATCAGCAAATCGGCTTATGAAGACGAGCGCCATCGGCAGTTTTTTAAAAAGGTGGACGATGCCTTGTCGGCCTACTTGAAAGATGACCCTTTGCCTGTTGTGGTAGTTGGGGTAGAGCGCTGGTTATCGCACTTTAATGGTGTAACTGCCAACAGCAAACACATCGTTGCGACCGTGACGGGTAACCATGATAAGACGCCCGCACACGAACTCGGCAAGCTTGTCTGGCCACCCGTCAGTGAAGCACTCAGTATCAAGCGTCAGCACGCACTAGACGCATTGGGCAAGGCAGTAGGTGCGCAGCGCTACGGCTCCGGGCCGCGAGAAGCATGGCGATATGCCAATGAGGGGCGCGTTGATACGCTGATTATCGAGGAGGATTTCCATTTTCCTGCAACGCTTGATCAAGCAGGACTACCCATTGCGGCAGAAGATTCTACCCAGCCCGGGGTCATGGACGACGCTATGGATGAGGTGATTGAAAAAGTGCTGGCTTTACAGGGTAATGTAGTCTTTGTAGATAATGACGATCTTGAAAAACACCAGTACACTGCTGTGATCTTAAGATACTAATTGCGTTGTAGGTCTACAGAATACTGGATACCATCTAAAAACAGACGAAAAGTGATGGGGCCAACCAGGCTAGTTTCCCAGCTACCCGAGATTGTTTGGCCCCCTTGAACAAGCTGCGGCTCACTCACATCATAGCTTTCACCCTGAAGTGTGAAAGCCTGCACTGTGGCCATAGTCGCTCGGATGCCAGGCTCGATCAACCAGGAATAACTTAGTACCCGCGCTTCCGGGGAGCGAACAGTGGCCTGTACCATAGGTACAGGTATGGCTACAGGACGCGTATAGACATTGACGGTCACGATAATTTCGTTGCTGCTTGCAGCCGTGCCAGGTGCGGGGAACTGATTCACTACACCAGCCGGCAGATTGGGTGTATCGAGCTCCTGAACGCTTAGACTGTAAGCACTGGCAAGCTGGCGTGCTTCAGTAAGAGACAGGCCAATCAGTGATGGAATGGGTTGGCTGGGCAGGGCCAGGGTGGCAGTCGCGACACTCAGCCGTAGACTGCTGCTTGCTGGGATGATGATACCTGGCGGGATGCTCTGCGCTAAAACGGTATTGCGCGGAACTTGTGAAGTAGGTATGAACTCGAGCTCCGCTGCTGGAAGTCCGGCAACCTGTACCAGATACTGTGCTTCGTCAAGGTTCAGACCTAGCAGATTTGGAAGAAAGGTCTGTTTGTCTGTAGGTCCGCTGCTGATCAGTAGATTAACTCTCGAGCCCTGAGGTATGCTGCTGAGTGCCGGTGGGGATTGAGAGATGATGCGGTTAGTTACGATGTTGCTGGGTATCAGTGCCACATCGCCAAGTTGCAAATTGGCGTCGTTCAAAAGCCTTTGAATGCTTTGATCAAACTCCTGATTGCGTAAGTCTGGCACATTCGAACGATTTGCCTGCTCAGTGGCTGCCGCGTACCTTAGGGTAACTGACTGGAAATAGGGCTTAAGGTCTGTCCCGGCGCTAGGTGTTGTACTCAGAATTGTACCTGCAGGTTCATCAGACGCAACGGCTTCAAAGTTGGCTGCCAGTTTCAGCCCTCTTAGTTGCTCGGTAGCCTGTTGAATCGTTTGCCCGCTAAAATCAGGAAGCGTAACAACGTTTCTATTGCTTTGTGCTATAAAACCGCCGAGTAGCACGAAGAAGGCGCCTAGCAGCAGGCTAGCACTCACTAACCAGCTGATGATTGTCGGCGACAAGGGGCGTGCAGGTGCTTTAACTGGTGGCTTTTCCTCTTCCTCAATAACGTCACTGGCTGCTGGGTCAAATGGCAGATGAACAATCTGATTATGGTCATTAATCAAGCGGACACTAGCAGAACCAGGCTGGTAGCCATACTGCTTAAGAATCTCCCGCATTGCTGGAGTGAGGTTGCCGCGAGGTGCTTTGCTGTGCACGGCCCAGGTTACATAATGCGCACCCGGACGTGAGACGATGTCATGTATGGCAACCAGGTTTTGTTTGCGGAGGCGCCGTAGGATTTGCCGGTAGGTTTCAAACCGATATTCTTCTTGCGGTGTTCTAAGCTCAAACCAGGCGATACGTACGTCTGAGCCATCCGCTGCAGTAGCCTTAAAGACCTGCTGGCCATCCTCTAGCAGCTGATGGGTAATTATCTCATATTTGTTGTCTAAAACCGACATGAATCGCTCGAGCTCCTGCTTACTGGGTCCCTTGCAAAAGTTCTCCTGGCTTACAATCCTCATTGGTTTCATGCTTGCCTGGTTGATACTGTTGCAAGAAGTCTAATATATCACTAAGGGCTCTGTACTCCCTGTTACCGTCAGCTTTTAATGGTGGTGTATAGTTACTAGGTTGGTTTTCTGGTCTGGCTTTTCTCTTCGCTTTTGCCACAGAATGTGCTGTCATGTTCAGTATAGAGGGCCATGCTGCCATATGAAGGATTTCGGGAAAACTATTTGGCTTGACGTAGCATGCTTTGCGCAACGGTACATTGGAGCTACCTAATGCAGTTTTTTCAGGATTTATATGCTTATATAAGACGTTATCCCAGAGCTTATCTGATAGGCATGGTGGGGTTGCTCCTGGCGAGTTATTTTGCAACTTTAACGCCGATTATCATTGGTAACGCCATTGATGCTTTTCGTGATGGTGCCATGACTACCCAGAGGGTGTGGTGGTATATAGCTGGACTTATTCTGGCAGGAGGAATCGCAGCACTCAGCATGATTGTGGTGCGCCGCAGCATTCTTATAGCCAGTTGGGAGATTCAGTTTGATATCCGGCATGATCTCTTTACCCACTTCACGCGGCTGGACGCTCACTATTATGACAATCATCGGGTAGGTGACCTGATGGCGCGATTGACCGCAGACCTGAATGCAGTGCGCATGCTGGTGGGTGTGGCAGTTTTTCAGGGTGTTAATGTGCTACTTGTCTTGCTGTTTACACTCTGGCGTATGTTTCAGTTGAATGTCCAACTGACCTTGCTCACGCTCTTGGTTGTACCGGTCATCACCCTGACCTTTTTTATCCTGCTGCGTATCATTCACAGGCGCTATCAAAAAGTTCAGGAGCAGTTTAGCAATGTATCGGCAATGGCACAGGAAAACTTCAGCGGTATTCGGGTGGTCAAAGGCTTTGGTATTGAGTCCCGCGAGCTCAGTGCCTTTGGACGTTTAAATGATGAGTTCATCCGGCGAAACCTGTCGCTAACCAAGGTGGATGGGCCCTTGTTCCCGCTCATGGAGTTGCTCTTTGGTCTGACGATTTCCTTACTTCTGTTACTTGGTGGGCGTGTTGTGCTAACAGGTGGTAACCTGACCATTGGCGAGTTTTCTGCCTTTGTATTTTTGTTTCAAGGTATCCAGTGGCCGATGATTGGTCTGGGTTGGATTGCGAACGTGGTACAACGCGGACTGACTTCCTGGGGCAGGCTGAAGGAAATACTGCTCGAGCAACCCCGCATCAAGGACACAGCACTTACCAACTTTGGCTTGCGTGAGCTAAAGGGTGAAATCGAGTTTCGTAATGTCAGCTTGAATTTTGAGGGTACCCAGGTGCTGCAAGACGTATCTTTTCGTATTCGCAGAGGTGAGACGATCGGTTTTACTGGGCGCACTGGCAGCGGCAAGACGCTCCTGGTCAATCTGATTACCAGAGTCGTCGAACCGAGCAGTGGTGAGATTCTTTTTGATGGTGTGGATATTCGCCATTATCCGGTAGAGGTCATCCGACGTTTTATCGGTATCGTTCCGCAGGAGCCTTATCTGTTTAGCGATAATATTGCTGAAAACATCGCGTATGGGATTCCAGAAGATGACCCGGAAAGACTGCAGGCGCGGGTTGATGAGGTCGCCAGGTTGGCAGAGCTGGCTGATGATGTTGAGGATTTCCCCATGCAGTATCAAACGAAACTTGGCGAACGTGGGGTGACCCTGTCCGGTGGTCAGCGGCAGCGAACTGCCCTGGCTAGGGCCATTATTCGCGACCCAGCCATCCTGATTCTGGATGATGCTCTAAGCGCCGTTGATACTCAGACGGAAGCCAGTATCCTTTCCAACCTAAAAGGGGTTATGCACAACCGAACCAGCATTATCATTGCTCACCGAATCAGTGCTTTGCAGGACTGTGACCGAATTTTTGTTCTGGAGGATGGCCGTATTATTGAGCAGGGTAGCCATGAAGAGCTTGTCAAGCGTGATGGCTGGTATGCCGACATGGATCGTCGTCAGCAGCTCGAGGCCGACTTGGAGGGTGTCAGTGAATGATCCTCTGACAGATATGAGTAACGTGGATTATGACGTTACCAGACTCAAGGCCGAGTCAAAGGCCAAGCTGCGCGAGCGCCTTAAGGAAATGCGTGAGGAAGGCAACTTCGATGAGGATGGACAGGCATTTCAAAAGTCCCTCGACTGGCAGATTATGCGGCGCTTGCTGGGCTACCTTAAGCCTTATCGCCGGCAGCTTGGTTTTGGCATTTTTTTGCTGCTGCTGTACAGTGCTATTGTTCCTGCCTTTCCCACACTGATCGCCAGAGCTGTTGATCACTATATCGTCGCGGTGCAAGAACCTTTTAGCACCCTGACGATTGATGAGCGCTTAAACGGACTTTTAGTGATTGTCATTGTTTACATGGGACTGCGCATAGTAAACTTTGGGCTGCGCTACGGTTATACCTATCTGGTTTCCTGGATGGGGCAACACGTAATTTATGATCTGCGCAAGCAGATATTTGGCAAAATCCAGCGCCTGCATATGGGCTTTTTTGATCGTACACCTGTGGGGCGTTTGATTACCCGCATTACCAGCGACGTTGATGCCATTCAGGTGATGGTCAGTGATGGTGTCATTGGCCTGATTGCCGATATTGGTCTGATTATTGGACTGACTATTTATATGTTTGTCATTAACTGGCAACTCGCGCTGGTGTCGCTTATCACCATGCCGCCACTCTTTTGGATACTTAACTATTTGCGGAGTCGCATGCGGGATGCTTATCGAGCAGTGCGGTTGCGTACCAGCCGTAGTAACAGTTATTTGGCAGAAAACTTGAGCGGCATGAAGACGATACAGCTTTTTAACCGTGAGCAGCGTAACCGCCTGAACTTCGACCGCATCAATATAAGCCTTCTCGAGGCCAATGCTGAACAAAGCCGCTGGTTTAGTCTGTTTTATCCTGCCGTTCAACTTACAGCAGCAGTGGCGACAGCCCTGGTTATTTACTATGCAGCCTGGCGAATGGTAGGTCCAAGCGTGAGTGATTTAATCACGCTTGGAGTCCTTATTGCTTTTGTTGAATATATCGGTATGTACTTTCGGCCCTTGCAGGACTTGAGTGACAAGTACAACATTTTGCAGGCAGCCATGGCTTCGGGTGAGCGCATCTTCGAATTGCTGGATACTCCCGAGCAAATTGTCAACAAACCCGATGTAGCGAAGTTCGAAACTGCCTTTCGTGGTGAGGTCAGTTTTGAGAATGTCAGTTTCGCCTATCAGAATGATGAGTGGGTATTGCGCGACCTGAATTTGACTATACAGCCTGGTGAAAGTGTGGCTTTTGTTGGTCATACGGGCGCAGGCAAAACCACCATTATCAGCCTGGTTAGCCGCTTTTACGATGTGCAGCATGGGTCTGTGAAGATAGATGGTGAGGACGTTCGTGATTATGACCAAATCGATTTGCGCCGTCATGTCGGAATCGTCTTACAAGATCCTTTCTTGTTCAGTGGTACTATTCGCAGCAACATCACCTTAAATGATCGCAGTATTCCGATGGAGCAGGTCATTGAAGCTGCCAGGTTTGTCAATGCCCATGACTTCATCATGAAGCTGCCTCAAGGCTACGATACCCCTGTGCGGGAACGTGGTGCGGGCTTCAGTACTGGACAAAAGCAACTACTAGCTTTTGCCAGAGCCTTAGTGCAAAATCCAGATATCCTGCTGGTCTTAGATGAAGCCACGGCAAATGTCGATACCGAAACGGAAGAACTGATTCAGGATGCTCTTAAAAAACTGATGGAGGGTCGAACCAGCATCATTATTGCTCACCGCCTTTCGACCATTCAGGATTGTGACAGAATCATGGTGATGCGCAAAGGCAGGCTGATTGAGTCTGGCAATCACTTTGACCTTTTGAAAGAAGATGGCTATTACCGCAAGCTCTACGAATTACAATATCAGGAAAAGTGATTGGTCATTGTCAAAAGTTCAGTTGCAAAACG
>CAZZPQ010000172.1:0-4127 GCA_964655595.1 uncultured bacterium
GGTCTTCATAGCCTTATGATAGGTTGTTTGGCACAGTGGCAGCGTCGCTGAAGATCCAGCCACCATCACCAAGCTGTTCAAGACGACCAGGATAACCCCGAACTGACACTTGCATTTAGCTCTACACGCCTGAGCTGAACCAAACAAAGAGCCTTGATGCGATTGCCCTGCTCAAGGAACATAATACGGAACCCGATAAATTGATTACGGATTTGAAGAGCAATCCCCGCTTCCTAACGCTCTGCTCGGGATAAATCATTGGAATAAGCCCAATGATTTATCCGGAACTGGTATAAGCGTGTGGAGGCAGCCTATGTACTCTGGCGAGAGCCCGAAAAAGAATCAGGATTTTTCGCTGGCGTTCATTAACCTAGGTATTATTGAGTGACGATCTGCCACAAAAGTGCCCTAAGGAGCCTCCATGAAGTTCAAGCGCCACTCCAAGAATCCTGTCCTGAAACCCAAGCCCTTCAATGCCTGGGAAGCCCTCAATGTCTTTAACCCCTCAGTGATTTATCACCATGGGCTCTTTCACATGCACTACCGCGCCCAGGGTGTGGATTACATCTCGAGTATTGGCTACGCTGTGTCCGAGGATGGTGTGCACTGGAAGCGTCTGGATGAGCCAGTGCTGTCACCTAGTTCTGCGCTGGATGCCAGGGGTGTCGAAGACCCCAGAGTTACAGAACTCGAGGGGCGCTTTTACATGGCTTATACCGCCTATGGCAACAAGAGCACGCATGACGATGCTTACAGCACAATTACCCCGATGTACGCTGTGAGCGACAATCTCATTAGCTGGGAGCCGCTGGGACCGGTGATTGAAAACGAAGATAACAAAGACCATGCGCTGTTTCCCAAAAGGATCAAGGGCGAGTTCATCACGTTTCACAGACGTCCACCCTCGATCTGGCTGGCATTCAGCCAGGATATGAAGCATTGGAGCAAGCACGTCGAGATTCTAAAACCGCGCCCTGGGTTGTGGGATGGTAAGCGGGTTGGCGCGGGTGGTCCACCGATTGAGACCGAGGCGGGTTGGCTTATCATCTATCATGGCTATGATGAGCAGCATGTTTACTGCATGGGAACCGCACTACTCGATAAGGATGATCCTGGCAAAGTGCTGAAGCGACCCCAAGCCACGGTGCTCGAGCCCCAGGAAACCTGGGAGATACGCGGAGACGTGCCCAATGTGGTTTTTGGCTGTGCCAATCCTGTGGTGGACGGCACGGTGTATCTGTATTACGGTGGGGCGGACCGCGTCATTGGTCTGGCAACAGCAAATCTGGCAGAGCTGCTCGAGTGGACGCTGCAGGAGGGCTGAAAGCCATCCCCAACACGTGTTAGCATGAAGTTTATGCTCGAGCCCTTTGGACAAACCCGCACGCAGCTCCACAGAAGCCATGCCTTTCTCGCCCCAGACGGACATGTCAAAACTCAGCTTCCAGGCTGGACACAGACTGAAGCAGTCATTCTGGTTTCACCACAAATCGGGGCCAGACATAGCATGAGTCTTGTCTTCTTGCAAATCGGTGCTTCCTCTGCCCTGCCGCTTGCCGGCACTGAACGCTTTGTGCTGGTTCTGAGTGGCAGGCTCACAGTCAAACTTGAGGCCGAAGTGCGGCAACTCAGCACTTCAGATTTTGTCTTTTTACCTGCCGATACCCCTCACACACTCAGCAGCCAGGAAGTCTGTCAACTGCTGGTATACGAGCGCCGCCATATTCCTCTGGATGCGGTGGAAAAGCCTCCTATCATCTTTGGTAACGAGCAAAGCATAGCGGGTGAGGCGTTTATGGGCGACCCTGCTGTCATCGCCAAAAAGCTGCTGCCCGATGACCCGCGCTTTGATATGGCGGTCAATACCATGAACTTTGAGCCTGGTGCCAGTCTGCCCTTCGCCGAAAGCCATTTTATGGAGCACGGCATGCTGATGCTGCGTGGTGGTGGGATTTATCGCCTGGGGGAACACTGGTATCCCATTCGGGAGGGGGACGCTCTGTGGATGGGACCCTTTTGTCCTCAGTGGTTTGGAGCACTCGGCAAAGTGCCAAGTAGTTATGTTCTTTATAAAGAAGCCAATCGGGATGTCTTCCAGTTTGAACGAGAAAGCTAGGGGAGTGCATGATTCATATTGATAGCGAACGACTACTGCGCGAGTTGCATCAGCTAAGCCAGTTTAACGAACTCACAGCACCTGCCGTAACCCGCATCTTATTCAGCGAAGAAGACATGCAGGCTCGAGCCTATACCAAGACACTTTGTGAGGCGGCCCATCTCAGCATTCGCGAGGATGCCATCGGTAACACTTTTGCTCGCTGGCAAGGCAGTGAACCGCAGTTGCCAGCCGTCGCCACAGGTTCACACATCGACGCTATTCCCAACGCTGGCATGTATGACGGTACGGTTGGTGTGCTAGCTGCTCTGGAAGCCATTCGCGCCTTGCAGACCAGTGGCTACAGACCCAAACGCAGCATTGAACTCATCATCTTCACTGCCGAAGAGCCTACCCGTTTTGGTGTAGGCTGCCTGGGCTCGAGAATGATGGCAGGCAACCTTAGCCCCGAAGCGGTGTGCGCACTTCGAGATGCTGATGGAAACAACCCTGATCAAGTCCGACTAGCACGTGGATTTGACGGCAGACTTGAAGAAGTCAGGCTTGACAGCAAGACTTACCACGCCTTTGTTGAACTGCATATCGAACAAGGTCCGCTGCTTGAAGCTCAGCAAAAAGATATCGGCATCGTTTCAGCCATCGCCGCTCCAGCGACCCTTCATGTGACACTCGAGGGCGACGGGGGTCATGCAGGCGCAACACTGATGCCAGAGCGCCGTGACGCCTTGAATGCAGCAGCCGAGATTAGCCTGCTGGCAGAGCGCACTGCCAGGGATAGCAGTATAGACAGCGTTGCGACTGTCGGCATTCTGGACGTGTTCCCGGGTGCTGTTAACAGTATTCCCAGCCGCGTCTTCATGACCCTTGACATTCGCGATATTAAGCAAAGGCGGCGCGACGAGATGATCGAAATCATCACGAATGGAATCACTACCGTGACGCAAAAGCGCAACATCAGCCCCACCATCACCATTTTGAACAGCGATCCACCCGCCACCTGCGACCAGAACATTATACAGGCCTGTCAGGCTGCCGCCAGCCAGCACGGTTTAAGCACGCTGCACATGGTAAGCCGCGCCTATCACGACGCCCTTTTTATGGCGCAGCTCTGCCCCACGGCTATGATCTTTATTCCCTGCAAAAACGGCGTCAGCCACCGGCCCGATGAGTATAGCAGCCCAGCAGCCATCAGCCAGGGGGCGCTAGTTCTGGCAAGCTGTTTACAGGAACTGAGTTCTGAATAATCGCTGCATCTATGCTATTTTGACGATGTGGTACAGCTCCTCACACTACCTGCCGCCATTGCTGTAGTGGCATTTTTTCTCGGCGTCATAGCGCTCTTAACAGGCTTATGGTTAAAGCAGCAACGGCTGCGCCAGGCTGGTATTGCCTATCTGGTGAGCAGTACCCTTATCTGCCTGCCAACTTTTGTCAGCCAAAGTATTACCCCTCTCGAGCTCCTCCAGCAAGCTAGCCGGATATTCAGTGCTGATGAAACAATTCAAGCAAAGCCAGACCGACCGCTTCAACAGCCTCCGAGTATTGCACCGACCTGGCTTTTCAATGACCTTCTGATTGAAAACTCGGAAGGTCCCAGCACACATCAGGCGACTGAGGAACACATCAGCTTCAGGCTAAACAGCGACCCGACGGGTGCGCAGGTGCTGATTGACGGCGAAGTGCGCGGACAAACACCACTAAGCCTCGAGTTTGCTGTTGGTTCACATATTCGTTATCGTATCGAAAAACCTGCCCCTGAGACTGCCCCAGAGGCCTATGAACCTTTTGAAGCTGAGATTGAACTGCTCGAGCCTGTCAGTATTAGTGTCTGGTTGAACCGTCTTTATCCGCGAACACCACCGTAAAGGTAGTGATGTACGTAAGCAATTTCAAATTTCAACACTGTATAATTTCAACACTGTATAGTTTCAACACTGTATAGTTTCAACACTGTATAATTTCAACACTGTATAAGCACATAAAAAGTGGCACTCTCGCAACCCCATCCCTC
>CAZZPQ010000172.1:4227-6755 GCA_964655595.1 uncultured bacterium
AATTTCAACACTGTATAAGCACATAAAAAGTGGCACTCTCGCAACCCCATCCCTCATGACTATTGCGAGAGTACCTGTCAGAGTTGCGTGCACGTTTTTGTGCCTTGTTCACAACTTCTTGATTAACTATAGACTCCCGTTACTTTCGGAAGTCTTACTCGAGTCCCGCCATGGCTGGTACAAGCCGGGTATTTAGTGTAAACTTCGAAAGTGCAAAGATATTTGTCTTTGTTCTCCCTGCGTGTCCCCCATCCCGCGCAGGGATTTTTTTAGCTCGGAGCCTTCTGCAAGGCTCGGTGAAGAATAATAATCAGCAAGGAAGCAGCCAGGGCTGCGCCAAAAACCAGCAGCAAGGACGCGATACTGTTCATCATGTCCGGTCTAAACACGATGACAAGGGCAAGTGCCAGCATGATCATTCCACCGATGAGCTTGAGGACTCGCCCATGTTTTTCTTCAAAACGACTGGCTTTGAGGCTTACTGCCACCGCCACAAAGACCAAGAGTTCATCCAACAAATAAACCAGAAGATATACGGCTAACAGGGATAAATAGCCTGTCATTGGCAGTCCAGCACCCGAAACTAGATTGCTCCAGATAACCGGAAATCCTGCGGTGCAAGGCAGTTCAATAAGCGCGATGCCAGCTGCCATGACTGCGGTAGCAGCCACCAGACGCCAACCCACCTTGTCTTTATCCAGCACCTGCCGCAAACGACGATAGATACCAGGCTTGTGCTGGTCAGCAATCGTAAAGGAAAACCCCTGCTTATACCAAAAATAGTCCTTGATATTGACCAGTGCAAAGCTAAAGGCAAACAGTGCCACCAAAAGCTGAATCCACCACAGGTAACCAACATAAGCCAGTACTGTTACCAGACCTGAGATAAAAACGCCATACAGAGCTGCTGTAACCAGGAGGAAGGTTATCCCTACCAGAATAATGCGTTTTCTCGAGCCCGAATGAATGACCAGCGCCAGGAGCAAGGTTAGCACCCACAGGGAACAGGGATTAAAGCCGTCAACAAAGGCGATCAGCATGGTGCTGACCAAAAGCGGCTGCAAGCGCAGATCAATCTCACCCAACACAGGCAAGCTGAGCCCTGTTTCAGCGCTACTTTCAGTGGGCAACTCACGCAGCGCATCTGCCCCTTCAGAAATCAGGGTCGCCGGACTCGGACAACCATAGTGGCTACAATCGATAACTGTTTGCAGCATGTCCTGACGGTAGACGTCCGAAAAACCAACCCAGACCCGACCACCAATAAAGGTCGTGGGCACACCGCCAGCCTGAATTCCATAGGCGGCAGCCATTTCCTGAAACAGAGGTCTGTTTTGTGGCTGGTACCAGACTTCATAGGCATAGACATTCACTCCAGGCCGCTCGTCAAGCTCTTGCAAAAACGGTTTTTGCACCTCACAATGTGGACAGCCATCACCCCAAAACACAAATACATCCACTGCTTCTGATTGCGCCACAGCGCTTGCAAAGGCGAGAAACATCAGGGCGAGGTATCCCCTAAAGAAAAACTGTGTCAGATACCGCCTCATCAGACAGACCTACCATTACCCTAGCCTGAACCATAGAGCTACTTTGCTCAAGAGTCAGATGTCCTGAATGAGTGAAATACTCCCATACCTGCTGACTCAAAAATTGTTAGGGTGCATACTATGCTGCGCATAATATTACTGCTAGGAGTTTTGCTGCTTGCCACATATGCGCAGACTCAGAGCGTTGCTGCCCGCAGTATCGCCTCAACAACCTATATTTCCCTCTCTGAGGTCAGCAGCCGCCTGGGCTACAGCACTACCGACACGGGCAACAGCCTGACCTTACGCAGTCCTTTTGGTAATATGGTGGTTTTTGAGAACGCACCAGATATCCTGTGGCGACCCATTGACAGCAGTGAGGCGCTCGAGTCCAGTGATTTTAGCCTCTCCGCACCTGTTTTAAAACTGGAGGGTGTGTGGTTTGCGCCCGAAGAACTGTTTGGTCTGTTAATGCTCGAGCGTCAGGGGAATAGCCTGCGCTCTGGCAACATCATCTTAAACCTTAGTTTTCCCAGCAGTTCCATCAGTCAGGATGCAGGTTCTTTTGTTATTCGCGATTTGGGTAACAACGTACCTGCTCTTAACTTTTACCAGACACTTGATACTATCGAGGATAACCTGAGCGTTCTGCTGATTGACCTGGGCTTACTGCCTCTGGTTTTTCCAGAACAGCAACGCGAGCTCGATACCATTATAACGCGCTTCTCGCAGGGCAAACCACTTTACATCATCGTAAGCAGCATAAGCGCGGTGAGTTGGGACGCCCAGTTTCGCTTTGAACAAGCAAGTCGCTCACTGGTCTACCGTTATCCCAATAACATCAGCATCCTGCGAGGTGACCCAGCCAGAGTAACACCCGACAACCCTGTCATTGCCATTGTCGTTTTACCCGATGAAATCAATCTGCGCAGCAGTCTTCAGGTAACCTGGTCTAACTCGAGTGCCATCATTCAGTTTCGCCGCTAAAGATAGCCGACC
>CAZZPQ010000173.1:0-6671 GCA_964655595.1 uncultured bacterium
GATTTATCCGGAGCAGAGCGTTAGGAAGCGGGGATTGTTTTTCAAATCTTTAACCAGTTTATTGGGCTCGGCATAAAAAAAGCCCCCTCGCAAGAGGGGGCCTAAGCGGATAAGCTTATACCGATTCCGATAATACACTTAACAAAATCCAGTTGGTTTTGTATCGTTTCTTATCGGAATCGGTATCTGATTCATCTCGCTACGCTCGGGTTACTTCCTTAAGGAAATAACCGGAATTAGTATCAAAGCTTAAAAACGGAAGACGATACCTGCAGCCACGGAGGGGTAGAGCTGGTCATAGGCACTGCCTGCGGGAGGTGCACTCAGGTAGTAGTCAGCACCACCTTCAACAAAGAGCCCCAGGCCACCAAAGAGCAGGTACTCTGCGCCAACAAAACCACCGGCAAAAATACCCTCATTAGCACCAGCAAAGCTCTGCGTGTTGAGCTGATAGCCACCACCCAGACCGACATAGGCATTGAGATTGCCGGCACCAAAGCTGGCAGTTGCATGAGCGGCAGCCGCAATGGTACCTGCGTCCAGCGTGCTCTGGCGACCATAGTCAGCCATCACGCGCAAACCTACCGGGCCCAGCAGTCTGTCGTAACCCACGGCAAAGCGACCAAAAAAGCGGTCACTCAGTTCATTACCTGCACCCAGACGCACTGAGAAACGACCGGGGGCCGTCGGCACAATGACACGCTCGGGGGCTTCGACGACCACAGGTGGGGTAGGTGCTTCAGGTGCTTCAACGACTGGTGGGGCGACTTCAACGACCTCGCCAGCGGGACCTTGTGGGCCTTCGGGACCCATTGGACCTTCAGGGCCCATTGGACCTTGTGGACCTTGTGGACCGGCGGGGCCAGCAGGACCTGGTTCACCTTGTGAACCTGGTTCACCTTGTGGACCCTGGGGACCCTGTGGACCTTGTGGACCGGCGGGGCCAGCAGGACCTTGCAGTGCGCCAGAGGCAAGCTGCTCTCTTAAGGCGTCAAGTTCCGCAGTCAGAGCGGCAACCTGATCGCGCAGTGCATCCACTTCGGCGCGGTCGGCCTTGCTGGCGTCCAGTGAACCAACCTGGGAACGAAGGCTATCGAGTTCACCACTTAGTACACCTACCGCATTGCGCAGGCTGATGATGTCCTGCTCTGTCAGTGCCATTCTGGCATCGATGTTGCGGTCGATAACGTCCAGCAGGCGGCTGATTACCAGGGCGGCCTGGTAACGGGTGAAGCTCTCGTTTCCGCGGAAGGTTCCATCGGGGAAACCCGTGACGATACCGAGTTGCGCAATGCGCTCAACGGCGTCGCCAGCCCAGTGTCCACCAGGGATATCCGGGAACTGCTGCGCGAAGGCACCACTTAGCCCCAACACAGCGACTAGCATAACTATTAATCGTTTCATACTACTCCTCTCGAAAAGTGACTCGAGACCATGGTCTCGAGAGATTGCTGAGCGTACGTGATCTTCATTTAGCTAAGGCACGTTCTCATACGACTATAAGCCTATGCACAAAGAAGCTGTGAAAGATTAGGAAGGTTGAGTAAGTAAAATAATTCACAACGATCTCGGAAAGCCTGTCCTGTACAGCTAATTATGCTTATTGTGCACACAGATATAACCCTAATAAGGCGCATTCATTATGATTTGATGAGTGTATCAGCCTGAATTCACTTATAAATCCAGAAAGTAGACACCAAAAGCTTCCCGTGAAGTCGCACCCAAAGCGTCAAGAAAAGCCACTGCTACGCCTTGTATGACAGGCCCAATACTAAAAGATACCAAGCCTTGTTGCTTCAGGGTATGCCAGGCAAAATCCAGCAGCCGGCTGGCAATACCTTGTCGCCGAAGCTCTGGCTTCACCGCTAACAGAGTGACATGAGCCCTGTTGGTGCGCTGTGCCAGCCAGGGATAAAAAAGTCCAGGCAGACCTCTGGCACCTGCTGTTTGTCTAAGAGCAGAGCTTGTATCCCGGTTGATGAGCAAAATGCCAACCAGTTGTCCAGCTAACCAGGCGCTGTAGCAAACAGGGCGCAGGGGCTTAAGGAGTTGGGGCACGACTGTCAGCTCCTGAGTGGTCAGCTCAGGCAGGAAGTCTGCAGTCCAGGCAGCCTTCACAACATCCAGGTTCTCTGCTAGGGCTTGTAAAGTCAGCGGCTTAATGACCAGCCCAGCAAGTCGCGTGCTGCATTTGGGTGCGTCCTGTAGGTGATACAAAAAGCCCTTGTTCTTTAGATGCATAAAACTGCCGAGTAGCTCAGGCATATAGGGTGGGTAATAGGGAAGCCCGGCGGGCAGTCTTTGCCAGTGGCTGAGCAGTACGCCGCCCGGCAGGTAAGGGCTAAAGGTCAGCGGTCCCACAAGCCGTCTGATACCGAGTGCGGAAAGCTGCTCATAAAAGCTGCTGATAACCGTCTCGAGCATATCCTGATTGTTCACGCAGTAAAATAATGACAGAAAAGCCGTATCTGAGCGTGTTGGCAACACGCGTACCAGCGCCGTCGCTACCGGAACTTCCAGTGCATCCCCAGGTGACAAAGCCTCTACCGAGAGTAGCAAAGCTATGCTCTTACGGAAATATGTGTTGCGCGTTAGCAACTGACGCAGTTGCGGTATGTGTGGGGGCGTCCAGGCACTGTCGCGCCGGTTTAAGCGTACCCACTGTCCCAGAACACGGCGTATATCCCAGTCGGACTCTGCCAGAAGCACTCTGGGATTACGGTAAGCTGAAGCTGCCTCAGGTGGGCGGACGATGGGAGGAATCATCATCGCTGTCGCTGTCTGAGCGCCTCATACAGCAGTAAAGCACCTGCGGTAGCAACGTTTAGGCTATCTGCTAAACCTTTCATCGGAATACTTATCTTGCTGATGTTTAGATTTCGCCAAAAAGGAGATAAGCCCTCGTGTTCGGTCCCCAGAATAAGCGCAGTTGTACCTGTCATAGCCACGTCCCAATAGAGGGTTGTCGCCTCGGGACTAGCCGCCAGCAGCTTGCAGCCCTGCGCTTGCAAAAAAGCAAGCGACGCCTCGGCTGAGGCGCTCACCACCGAAGTGCTGAAAACCGAGCCCATACTGGCGCGTATGACATTGGGATTATACAGGTCGGTACCGTCACCTGTGACCAGCACTGCAGCGACCCCTACGGCGTCAGCGCTGCGCAAGAGCGCTCCTAAATTACCTGGTTTTTCCAGGCCGTCCAGCACCAGTAGCAAAGCATCTTCGGGCAGATTCAGCTCAGCAAGTGACCAGTTGGGTAGCTGCGCTACAGCCAGTACGCCATCAGGTTTCTGTCGCACGCTGAGGGTATGAAAGGCAGTCTCAGATACCTCAACCAAGGGTACAGCCAGTTTTGTCCAGGCAGCTGGTGCGGCGAGCAGCTGTGGTGCCATAATGAGTTGCTCGAGCACCACACCTGCTTGCATAGCGCGTGTCAGCTCTCTGGCCCCTTCAATCAGAAAACGACCCTGTGCCTGCCGATGGCGTCTTTCCTTGAGTAGCGCCCACTGCCTGATGCTGGGGTTTTTAGGACTATCAATACGCTTCATAAATGGCAGTTTATACTGGTTCCGGATAAATCCTTGGGTTTATCCCAATGATTTATCCCGAGCAGAGCGTTAGGAAGTGGGGAAGTACTTTTCAAATCTTTAAGCAATTTATCGGGCCTGGTATTAGCCTTGAGGAGTACTCAGGCTGGTATCTTGCTTAGGGCAGGCACCTGCTGGATAAAGGTTCTGGCATCGCGCAAGACCTGCTCTGCATCTGTGGCAACTGGCGCAATCTGAATATGCACCGGATGGTTGCGATAACGCTTGAGCATAAGCTGTAGGGTCGCAGCAAGCCAGTCGCGCTCCTTGTCATTCCTGTGAATTCTGAGTAAAGGGCTTTGCAGACTGGCTGGATGCCTGACACCACTGATGATGGCTGTTTGCATGCTCAGCTCAGGATGCAGGCTGCTAAAGACACGCAGGCTGGTAAACCAGTCCTGAGTGCTGGCCAGTGCCGCCTTAACATCAAGCTGCGGGTCTGTTTCAATGGCACCCCTGGCAAAAAGAATGAGACAACCTTCTTGCATAAGATGACGCCGCGTCTCCCGAATGCTGCTGGGGCGCAGTTGAAGATCTGAACTTAAGTAAATGATGTGGCGGCTCATATTGGGTAAGGCGCGCAACAAGGGACGCTCAGCAGCAACAATGCGAATATCCGAACGATCAAGCACACTAAGAAGCGCCAGAATATCGCTGAGACCCGGGTGATTCATGAGGATAAGCAAGGGACCAGTACGCTTGAACTGAGCGCCATGATGGTGAAGCGTACCAGCATGTTGCTGGTACAGGCGAAAAGCAGCCTCCTGTAAACCGAGTTGGGCAATGCTATCGTCAAAGGCATAGATTTCTTTGGCGAAGCTTAGAGCGGGTAATCGCAAAGCATGTCTGGCAAGTTGCCGCCAGCCCTGCCGGATGCCAAAGGCGCGGTATAGGTCACTGAGATTTGCCTCGGTTAGAGCCTGCAACTGAGGTTGCCAGGGAGTAGGATTCATGGCGTAAGCCAGGGCAGAGGCTCGCGACCAGCCAAGTGCACCGCCAGTTCAAATGCCGTTGCCAGACCCAGACTGAAACCCATGGTGCCTCCACCAAGAGCATAGCATTGCCCCTTGTCTAATTCATACCAGTTTGGCTCACCATTGGCAGTGATAAGTTCCCAGTGTCCTCGCAACTGCCGCAGGGTTTTACCTAGGTTCAGGCTGTCCCAGCCCAGAACAGGCAGGTCACTATGCTCGAGGAACTGCTCGAGTATCTCACGGCGTAAACCCACACGAACGTTCATCAGGCTGCCCTCATGTGGCTGGTAGTCATGAGGGTCGGCAGGCAAAGGCGGAGGTATGACCAGCAGCCCGTCTCCCTGGGGGCGGAAGGTAAAGCCCTGAAAGCTGATAACGGGCAGGTGTACCCGCCCATTATCCAGGGGCAGGCGGCTGTCCCGCTCCACTCGAGGATATTGCAGATAACTGCGCTTGAGTGACAAAAGATAGCCCGCCTGTTCTGCTAATGACGGGGTGGCAGCGCCCGCAGCCACAACCAGGATACGGCTCTGCAGATACTCCGTGCGCGCCACAACGCGCTTCATGTGACGGTTGAACTCGAGTCGCTCGAGTTTCAGCGTCTGATCTGGCAAAATACTGACGCGGGTATTCAGCATCAGGTCAACACCTTGCCGTACAGCGGCATAGCCATAGTGCAGCGCGAGCGCTTCAGCACTGCCGTAACCGCCGTATTCATCGACTTGTACAGGTGTCTGGGGCGAACAGGCAAGCATCTGCTCGACAGCACTGCGCTGAGCCGGTTCAAGGCTGGACAGTTCAGCGAGCTCTGTGCTGGGGTCTGCCACAGCAACATGTAGCACAGTAACCGGATAAAAGACCCGGTCATGGGGTCGATGAACCCCTGTTTCCTGCGCAAGATTTAGCAGCCGCTGCCGTACCCAGTGGGCCTTGCGCTGCCACTCAGGCCGCGCATAGTCCGTAAGAAAAATGGCGGGAGATACAAAACTCGCGCCTTGCTCGCTGGGAATACCGTCCTGCTCGATGACCAGCACGCGACTTTCTACAAAGCGCCGATAAAAATAGGCAAAGCTCAAACCCAAAAGGCCAGCGCCGATGACCACCAGGTCATAGTGCTTGTGCACGGGTTCTTGCTGCGCACGGTTCAGGACGCTGCCAGGCATAGAGCCTATGATAGCGTGTCCGATGCCCACGAAATACTCAAGCTCAGGTGCTAGATTAACACTATGAACGTGAAGACCCGACGGATTGGACTGGTTTTGAGTGGTGGGGGTGCAAGGGGCTTCGCGCATATTGGGGTGCTCAAGGTACTCGAGCAAACTGAACTGAACATTGATGTGGTTGCCGGAACCTCGATGGGGGCGATTTTGGCTGCTTTTTTTGCCGCAGGTTACAAGACCCAGGAAATCGAGCACTTAAGCAAATCGCTGTCCTGGCGTGATGTTCTGGATGTATCTTTGCAATCGGGCTTTGTCAAGGGGGATAAGCTGCACCAGCTATTAGCAGAGTATCTGCCGCGCAAGTTTAGCGATCTAAAAAAACCGCTGGCGATTACCACCACCGACATCGAAACAGGGGAAGAAGTCATCATCACTGATGGCGACCTGATTGCTGCACTGAGAGCCTCGAGCAGCTATCCTGGTGCTATTGAACCTATGCAGTTTCGGGGGCGTACGCTGGCCGATGGCGGTATTGTGAACAATCTGCCAGTTGAGGCTGCGTCGCTTTTGGACGCGACCTATACCATTGCCTCCGATGCCACCGCGCCACGGCGTGCCCAGTATCTGGACCCTCAGGATGAAGGCCGCTGGTGGGAGCGTTTTATCGCCACAATTAAACTCGAGCGGCGCAATCCGATGGTGCAGATGCTGCTCCGTTCAGGTGATATCATGCAGAGCATTCTGACCGAGATGCAGTATTGTCTGCATCCAGCTGATGTGCGGGTGAAACATCACATGCCCCATATTCGGGTGGAGTCCTTCTGGGCCTTACAGGACTGTCTCGAGCTGGGGGAACAGGAAGCCTTGCGAACCTTCAGGCTCGCGGGCTTGCTCGAAAACCCCGCCACAAAGTCGGATCTGGTCAAACTTTAGCCAGGTATGAAAGGTGATTA
>CAZZPQ010000174.1:0-6660 GCA_964655595.1 uncultured bacterium
ACCGGTTCCGGATAAATCATTGGGTTTATCCCAATGATTTATCCCGAGCAGGGCGAGTAGGAAGCGGGGATTGCTTTTTGAATCTGTAACCAATTTAGCGGGCTTGGTATTAGGAGCTTGGGCTGCCATTAGCGAAGGGTATCACGCCAGACTTTGGGGAAGGTCACCACCAAATCAGAGGCAAGCAGACCGTCCCCATACGTTTGGGCTGCTGCCTCACCAGCGAGTCCATGAAGATAGACCGCTGCGGCGCAGCGCCAGAGCTGGTCTTCAGCAGTTGCCAGCCAGGCACCCAGCAGCCCCGCCAATACGTCGCCGCTGCCAGCCGTAGCCATACCAGGGTGGCCTCGGCTACTGATGAGTAAGCGTCCATCGGGGGCAGCAATCACGGTGCTGGCCCCTTTGAGGACTACGATTGCCTGACTACGTTTTGCCAGATTTTGAGCGCTCTCGAGTGGTTCTGCCATGATCTGCTGGCTTAGGCAGCCGAGCAACCTCGCGGCTTCTCCATGATGGGGTGTCAGAACGCAGTGACCCTGCTGGCGCACTGCCTCAAAGTAACCTTCATCGCCTTGCAATGCGCCAGCGTCCAGCACGGTCGGTGCAGTACTAAGGCGGATGAGGTCGCCTAGAACCGAGGGAACGACCGTATCCAGACCAGGGCCGATAACGCGGCTTTGCTGGCGATTGGCTGAAATACACTCGAGTGTCTCGAGCGGCTTTTCGGACCAATCGATCGTTTCAAATACAATTTCAGGCCAGCTGGCTGCCAGTCTGGCCGGGGCTGCCAGTGTGACCAGGCCGGCACCTGCGCGGTAGGCGGCGCGGCAGGCGAGTTCGGCAGCGCCCAGGTAGCGGCTCGAGCCAGCTACCACCAGAACTGTGCCTGCTGTGTACTTGTGGGCATTGGCTTGGTGTTGGGGTAGTTGCGTTTGAATCATGTCCTGCTCGATGAGCTGGGTGCTGGACATCGCTGCCAGAATACCTGGGGGAAAACCCAAGTCCGCCACTTCCCAGTGGCCATAGGCGGCTCTGGCTGGATAGAGAGCGCTCGAGAGCTTAGCGCCGGCGAGCTGTACGGTGCTGGTCGCCTGAATATGGGGCCCGCTGGGCAGGGCCTGATCCGCAGACAGACCAGTGGGTATATCCACGCTGACAACGCTGCACCCTGAGGCATTCAGGGTCTGCACGACTTCAGCAAGCGAGCCCTCTATAGCGCGGCTTAAGCCGCTACCCAGCAGCGCGTCAACAACCAGCCCGGCGTCCTGTAAAGCAGCAGCCAGACGTTCAGGCGTCAGGCTCATGACTGTGGTAAAGGCCAACAAGGCACTTCTGGCAGCGGCGGCATCTGCGGTTTTGGCTTGATCGCTCAACTCGAGAACGATCACCCCCCTGCCTGCTAGTAGGAGATGTCTGGCTGCTACATAGCCATCGCCGCCGTTGTTGCCTGGGCCGCAGAGAATCAGGATGTTCCCCGGCACAGGGTAGCTTTTCAGGATATGTTCGGCGACCTTGCGACCAGCGCTCTCCATCAGCAACCAAGCCGGAACACCGGCTTGGTTGGCGGCAGTGTCAGCCTGTCGCATCTGCGTAGCACTAAAGAGATACATGCGCCGCCTCGGTCAAGCTTGAAAACAGGACGGTCCTATCAGAATTCATGTTTGCATTATGTGCCATGATGGCAGCCCTGCTGGTAAGGTGGCATCTCGTAACTCCAGTGTAACTAGGGTCTTCTATGCTTAGGTTACTAGCCTGAAAAACAGGCTTATGTAAAGGAGAAACTCATGTCTGACTGGACCAAACAAACTGAAAACTGGACGAAGCAAACCGAAAACCTGGTGCAAACCTGGGCCGATACCCAGAAGAAGATCTGGGATAATTGGGTTGGGGCCATGGATTCGATGGGTGGCATGAACCTAAAGACCATGGAAGGTGAGCGTCAGAAGGCGATTGACACCTGGCACAAGTCTATGCAAAAGGGTTATGAAGCGCAGGCCGAATGGGCCAATATCTGGGTTAAAAACCTCGAATCCAACAAAAGCACCCCCAAACCCATGCTGGACTGGGCTAAGCAGATGCAATCCATGATGCTGGGCTGGACGCAGTCACAGGAGCAGCTCTCGGGCATGTGGTTTGACATGATCAAAAAAATCGATACCGGCAACATGACCGAAAACTGGGAAGCGCAGAGCAAGCAGCTCATGCAAAGCTGGCAGGAAGCGGTGGACAAGTCGATGGAAGCTCAGCAGAGCATGACCAAAGCCTGGACGGAAGCCAGCCAGTCCAAAGCTAAAAAAGCCTAAAATTGGCACAGTATTCGCCCAGCCAGATAAGCTGGGCGAATAACTATCTTTATTGGAGGCCACGAATGTCGGAAAACCCCTGGGCCGAAGGCACTGAAACCATGATGAAATCCTGGTCTGAAGCCCAAAAACTGATGTGGGAAGGCTGGGCGGATCTTGCTCAGGCTTCTCAGGGAAACACTAACCCCTTTGCTGGCGCTGCCCAGGAGTGGCAGCGTTTGGCGAGTGCCAGCCTTAAAAACTGGCAGACCAGAGATGACTTTAGCGGTATGGCTGAGCGTATGCTGAATGCTCAGGGTACGCTGATGCAGATCATGAATCATACCGCTCAGGCCTGGCAGGCCATGCTACCAGCGCTGAGTCAGAATGGCGATTGGCAGAGCGTGCTGAATAAATATAGCGAAGAGTGGCAGCAGCAAATTCTTAAAACCCCCCTCAATGTGCAAGAAGCCAGCCAGGGCAGTGCCGAACTCTGGGCGCTCTACACGCAGGAACTCCAAAAACTCTCAGGGCTGATGCTGGGCACGGGTCTGCCCATGACCAATGGCAAGTTTGAGGCCAGCGAAGTCAGCCAATTGATTGACCGCTTCTGGAATGCTTACGACAAGACACTCGGTCGCATGATGGACGCGCCAACCATGGGCTACAGCCGTGAATTGAACCGCAAGGTTCTGCAAGGTTTTGATGCCTGGCTCGAGCTGCGCCGCGCCGATATGAATTATCAGCTGGTCATTAGCAATATCTGGACCCAGACATTTGATCTGGTCATGCAAAGCCTTGTTGAAAAGGCGCAAAATAATCAGTCACCCCAGACGCTCAAGGATATGACTAACTTGCTTATCGGCATAGCCGATGACGTTTTTGTGCGAGAGTTTGCCCAGCCAGCCTATATTGAGGCCCAGGGCAAGCTGCTCAACAGCACCATGGCTTACCGCCTTCGGGAGCGGGCGCTTCTGGAAGCTGTCATGGAAAGTTATGGCTTACCTACACGCACCGAACTGGATGAGACCCATCAGACTATTTATGAGATGCGCCGTGAGATGCGCGAGCTTAAAAAGGAACTTAAGGCGCTCAAAGCCAAACCCGCTACGCCCACTGAGCCTGAAGTAAAGAAAACGGTCACGACTGACCTTAAGCTCATCGGGGGCATCGGACCAAAACTCGAGCACATCCTGAACGAAAACGGTATTCACTCGCTTGATCAGATTGCCTCCCTTAGTGACGCCGAAGTAGCAGAGCTGGATGACAAACTGGGAACGTTTCGCGGGCGCATCCTGCGGGATGAATGGCGCGAACAGGCGCAGGCGCTGCTGGCAGAAGGGAGTCACTAATGGCTGATGTTAGCCTATTCAATCCAACTGAGGTCGCACGCGATCTGGTAGAGATGAACAAAAAGCTCCTCAGAGGTCTGGACAACCTCTATGATCTGAGTGAGGAAGACATTCAGTTTGGTCTGACACCCAAAGATGTCATTGCCCAGGAAGAAAATATCGCCCTGTACCGCTACCGTCCGCTGGTTGAGCAGGTTCATCCGGTTCCCATGCTGCTCTCCTACGCACTGGTCAACCGTCCTTACATGGTGGATTTGCAGCCTGATCGCTCGCTGGTCAAGGCCCTGCTCGAGCAGGGTATCGATGTCTACCTCATTGACTGGGGTTATCCCAGACGCGTAGACCGTTACCGCACGCTCGATGATTACATCAACTACTTTATCGATACTTTTGTCGACGTGGTACGTGAACGCCATCAGCTTGACAAGATCAATCTACTGGGCATCTGCCAGGGCGGAGCTTTTAGTCTGTGCTACGCCGCGCTGCATCCGGAAAAGGTTAAAAACCTCGTTACTATGGTGACACCGGTGGACTTTCACTGCGAGGATGGACTCTTAAACCGCTGGGCAGGTTGTACCTGGGGCAGCAAGGCCATGGATCCAGAGCTGATGGTCAAGGCAATGGGCAATATCGATGGCGACTTTATGAACTACGGTTATCTGATGCTCAGACCCTTTTCGCTTGGTATCGGCAAGTACGTTGACCTGATTGACCTGATGAATGATAAAGGCAAGCTCGAGAACTTCCTCAGAATGGAAAAATGGATTTTTGACAGCCCCGATCAGGCAGCCGCAGCCTGGTTGCAGTTTATGAAAGACTTTTATCAGGACAACAAGCTCATAAAAGGCGAAGTCGAGCTGGGTGGGCGCAGGGTTGACCTGAAGAATGTCACGATGCCAGTGCTGAATATCTACGCTGAGCAAGATCATCTGGTGCCACCTGCATCCTCTAAGGTACTACAGCAGTATGTAGCAACGGACGACTTTAGCGAGGCGTCATTTCCAGTTGGGCATATTGGTATGTATGTCAGTGGCAAGGTACAAAAGAGCCTGCCACCCACCATTGCCGAGTGGCTTAAAGCACGCTAACAAGGCATTTCCACGAAGTATCTTTAGAGAAATTCGTGGAAATGCTCAATGTAATCGAGTTGCTTATCGTCCAAGCTCCCCAGCGGCTGCACCTAATACCAGTTCCGGATAAATCATTGGGATAAACCCAACGATTTATCCTGAGCAGAGCGTTAGGAAGCGAGGATTGCTTTTCAAATCTTTAAGCAATTTATCGGGCTCGGTATAAATTCTGAGCGATTGTTGTCCAAGGGATGGGGTCCATCTCTCAACCTCGAGTTCTGCAACTCGACGAACATTAGGAATAACACCACTTGTCAGGTCTTTGAAGATATCCACAAGGTTAAGGCGTAATTCTTCTTCGCTTTCACCCTGAGTCCAATAATCAGGATACTCTTCTAAATAACCTAGCTACATACCTTCATCTTGCCAATAAACGTACTTTTGCTTCATAAGCCCATTGTAGCCGAAAATGAATGAAAGCGCTTAACGCCCAAGAGAAGTTGATCCCAAAACCTGATCCATCTCTAAATTAATCCAGCCCTCCTACAGGCTCAATAAGACGGTTTAGGCACTTAGAGGCAGAGGCTGCTTAACACCCTTTACGTTTAATTCCTTAAGGAATTAAACGTGGTCTTGGACCATTGAAACAGATACCAAGGCCGATTGGAACGATTAACCTCGCCTAGAGTTTATGAAGCGTATTTTCGGACTTGGTATAAGCTGACTTTCTTCATGCTCGCTACAGGCTCGAGCCAGACCTTCCAGAGAAAACCTTTGTCATTCTTCACGTTCGGCAGCCGGTTTCGATAAGACGGTTACCATGAGTTTAGTGTACTAAGTTGCAAGTGAGAAAGGGCGCATAACACTTGAGGTCAGGGGCGCTGAATAACTTGCACTGTAGTTTGACACTTGAGCCTACTTTCCAGAAATTTGACAGAACGATTCAGCGTCCCATACGGTGATTAGTTAAGCTCCCTGATGTGTTCCGCAAGCCACTGCATAAATGTTTCGCGTGAAAGCTCAGATGAAGCAACGGAAAGAATTAGGGCTTCTTGCTCATCAACATCAGCTTCGATTTCATAACCATTGAGCGTAAGCATAACTTCCATAGCAGCGTGACCAACACGCTTATTTCCATCCACAAAAGGATGGTTTTGAATAAGGGAATAAGCTAATGCGGCTGCCTTATCCGTTAGGTTTGGATACAAATCCTGACCACCAAACGACATTTCAGGCTGTCCTATAGCAGAATCAAGCGCAGCTTCATCTCGGATACCTGCTGTACCACCTGATTGCTCAAGCAGCATTTGATGTAGGGCAAGAATTTCATCTTTGCTTAGATAACGCACTAAGCAAGCCTTTTATAAAGCTCGGCATTCTTCTTAAGGACATAGTCAGCAGATTTGTCGAAAGATAGGGTTTTATCCTCGAGGCTTTGTTGCACACTTACTGCGGCGTACTCTTCGGGGCTCATATTAACTTGGGCCGCCCTCGCTTTGAGTTTCTGAGCAATGGAATCAGTCAGTGTGATTTCTATCTTATACATGTCAATATTCTAGCGCATTTACTGAAGCAGATAGCTCGGTGGTTTAACTATGATTATCCCGCATAAGAGGTTTTTCGCAGCATGGAGATTAGAAAGATGACGAATGTGAAGTTTGTATGATTGCCTGTTCAAAACAACTTCCCCTTTCTTAAACCACGTCAGACGGGTCAATCTTACCCAAAGGAACTCGTTCATGTCCTGAAAAATCCCACTTGTATTCTAACTGGTAGTCCGCCTGTTTTCCAGCACTAACTCTGTGGCCTGTTTGTTCTGCCGCTCTTAACAGCAGTTGCACGAAGCCTCCTTGATGGTGGCTTCATGCAAGCTGGGGAACGACTGGACGCCCGGATGATTTAAGACTTTGTGGTGAAGCTGCCCCAGGTTCGTTGCGAGACCTTTTGGTGACAGTG
>CAZZPQ010000175.1:0-6646 GCA_964655595.1 uncultured bacterium
ACATCGCCTGGAGGGTATTCGAAAAACCACTCAGGCTGTACCCCATCTTAATCAGTTGCATCTCGTAGCGTTTCCACGAAGCATCCTCAAGGATGCTTCGTGCGACCTGGGGGAGTTGAAATCTAGACGCTAAGACGACTCAAGGTTTTGTCGTGGACCTGCTTTCGGTAGCCGAGGAAGGGCACAGAGCAAGCCTCAACTTCACAGGTTTCAGTTAGTCAAAGCTCTAAGGCGGGTGAAAATTGTGCATCAAGCCACAAAATCATGCGGCAAGGACGGGCTGGTCTAATCTTCCCTATCAATATAGTATGTTTGATGAGATAACGGAACTTCTTTTGCTTGGCTCAAGGTAGACACCAATCTACATAACGCCCAAATTCAGGGGTTTTGACGGAGTTGTGCGGATTAGTTTGAAACACTTTAAGTCCTCTCTGGATTTTGAGAAAAACGAGTCAAAACCCCATGCAATGCCTGGTTAGGAAAAAAGTGGCGGCAACGTTCTGTTCAGCAATAAAGACATGTCCGCAGGTTGCTTTCATCAATTCAACGCCTCATAAACGCTTGCTTGTTATCACTCCAAGCCTTTAAGGTCACATCCTCAAGCGCTTGAGGGTACGCAAATCCATGTACTTTTGAAAGCAATTGTCCGACTCTAGACATCTCGTCACGAATAGCTTCTATTGCAAGGACTGTTTCTTCGGGTGTTCTTGAGGGTAAACCAGTAAGGGCTTGCTGTTGAATCGTCAATTTGTTCTCAAGTCCTTCATGCAGTGCGCCCAACATATGTATTGATACTCTAGCATCAATATCTTTACCTACCCTTTCCATGTACCAAGCACGTAGTAAAGCCACTCTCTCAAAGTAAAGACCCACAAAAGGAGAGTGATCGTATTTTCTAGCTAGAGCTTTCATCTGTTTATGCGTTGTAATCCAATAATCAACAAAAAGCTGATTAGCAACTTCAGCATTAATATCTCCTATCATTGACTTAGGAGTAGTTGGGAATTCTGCTAATGCTTCTCTGAATTGCTCATTTCGGCAAGTAATAACAACAATTTTTGGCTCTGGATTCTTTATCGAAGTATCTTGTACAAAAAAATCAACAATCGTGCCATCTGCTAGCACCAGATGATGCAAAAGGGCATGTTCACCAAATTGCAAAAACGTCCCACCACAAGGTGGCATAGGTAAATAGAGATTCCAATCAGGTTTTAGCCACCTTCCCATTTGGCTAGGGTCAACAGCAATTCTAAAATCTACATCACTATAGAAATCTCCCGTACCAGCGGCTAGGCTTCCCCCAACCCAAATTGCCTCAATGGTAGAATCTGCATAACACTTATCAGCTAAATCACGAATCAACTTAGCATGTGGACCATTTTCAAGTATTCCTAAATCTAAATCTTTAATCATCGACTATCCTCTTCTTTCCCTAACGTAGAAGCTCAGGGATGCGCCACTAGAGCGCAGTGTTAGCGTGCATATTCAGTTGCGCTCGCCAACTCTCGGGTAAGAAGCGATGCTGACACTTCTTTGCACCCGCTTGTATTTTGTCCGGCCCACAAGGGTGAGAAGTCACCGCTGCCCAAGCTTTCAGCCTTCGCGCGCAAGGGGGCGATGGCTGCCGTCGCTAGAGGAAAGGCCGGGACGGCGGTGCTCATGGGCCCAATTTCGTGCATCAGACGGTTTACAATGCTGCGAGCCGGGCGCCCGGAGAACAAATTGGTAAGAGCAGTGACGCGGGCGACGTCGCTTTTCAAGGCCGCTCTATGCACCGCACTCGTGGTGGCTTCGGCGCATAACATGTACGCTGTCCCGATCTGCACCCCGGTAGCGCCAAGCGCCATGGCGGCCACGACAGCCTTGGCGTCGGCGATGCCGCCGGCGGCTATGACCGGGATCTTCACCGCACGCACGATCTGCGGCACCAATGCGAACGTGCCGACCTGAGTGCTGAGATCTTCCGACAGGAAGTTACCGCGATGCCCGCCCGCTTCGAGCCCTTGCGCGATGACGGCATCGATTCCATGCGACTCCAGCCAGAGGGCTTCTTCGACAGTTGTCGCAGAGCACAGGACTTTCGCGCCCCATCTTCGTACGCGCTCCAGCAGTTCGGGTGCGGGTAAGCCAAAATGGAAACTCACGACGGGAGGTTCGAATTCCTCCAACACATCGGCGGCTGCGGCGCTGAAGGGCGCGCGGCCCGGTCCCGAGGAAATGGCGTTCCCCTCGATCCCGTACTCGATGAAGTAAGGCGAAAGCGCTTGCCGCCAAATCGTTTCGCGCTTGACGTCAAGTTCGGGCTGCGTGTGACAGAAAAAATTTACGTTGTAAGGCCTGGTGGTCCGCGCCTTGATCTCCGCCAGTTCCTCGCGCAGGGCATCTAGACTAAGCATGGCGCAAGGGAGGGAACCGAGCCCACCCGCGTTGGAGACCGCCACCGCCAGCGCGCTGCCCTGCACCCCAGCCATCGGGGCTTGAATGATCGGGAGCTCTATGCCAAGGAGCTTCTGCAAGTCCATCTGCGCACCTCCAGCGAAAATCGTATGCGCCGCATGCTAACGGCTTAAGTTCAGGAGTGGCAACGCTTTAACGGATAAGTTTGTCATGAATTAAGACTCCTTTTGAGTTCATGAGTTAACGAATTGACATCTCTTGCAGCGCTTAGTTAGGCAGCAGGTGTTAGTCAAGGTAAAAGCGTTTTGAGTTTCGCCATCACATCACTAACTATGTCAGGTGGAACTCTGGCTAGGAAAGTGGTATTTCGTTGCGTCCAATCTAAACTTTTCACTTGGTCTGAAAGAATCACACCTGATACTTTTTCACCTTCTGGAATGGCAACCTCAAATGGATAGCCCTTAACTTGATTTGTTATTGGGCAAAAGATGGCTAAGCCAACTTTTTGATTGTATTCAGAAGGGGATAAAACTAAAGCTGGACGTCTACCCGCTTGCTCATGACCTGCTTGGGGATTAAAGTTTATCCATACTGCATCACCACGCTCAGGGATATACTCCACTACCAAGTCTCTTGACCAACTGAGAAGCCTGTATCTACTTCAGTATGAATATTATCTTTAGTGACCCCCTCGAGTAACTCCTCTAAGGAGTACTCAGGTTTGGTAATGGGAGTCACGACTAACCTACCTTTGACTAGACTCAAATCAACTTCTGTGTCATGTTCAAGGGCTGTTTCTGCTGCAAATGATTTAGGAATACGTAATGCTAAGCTGTTTCCCCACTTTTGAACTTTTGTTTTCATAGCGCCTCCAAATGTATACACAAAGAGTATACTACAATTAAAGAGTGGGGATGCTGCCTAAAGCCACCTTCACCTGCGCTGGCGCGGTCGACCAATACTTTTGCCCTTCACCAGGTAGCAAGCCGTCCAAGGCATCGCGCCAGCGTCAGGTGGAAGCTTTGTTAGGCACCATTTTGACTCGAAGACAAGAATTTCTCTACAACTCTCTGGAACTCTTGTGGCTGATCCATATTGGGCAGGTGTGCTGCATCTTCGATTATTATTTTATTTGCGAGTTTTACCTTTTCTTTAATGTAATCAGCGGCAGCGAGGATGTAAGGCGTATCATGTGAGCCAACAATAATGAGGACAGGTATGTTTAGGCTTTCCAAGCGGTCAAACGCTGGAATTTCGGTATTAGGCAGACGTTTTCCTAGGCCTTTGACTTCATGAGATAGTGCAAGACGATTCATTTCATATAACAACTTTCGCATTGTTGGATTAACCTGCTCTGGTGTCCGCCCCACGCCATCAAACCAAATCTGCGTTTCGATTTCAGCCAGTAAATCCAAATCACCAGATTCATAGGCTTTATCGGCGTCGGAAAATTTAGAAGGCGTTGGAACATCTAATTCCAGCCCGCTTGGTCCCGAATCAACCATTATCAAAGCCTTTACTCTCACTGGGTAAGTTAATGCAAAATCCATTGCCAAACCACCGCCCATGGAGCAACCCATTATGATAATAGGCCCATGAATTCCTAATGCGTCAAGTAACGAAGTTAAATCGCTCATGTGACTAAACTCCCCATCAACGGGCTCGCTTTTTCCATAGCCGCGCATATCATAACGAATGACGTGATTACTTTGAGAGAAATATGCAAATTCGTTATCCCATTGACGGCTATCAGCCACGCCAGCATGAACCATCACTAGAGGAGTGCCTATACCAGCAACTTCATAATAGAGTTTTGCTTTATCGATATTGACAAAACCAGATTGCGATTGATGTGTTGACATATAACTCCTTGTTGATTGCGTTTGCCGATAATTTGATTTGATGCCTGACGTTCCGTTTGCAGCGGACGGCGCTACGCGCCGCCGCTGCAAACGGTTGTTGGGTGGCGGCTGATGTCGTCACAGTTCCACCCGCTTGAGAAGCTGGGCATTGATCGCCACCACCACGGTGCTCGCTGACATCAATACCGCGCCCAAGGCCGGGGTGAGCAGGATGTCCCATGCCGCGAGTACACCCGCCGCCAGCGGAATTGCGAAGATGTTGTAACCCGCTGCCCACCAGAGGTTTTGGACCATCTTCCGGTAGGTCGCCCGCGACAACGCGACGATCTTGGGGATATCACGGGGATCGGACCGCACCAACACGATGTGACCCGCCTCCACTGCGACATCGGTCCCGGCGCCAATCGCGATGCCGATATCGGCGGTAGCCAGCGCCGGGGCATCGTTGACGCCATCACCGACCATGGCGACCTTTTTGCCCCGGGCCTGCAATTCGCGCACTTTGGTGGCCTTGTCCTCGGGCAGCACCTGCGCGAACACCGTGTCGATGCCCAGCTCTGCGGCGACGGCATCGGCTACCGCCTGTGCATCACCGGTCAGCATCGCCACCTTGATGCCGCGCTCGTGCAGTGCGCGCACGGCCTCGCGGCTTTCCTCGCGAATGGCATCGGCCACGGCGAAGACCGCTAGGGCCTTGCCACCCCGTAGCAAGTAGATGGCGGCTTGGCCACGATTTGCGGCTGCCTCAGCGGCCGTACGCAGTGTGCTCGGCACCTGCGTATCTTCCACCTGGAGGAGCAAGGGACCACCCATACGGTACTCGATACCTGCGACCGACGCTGCGATACCCATTCCGGTCAGCGCCCGGAATTCATCCGCTGGGGGCACATCAAGCTTTCGTTCCACCGCCGTCTGCACAATACCACGCGCGATCGGATGCTCGGACTCCGCCTCCACTCCCGCCGCGATTCGCAGCATTTCCTCCTCAGACTCTCCGTCGGCCACCACCATCTCAACCACCCGGAACTCCCCGAGGGTGAGCGTCCCGGTCTTGTCAAAAATCACGGTGTCCAGGCTTCTCGCTTCTTCCAGTCCGCGCCGATCCCGCACGAGCAGGCCGTTGCGTGCGCCCAGGGTCGTGGAGATGGCAACGACCAGCGGCACGGCTAGGCCGAGGGCGTGTGGGCAGGCAATCACCAGGACGGTCACTACGCGCACAATGGAGAAATCGATGGGCGCTCCAAGGAACTGCCACACCACCAGCGTGAGCACGCCGGCGACGATGGCCACTGCAGTCAGGATCCGGGCCGCACGGTCGGCCAGGTGCTGCGCCCTGGATTTCGATGTCTGCGCGTCGGCGACGAGCCGTATGATCCCGGAAAGCTTGGTCTTCTCTCCTGTGCCAGTAACCTGTATACGCAGGGAGCCCTCACCATTGATGGTCGCGGCGATGACCTCATCGCCTTCCCTCTTCTTTACCGGCCGGGACTCGCCGGTGATCATGGCCTCGTTGAGATCGCTCGCGCCTTTCTGCACCAGGCCGTCCGCCGGCACGCTCTCGCCGGGACGGACAAGCACAATGTCGCCTTCCCTCAGCTCGCTGATGGGCACCGTCTCCTCGCCCTGGTCAGTCACCCGGGTGGCGGTATCCGGGAGCAGCTTGGCGAGTTCCTGCAGCGCCCCCTGTGCCTGTGAGATCGAGCGCATCTCGATCCAGTGGCCTAACAGCATGATGGTCACCAGGGTGGCCAGCTCCCACCAGATCGCGTCTGCCTCGATGAGACCGAGCTGGACCACCCACGAAAAGATGAACGCCACCGAGATCGCGAGGGAAATCAAGGTCATCATCCCCGGCAGTCGCGCTCTGAGCTCTCGCCACGCACCCTTCAAAAAGACCAGGCCCCCGTAGAGAAAGACGGCCGTGCCGAGGACAGGAGATATCCAAGCCGACCCGGGGAACTCGGGCGCCGTATAACCAAAGATCATTTGGATGTGCGCTGCCCAGATAACGACCGGAACGGTGAGGATCAGCGACAGCCAGAATTTGTCCCGGAACATCTTGGGGCTGTGACCTGCGTGCTGGTCGTGGCTTGCATGGGCGTCGCTCCCTTTCCTGTGCCCGTCACTTGCCTGGTGGTCGGCGCGTGGCTCGGATCCGTGATCAGGTGCGTGGTGGGTGTTCTTGTTCACAATGTCGCCACCTCCATCGTGGATGACAGGTCAGCTACCTCTGGGACGGATATGCGTTCTGTCCTCCCAACGGACTAAGCTCAGCGGTTTTGACGGAAGAAGGGTTGAGTTTGACATGTCCAACTACTTTCTAGAAATTTAACGGAACGAGTCAAAATCCGTTGCAGCGCTTGGTTAAGCAGCGTTACGGTATGGTT
>CAZZPQ010000176.1:0-6632 GCA_964655595.1 uncultured bacterium
TTTGTCTGAGTCTGAAACCAGACTTCTTGCGAAAGTATCAACTGAGCAACCTTTAAGGTGATAACCCTCGTTATCCACCTGGACTTTTGCAAGAGGTCTACTATCATTATTCGTTAGCTTATCAAAGTACCACCGACAGGACTAGCACCTGCTGCCCTCTCGCGCTCGTTTAGGTACTATGGAACACAAATGGTCAGTAGGCAGTAGGCAGCCCATTTCATACGGAGCCCGATAAACTGATTACAGATTTGAAACGCAGTTCCTCGGTTCCTAACGCTCTGCTCCGGATAAATCATTGGGATAAACCCAATGATTTATCCGGAACTGGTATCAGAAATAAGCCAGTACCTTTAACCTGGTATCACAGTAAGGCGCGGCCAACGTTCAGCGTGCCGCTTCTCCAGCATCCGCTGACGATAGGCGGCACGACGAGCGCCAACCTCCAGACCCTGTAGCCTTCAAAATCTGTTATTCTATGCGTCAATGACAACACCCGCTGTAGAGCTTCGCAATGTAGTTAAGGAATATCAGGATTCGCGCAGCGCTCAGGTTGTGCGTGCCATGAATGCCATCAACCTTAGCATTGCCGACGGTGAGTTTTTTGCCTTGCTGGGTCCCTCGGGCTGTGGCAAGACCACAACACTCAGAACCATTGCCGGATTTGAGCAGCCCAGCTCGGGCGAAGTGCTGATTCGCGGACAGGCGGTACAAGGTATTCCACCGTTTCATCGACCGGTCAACACCGTTTTTCAGGACTATGCCCTTTTTCCTCACATGACCATTCTGCAAAACGTAATGTTTGGCTTAAAAATGGCCAAAGTACCCAGGGATGAAGCGCGCAGGCGCGCCCTTGAAGCACTCGAGCTTGTTCAGTTACCCCACACTGCTGAGCGCAAACCTCAGCAGCTCTCAGGCGGACAGCGTCAGCGTATTGCCCTGGCTCGGGCACTGGTCAACAAACCCGCCGTATTACTGCTGGATGAACCCTTGGGAGCACTTGACCTGAAGCTTCGCAAAACCATGCAGTACGAACTCAAGACCATGCAGCGCGAGGTGGGTATCACCTTTATCTTTGTCACCCACGACCAGGAAGAAGCAATGACCATGGCAGACCGCATCGCGGTGATGAACGAGGGGAATGTCTTACAGGTTGGTCCTGCCGAAGCCATTTACGAAGAGCCAGCAGATAGGTTTGTGGCTGACTTTATCGGTGAGACCAACTTTATCGATGGAGTGCTCGAGTCTGTTAACGGTGACAACGGCGTACTCAGACTGGCAGATGGCCGTGCCATCCAAGGGCGTCTGCGCGGTCACGCCCTTTCAGTTGGCGAGCAGGCCAGCCTCGCCGTTCGTCCTGAAAAAATAGCTTTGACCCAGGTATTTGATGACAGATTGAGCTCTGGAGCAGCCACCATGCTTCAGGGAGAAATTGCCGAGGCCTACTACATTGGCACGGACACACGCTACCGTGTGCGTTCAGGCAGCACGGTTGATCTGGTAGTACGCGTTCAAAATCTGAATAGCGGTTTCCACAGCATGATTCAACCTGGCGAAAAGGTAACTATCCGCTGGCAAAACGATAAAGCTACCCTACTCAACTGATTTTCGCTACAATATGCACATATGAAAAAGATACGCATGTTACACCTGTCAGGCTCGCACTACGATATGGGCTACCAACACGGCAACCTGTATAAAGATGATATCCGGCACTTTGCCGAAGAACGGGTAAACCTAAGTGGCGATGAAAAGTGGTCTGGGCGCAATCTGGCAGCAACCGAGGTGCTGGCACTAGCCGAAGCCTGCCTGCAAGAACACCGACGCTACTGTCCCGAGCTTGTGGAAGAGCTTCAGGGCATGGCTGACGCTACAGGCTTGAGTCTAGCCGAACTCATCGTGGTCAATGGTTTTACTGATTTTATCGACACGGTATACAATGCACACGGTACGCCTGCTGTATTCGCTGCCCCAGCAGGCGCAGACAACTGCACTGCCTTTTTAGTGCCAAGTCAGCAAAGCAGCACGCAAGCGGCCATGTTTGGTCAGACCTGGGACATGCATGACACTGCCACCCCGCATGTGATTCTCATCCATGGTCAGCCAGCCGGCAAACCCGCATTTCTGACCTTTACCACTGTAGGCTGCGTGGGCATGATCGGCATGAACAGTGAAGGTGTCGCAGTGGGCATTAACAACCTGCTCGGGGCAGACGGGCAAATTGGCGTAACCTGGCCGTTTGTGATACGTAAGATGCTCGAGCAAAAGAACGCCGATGCAGCACTTGCCTGCCTCAGGGATGCTACCTTGGCTGGCGCTCATAATTACCAGATTCTCGATAAGTCTGGTACTGGTTATAACATCGAAGCGATGTCAACTTACCTGCATGTTAGCGAGCTTCATGACAGCGCTATTGTCCACACCAATCACTGCACTCTGGGAGCAACAAAGGCCGTAGAGCGCAAACGGGATGAGCTTTCACAGGCCAGTTCCGAAGCGCGACTGAGCCAGGGTCAGACCCTGCTCGATATGGAAACGATAATGGTTGAAGATCTGATGGAGCTCACCCGTGATGACACCATCTGCGTCACCTCTAAACCACCCAAGTTTGTCGAAACCTGTGGCGCCGCCATCATGCGGCCTGCCACACTCGACTTCTGGGCTGTCTGGGGACTTCCGACTGAAAACGACTACGAGCATTTCAGTTTGCGAGCTTGATCATGCTGCTAATACCGAGTCCGATAAATTGGTTAAAGATTCGAAAAGCAATCCCGCTTCCTAACGCTCTGCTCGGGATAAATCATTGGGATAAACCCAGCGATTTATCCGGAACTGGTATAACCTGTCGACGCTTTACCGCCACAAAGTTTCAAACCATGCTTCAGGCAGGGGTTGTTAGCAAAGGTGATCGACCTGAGTTTAGTTTGGATGAGATTCTGGGATGAATATTCGACTCGTGACAATTCAACCCCAGCATGCCAAAGGACTCGAGCAACTCCAGATTGATTGCTTTCCCACTCTGGGCCACGATGAACTTATGCGGGAAGAGCACTTTCTTAGCCACTACCAAATTTTTCCAGAAGGCGACTTCGTTCTGCTAGAAGGTGAACGGGTAATCGGCCTTGGTTCAGGATTTCTTACCAGGTTTGACTTTGAGCATTACCAGCACCGCTTCCGCGACATCAATGCAAATGGCCACTACACGAATCACGATCCAGAAGGCGACTGGTATTATGGTGGCGACATCAGCGTACATCCGGATTACCGAGGACGGGGACTCGGTCGTATGCTCTATGAAGCGCGCAAAGGACTCGTTAAACGCCTGGACCTAAAAGGAATTATCGCAGGTGGAGTGATTCCCGACTTTGCCAGACACAAACACTTAATGTCTGTTCAAGTCTATGTCGATAACGTGGTAAGTGGAAAACTATTTGACCGCACGCTGAGCTTTCAGCTAAAAAATGGCTTTGAGGTGCGCAGTTTAATCGAAAACTACCTAGAAGACAGCGCTTCGGATAACTGGTCAACGCTGATAGTCTGGGATAATCCGGACTATCAGCCCTGAGCTTCCAGATGGGCCAGCACCGCAGCATACGAAGCGTTGAGGAGCTTGAGAAGTTCGGTAGCATCCTCCCGCTTAGCCGCATCCTGGAACCTGTCCGGGTGGTATTTTTTGGCCAGACGCTTGTAAGACATCTTCACTTCAACCAAGGTCGCACCATAAGGCAATTCCAGAGCCTGGTAGTGCTTGAGAAGTTGACTGTAACGCTCAGAGCCAGCCTTACTTTCACGATATGACTGCTGTCCATTATTTGTATGCTGACTTTGACCCCTAGACCCATTAGAGCGAGCTCGAGCCCGCTCTTTGAAAGCCTCAAAGTTACCCAGGCGACTATTCAGCTCGGCGCGCAGCAAGCGCCATAATCTATCCGAAACCCTCATGCTGGGCAGTATATCAGGAAAGCTTGTCTATCAGAGCTTTGACTTTGTCAACATAGGCGTCCGGATCAGCTTTGCGCTTTAACCCGGCAGCGTTCATATAGCGAATCTTGCCAAAAACGGGGCGCTCGCCCCAGGGGCGGTCGTGCAGACCGAAGCACCAGGCGACCCCAGTAAAGCTGTTAGCATCACGCCCATCGAGGAAATGGCGGTTATTGAGATAGAGTGCTCGCCAATACGCCTCCTGGGGTGTGGCAGTCCACTCAAGTATCTTTTTACCCCAGTACATGCGCATGTAGTTGTGCATGTAGCCTGTGTAGCGCATCTCATTCATGGCGGCGTTCCAGTATGGGTCATGGGTCTGGGCAGCCTCGAGTTGCTCGAGGCTGTAAAGGTACTCTCTGGGATCATCCTCGTGCTCCTTCAGGGTCTTTCTGGCCCAGTCCGGTAAGCAACCAAAGTCATCATAGTTGTCGGTGTAGTAAACGAAGTTCATCGCCAACTCTCGGCGAACAATGAGTTCCTCGATGTAAGCGTCTACGTTTTCTCTGCTAAAGTCATGCTTGCGAATTTCTTGCGCAATGTACACAGGTGAAATATGCCCAAAGTGCAGGTACATGCCCATATAGCTGCTGTCATCGGTCTGGGGTTGATTGCGGTTTTTTGTGTAGTTGTGAAAGCGCTTCTGCAAAAAGCCAGTCAGCATCTTCTTGGCCTGCTCACCACCTCCCCGAAAGAGCCTGGATACTGCTGGCACGCTGGAGTCCAGCTTGAGCTGCGCAGCCAGGTCATCTGGCTCATCCACATCCATACCACCGATATTTAAGTCAAGCGAGCTATGCCGGGGAGCTAATGGTGCTGGAAGCGCCTGAAATGCCTCGATTTGCCGCGATATCTTGGGGCGAATTGTTCGCGCAGCATATTCAGCCTTCTGAGAGACGAGCCCTATCGGCATAACCACGTTGTCTTCCAATGCGATCACGCGACAGGGCAACTCATTAGCCACTTTATCTCGCCAGACTTGTTGTAAGCGCAGGTAACCGTAGTCCGTCACCACCAGCGCAGCATCCTGACCTAGCCGAATGGCAACCTCATCCGGAGAGCCCCGCTGCACCACAAATTTGATTCCACGCTGCCGTAGGCCATTGTTGACATCCTTTAAACCTTCCAGCATAAACGTGTAGTGGCGCAAGTTGGCTTCAGGGTAGTCATCCATGAGACCAAAGCCGACCAAGACAGGCAAGTCCAGGCGGTTGGCTTCAGCGATGGCGGTTTCAAGGGCCAGATTATCCTCGGCTCGCTGACTGGCCTGCATCCAGTACAGCACATAGTTGCCAGTCCTGACACCCTTATCATTCAAGTGATGGAGTCTCGTATCAATCATGTCCCTACGCTAAAATGCGCAAAGTGCTCACCACAACAGCATGGCTTACAAGGTTTGCGCTTTTCCACTGACGAAGTACCATAAAATCGCGCTATACTGAGTCAATTTACAGGAGGTAAGTATGTCTGTCAGTACCACGACCAAAACTCAGGAACTACTCGAGCGTCAAAAGCGCGTCCTCACCCCTATCCAGAGCCAGATGCTCTACTATGGTGATGAACCGCTGGCTGTCAGCCGAGCCAAGAATCAGTACCTGTGGGACGCCGAAGGCAAGCGCTATCTCGACTTTTTCGGCGGCATTCTGACGGTCAGCGTAGGTCACTGCAACGATGAGGTTGTCGCTGCAACCACTGAACAGCTCAAAACCGCTGGACACACCAGTACCCTCTACCTTAACGAAATTACTATTCAGGTCGCTGAAAAGATTGCCGAAGTCACCCCAGGTCGCCTGCAGCACAGTTTTTTTACCAACAGCGGTACCGAGGCAGATGAAACTGCCATCATGGCGGCACGTATGGCCACAGGTAATAGCGATATCATCGCTTTACGCCATGCCTACAGTGGCCGCAGTATGAGCATGATGAGCGTCACAGCTCACAGCAACTGGCGCCTGGGCGGTGTTTTCGATGGTGCCATTAAACACGTGCGCTCGCCTAACCCCTACCGCAAACCCGAAAGCATGAGTGATGAGGCGTGGCTCGAGTTTTTAGTCGAGGACCTGCAGGACATGCTTAACACTTGTACAAATGGCAAAATTGCCGCCTTTATCGCCGAACCAATTCAGGGCGTGGGTGGCTTTGCCGTTGCGCCCAAGGACTACTTTAAGCGCATCCTGCCCATCATTAAAGCTGCTGGTGGCCTGCTAATCATCGACGAAGTGCAGACTGGCTGGGGCCGCACGGGTAACTACTGGTGTGGCATCGAGCACTGGGGGGTAGAACCTGACATCATCACCTTTGCCAAAGGCATTGCCAACGGTGCACCAGTTGGCTGCACCACCATGACTCCAGAAGTCTCCGAGGCAATGAATGGCCTGACACTGAGCACCTTCGGTGGCAATCCGGTGAGCATGGCGCAAACCTACGCGACTATCATGTATATCGACAAGCACAAACTCTGGGAAAATGCTGCCAGCCAGGGCACCACCTTGCGTAATAGGATGGAACAGCTGATGTCCCGCTTCGACTTCATCGGTGATGTGCGCGGCATGGGGCTGATGCAGGCCTTTGAGATCGTGCATTCAGGTACTAAAAACCCTGACGCTGCCAAAGCCACTGCACTTACCAATGCTGCCCGCAAGCGCGGTCTGCTG
>CAZZPQ010000177.1:0-6615 GCA_964655595.1 uncultured bacterium
TGCTCTATATCCTCATCGCCATTCTGACGTTGGGTTATGCCTTGGAGCAAGTCTCCGAATATCTAAACCTGAAGCATCAGCCGCCTACGCCTCCCGAGGAGCTGGCTGACCTTTATGAACAAGAAACCTACCAGAAAGCGCTCGATTATCACGCAGCGCGTACCCAGCACCAGTTTTGGTCCAGTAGCCTGAATACCCTCTTGTGGATTGTGATGCTGTCCTCGGGATTTTTGGGCTATGTTTACCGCACACTGGACGCTGCCATCGCTTCGCCCTGGATGGTAGCTCTGGCGGTATTCGGCAGCCTGTTTTTGCTGCTGGACCTCATCAATCTGCCTTTGCAGTTGCAGCGCACCTTTGGCATTGAGGAACGCTTTGGCTTTAACAAGACAACGATGCGTACCTTTGTGACAGACAAATTCAAAGGCTACCTGCTCAGCGCTCTGATTGGCGGCGGGCTTTTGAGCGTCCTGCTCTGGACGATAAGCGGCCTGGGCCCCAACTTCTGGTGGGTTTTTAGCCTGATTGCTTTTGTTTTTATCGTTTTCGTCAACTTTTTTTATACCAGCCTGATTGTGCCGCTGTTTAACAAGCTCAGCCCCATTGAAGATGGTGCGCTCAAGTCGGCTATCGAGGGCTACGCCCAGAAAGAAGGCTTTGAACTTAGCAAGACCTTTGTTATGGACGGCTCGAGGCGCTCGAGCAAAGCCAATGCTTTTTTCTCGGGTTTGGGGCGGCAGAAAAAGGTGGTGCTGTTTGACACCTTGGTGGACAAGTTCAGCATATCAGAGGTTATCGCCGTCTTAGCCCATGAGGTTGGACACTACAAGCGTGGTCACATTCCTAAAAACCTGTTCCTATCGACACTGAACATTAGCGTAAGCCTGTTTTTGCTGTCACTTTTTGTTTTCAGCCCGCTTTTGTCGCAGGCAATGGGTGCTCATGAATTGGCGATTCCCTTAAACCTGATTGCCTTTGGCTTTTTGTACTCACCGATTAGCACGCTGGTGGGTATTGGTTTTAATATGCTGAGTCGCAAGTATGAGTTTGAGGCGGACGCTTTTGCTGCCAGGACGGCTGATCCTGAGGCGATGGTCTCGGCACTCAAAAATCTGTCTGTCGCCAATCTGGCGACGCTCGAGCCCCATCCGCTTTATGTGCTTTTGAATTACAGTCATCCACCGGTGATTGAGCGTATCCGGGCCATTCGCAAGCTCAGTGCCTGAAGCGGTATATGCTGGTAGACTGAAGACTAACGTTTACTGTTTTGGAGTTAACATGAGCAAAATCTATGATCTTGTGACGATGGGGCGCTCGAGTATCGACCTGTATTCCAACGATATCGGCAGTCCCTTTGAAATGATTAGCAGCTTTGCTGCCTATGTAGGCGGTAGTCCGACCAATATTGCTGTTGGTGCCAGGCGCTTAGGGCTGGAGGTTGCTCTGCTCACTGCCGTAGGTCAGGACAAGGTGGGGGACTTTATCCTGCACTTTCTTAATGATGAGGCTGTGGATACCCGCTTTATCCCGCGCAAGGCGCAGGCGCGCTCGAGTGCCGTGGTGCTGGGTATTGAAAAAGACCGTTTCCCGCTGGTGTTTTACCGTGATAATGCGGCTGATATGCAGCTCACCATCGATGATGTCCTCGCTGCTCCTGTCTCTCAGACTCGAGCCCTGGAAATAGGGGGGACCAACCTGTCACGTGAGCCGAGTCGCAGCGCGACCTTTTTCGCGGCTGAGCAGGCCCAGCGTGCCGGGGCGACGGTTTTTCTGGATATTGATTTTCGTGCTGACCAGTGGCATGACCCACGCGCTTTTGGCGTGAATATCCGGGCGCTACTGCCGCTGGTGGATGTGGCGATTGGCACCGAGGAAGAGATCAATGCTGCCATGCTGCAACGCCCCGAAGACATCGAGATTCGCGATCAGCAAATCAGTGCCCCCATTATCCGGGGTGATACTGAAGCCAATATAAAGGCGATTCTGAGTGTGCCTAGTGGTCCCGAAGCGCTGGTCGTCAAGCGCGGTATCGAGGGGGCGACCATTCATCTGCGCAGTGGTGAGGTCATCAAAGCGGCAGGCTATCCGGTTGAGGTCATGAACGTTTTGGGTGCCGGGGACGCCTTTGCCAGTGGGCTAATCTATGGACGACTTAAGGGTTGGGACTGGCACAAGGCTGCACGCATGGGCAATGCCTGTGGTGCGCTGGTGGTGATGCGCCATGGTTGCGCCAACTTTATGGGCTATGAAGAGGAAGTACTCAAGTTTATTACCTCGCGAGGAGGCTTCTAATGCGGTTGGCCTTGGCTGAGACCCTTCAGGAGCAGCGTGCCTGTTTTCCGGTAATGTGCCAGTTGCGCAGCCACCTGAGGGACGAGGCTGCTTTTGTGGTGCAGGTTGCCCGGCAGACAGAGCAGGCCTACCGTCTGGCCTATCTTGCCGATGATGCAGGTGTGCAGGCAGTGGCAGGTTTCCGTATTTATGAGAATCTGATTCACGGGCGCGTTTTGTATGTAGATGACTTGGTGAGTAACGAAGCTGCCCGCTCGAGGGGTTATGGCAAGGCGCTGCTCGAGTTTCTGGAGGAACATGCCCGCGAGCAAAACTGTCAGAGCCTGCAACTGGACTCAGGCGTACAGCGTCAGGAGGCACATGCTTTTTACTTTCGCGAAGGTATGCGTATCAGCAGTTATCATTTCATCAAAGGGCTGACCTGAATGCCTTTTGTTGCCAGCGGTCACAGCTTGATTCAGCATGCCTACCGTGAGCGCTATATCCTGCCAGCTTTTAACGTCTGTAGTGCTGAGATGGTGCGCGCTTGTATTGAAGCCGCCGAAGCAGAAAACGCGCCTGTTATCCTGCAAACCTACCCCAGGGACCTCGAGCAAATCAGCCCAGAACACATGGTGGCACTCGTGAAAAGCTACGCTGAAGCCAGCTCTGTGCCCGTTATGCTTCATCTGGATCATGGCAACAGTTTTGCGATGATGGTGGCTTGTATTCGTGCAGGCTACAGCTCGGTGATGATTGACGGGGCTGATCAGGAACTCGGACAGGTCATCTGGGATACCCGCCGTATTGCTGAGATTGCTACACCTGTAGGGGTAACAGTCGAGGTGGCTGCCGAGAGCTTTAATGCTGGCAGTGCAGCCTTAACCAGGGCCGAGGATGCCCTCAGGCTAAAAGACGAGGCAGGGGCAGATATGATTGCCGTATCGATTGGCTCAGAGCATGGTCAAAGCGGGCAACTGAATCTGGTATTGCTTAAAACACTCCATGAGAGCCTTCAGCATCCCCTGGTGCTTCATGGAGGTAGTGGCATTCGTGCTGAGGATTATGCTGCGGCTCGGCAACTGGGTGTTGTCAAGGCCAATATTGGCTCAGCCCTGTACCGTGCCCTAAGGCAGGTGTGGCAGACGTCTGCTGACGCTGCCAATCACCGCGAGGTTTACGAACGTGCCAGAGACGCCTTGCAGCAGGTTGCCAGGCACAAAATCCGCCTGATGGCTGCGGCTTCTCAGGCCAGTGGCTTGACACTGTGAGTCTGTCCTGTGTACCCAAAGGTAATAAAAGTCCGTTCAGGAACTGCGAAAATAGGTTAAGCTAACGCGGTTTGTGAACGCAGTCAAAACTCAGGAGGCACAACTTGAAACTTCACGAATACCAGGCTAAAGAACTGATGAAACAGCAGGGCATGGCGGTGCCGCTGGGCTATGTGGCGACCAGTGTTGATGAAGCAGTGGGCGCAGTGCGGCCGCTGATCGAAGCGAGTGGCAACAAGGTGGTGGTGGTCAAAAGCCAGATTCACGCGGGCGGGCGCGGCAAGGGACGCTTCAAGGAGTACCCAGAACTAGGCGGCGTCAATGTGGTGCTGGAGGGTCTTAAGGGGGGTATTAAAGCCGCTGAAGACAAGGTACGTGAGCTAGCTAAGCAGATGCTCGGCAGTACGCTGGTCACCATTCAGACGGGTGAGGAAGGTAAGCAGGTCAACCGCCTCTATATTGAGCAGGGGATTGACATCGAGCGCGAACTGTATGTGAGCGTAGTGCTCGACCGCGCACAGGGCCGCAATATCATCATGGCGTCAACCGAAGGGGGCATGGATATCGAAGAGGTGGCCGCGCACACACCTGAGAAAATCCTGCGCGAGACGATTGACCCCGCTGTCGGCCTTGCCAATTTTCAGGCGAACCGACTAGCGCTCGATTTGGGTTTACGTGGCGACGCTTATAAAAATGGCATCAGGTTTTTGCTGGCACTGGCAGACTTTGCTGTCCAGTATGATACCGACCTGATTGAAATCAATCCGCTGGTGGTTAGTAAGCAGGGGCAGGTTTTAGCGCTTGATGGCAAGATGAGCATCGATAATAACGGGCTGTTTCGGCACAAGAAGCTGCTCGAGTACCGTGACCTCTCAGAAGAAAATGCTGCTGAAATCGAAGCCAGCAAGTATGGCTTGAGCTTCATCAAGCTGGACGGGTCAATTGGCTGCCTGGTCAATGGTGCCGGGCTGGCGATGGCGACCATGGATACCATTAAGCACGTGGGTGCGGAACCCGCCAACTTCCTGGATGTAGGCGGTGGTGCCAGCACTGAAAACGTAACGGCCGCTTTTAAGATCATTACTCAGGATCCAAATGTCAAGGGCATTTTCATCAATATTTTTGGTGGCATTATGCGCTGTGATGTGATTGCCAATGGTGTTGTCGAGGCCGTCAAGCAAGTCGGGCTCGAGGTTCCCCTCGTAGTGCGGTTGGAAGGGACCAACTCCGAAATCGGCAAAAAGATTATTGCTGAATCCGGGTTGAATGTTATCTCGGCCGATAGCCTCAAGGACGGCGCGGAAAAGATCGTGGAGCTAATCAGATGAGTATCCTTGTTAATAAAGACACCAAACTGATGATTCAGGGCATGGGCAACTTTGGGCGCTTTCATATTGATAAGTCGATTGCCTACGGTACGAATGTCGTTGCTGCAGTTCACCCCAGCCGCGCAGGTGAAACGGAGACGTTTACCGGCGAAACCGACCATTCAGGCGTTGCTAGCAGAGCTGACCATTACGAGCTTACGCTACCCATTTATGCAACTGTGCGTGACGCCGTTAAAGACACCGGTGCCAACGCCAGTGTCGTCTTTGTGCCGCCTCCCTTTGCAGCGGACGCCATCATGGAAGCTGCTGACCTTCAGTTGCCGCTGGTTGTCTGTATCACCGAGGGCATTCCTATTCAGGATATGGTACGTGTTAAACGCTATCTCGAGGGCAAAAATACTCGGCTGGTCGGGCCAAATTGCCCCGGCGTCATCACGCCACACGAATGCCGCATTGGGATTATGCCTGGCTACATTCACCAGGCTGGTAAAATTGGTGTGGTCAGTAAAAGCGGCACGCTCACCTACGAAGCGGTCTTTCAGCTCACCCAGAATGGACTTGGGCAAACGACAGCTGTCGGCATTGGTGGCGACCCGGTCAATGGTACGAGTTTTATCGATGTGCTCGAGCTGTTCAACAATGACCCAGCCACTGAGGGCGTCATTATGATTGGTGAAATTGGTGGTAATGCCGAAGAAGAGGCGGCTGCCTGGATTAAGGACAATATGCGCAAGCCTGTAGCGGGCTTTATCGCAGGCACGACTGCCCCTCCCGGCAAGCGCATGGGGCATGCTGGCGCGATTATCAGCGGTGGTACAGGTACAGCCGCCGAAAAGATTGACGCACTCGAGGCGGCTGGGGTAGTCGTTGCCAGAACGCCTAGTGATATGGGTGACGCTATGATGCAGGCGATGAAGCAAGGTTAGGCAAGGCAGCCGAAAAATTTCATTGCAGCTTCTAGCAGTAAGCGGGATACTGGTGTATGTACCTTATCCCGTTTTCTCTATTTAGGAGCGTGCTGCATGCCTAGGTTTTTGAATACCAGCGGTACGAATTATTATCTGGAAAAGCTTGTAAAGACCGCAAAAGAACGTCTTTATTTAATAAGCCCATTTTTACAGCTGAACGACAAAATCAAAGAGCTACTTGAGGATAAAAACCGTTTCAAGATCGATATTCGCATTATTTATGGTAAGGTTGACTTGCAACCAGAGGAAATCACCTGGCTTAGGGGTCTCGAGTACGTGCGAACCAGCTTTTGCAAAAACCTTCATGCCAAGTGCTATCTCAATGAGGATGTCGGTATCATTACCAGTATGAACCTGTACGAGTTCAGTCAAATCAACAATAATGAAATGGGTATCCTATTTTTGAAAAAAGATGATCTGAAACTTTACAACGATAGCTATGAAGAAGCTTTGCGCATCATTCGTATTAGTGAAGAAGTTAGGTTAACGGCAGAGAAGGTTGAGCGCGAAGAGTTAACTGAAAATCCCCCGACTAGCGAATTTGCAAAGCTAACAACTCATAGGCTTGCTATGAAACTCAATCTCAAAAGCAATGATATCTTTCCATTATTGGTAAGGCAGGGTTATCTCGAGCCTAAAGATGGCAAGCACTATCTGACTGATAAAGGTAAGCGCGTTGGTGGTGAGTTTAAATGGTCAAAAAGCGGCCCTTTTTTTCTTTGGCCGGCCGACATGTTTTCTGATTTGATGCCAGAATCCAAGGAGCTAGCCACCTAA
>CAZZPQ010000178.1:0-6598 GCA_964655595.1 uncultured bacterium
TGCCGTAGCAGTACGCCAAACACTCCTGTTCCATAAACTTCATAGCTAGCCTTGGCAACAGCCAGCTACTATCACCCTAAGTCTTTAAGCCAAAAGGTCATGCGTTTACTGCTTTCCTGCGCTTCACCGAGTTCTTTCCAACTGAACTCGGTAAACAACTCTGGATGCCTGGTAAAACCTCGGCGCTGCCAGAACGCGTCGAGTGGTTGGTAGCCTGTGGGTTTGTGTGGGTGGTCTGCTGGGCGGTCTACCGCGCAAAAGGCTGCCAGCCTGAAGCCGTGTTCTTTTGCCCTGGCTTCGCGCTCTGCGAAAAACTGTCGACCCCAACCCTGCTTGCGGTAAGCAGGTAACAGGATGGACTCGCCAAAGTAAAAAATCTGCTCCACGTCAAGAGCCTTTTGGGTAAAGGGCTGCTTGAACTCTGGCACCTCATCCGCTAGTGGCAGGGCGGTTGATGCACCTATGACCTTCGTACCCTCCAGCACCAGAACGGCAAGACTACGACTCGAGCCCACGTAGCGCTCCAAATACCTGGCTTCATAGCCTTCATCACCGTCATAAAGGTAAGGGTATTCCCGAAATACGCTGATGCGCAAACGTGCCAGATCAGCCAGATAGGGCGTGATTTCGCTGCCGCTCAGGCGTTTTAGCTCAACAGTCATGGGTTAGTTTATCCTCTGTTACGCCTCCTCGTTGACTCGTTGCATATACTGGAGCGTGCTGGAGCTGATTCGCCGCTACCAAAAAGACCCATTAAGTTCTGCTGCGGCTGCTAACCTTCTTAGACTGCTTTTTGCGGCGATGTTTATGCTGCAACTTCTGATAGCAGGTGGTCTGGCCATTATCTTTCGCAGTTTCAGCAGCGGTGTGGCACACCCACTCATTGGGCAGAGCCTTGTTGCCTTGGCACTGCTGCAGTTTCCCCTGGCGCTGGGTCTTGGTTTTGCTGCCAGTCGTGCGGGTGGCCGCCAGGCTGCCCTGTCTGCCAGTTTGCTACTCAGTGTGCTTTTGGCAACGCCTGCTTACTTTACAGCTTTCGCCTATGCGGTTCGGGTTAGTCTGCCACTGCTCGCCACCCTGCTGGGCATAACGGGCTTCTATTACCTGATTGGGGTGCTTTTGTGTGGCTTTTTTGCAAAAACGGCGTTGCAAGCCGGCAAAGAAAGCCCTGCTACAAAGACAGAAGCGGAACCCCATGCTGCTGAATAGTCTCCTGACCATCATTGCTCCTGTCTTTGTGGTCATTGCCGTGGGTGCACTGCTTGCAGCGTTTTTCAAGTTTGATCTGAGCGCCCTTAACCGCGTAGCCCTGTATGCCACGGTCCCCGCCCTGGTCTTTACCTCGCTGGTCAACACCCAGCTCACGCTGCTCAGCGCCGGACGTCTTGTGGCCGCCTACACCGTCTTTATGATTCTTATGTTGCTTGTGGCAAGACTGGCCTTCGGAAGCTTCGATAAAGCCAGCCGCCGTGGGCTCATGACAACAAGTGCCTTTGCCAATAGCGCCAATATGATGCTGCCCATCACGCTCTTTGCCTTTGGGCCCGAAGGGCTCGAGCGCGCCCTGATTCTTTACGTTCTCACCACAGTCATGATGTTTTTTCTGGCGCCCATTGTACTCACGGGTCGTGGTGCTACCAGCTTCGAAAGAGTTTTGCGCCTGCCGGTTCTGTGGGCAGCCCTGCTGGGACTGGGCCTGAACTTGCTGAACTGGCAGCTCCCAACCGCTCTCAACCGAGGAATTGCACTTTTAAGTGAGGCAGCAGTACCCCTGGTATTGCTGGTTTTGGGAATGCAGATTCAGCGTACTGGTCTGCAACTGCCAACCCTGCATAATTGGCTTGGTACTGCTATGAAACTACTGGTTGCGCCTGTTTTGGCCTATCTGGTAGCGCGAGGTTTCGGAGCCACTGGCCTGGATCTGGCTATACTCACCCTGCTGGCTGCCATGCCTCCGGCAGTCAATACGTTTATGCTGGCACTCGAGTTTGGTGCTGACAGCGAATCGGTGGCTCGAACGGTGGTGCTGTCAACACTCACCTCACTCTTCACCCTGTCCGTCATAGTCACCGTGATTATGCAGCGTGTCGCCTAGATGCTCAGCTAAGAGCCTGCACAAACTTGATATAACCAGACTCAAATCTATTGACAATGATCAGGGCTGCTGATATACTTTTTGTTGCTAAGGATGTCTAGTACTTGCCCGGATAGATTAAAAAATCCATCAACTGTAAAGGAGCTAACAATGGCAAAAGCCGTGGGAATCGATCTTGGTACTACCAACAGTGTAATTGCAATCATGGAAGGCGGTGAACCCACCGTTCTGGTAAACAGCGAAGGAAACCGTACCACGCCTTCGGTGGTAGCTTTCAAGGATGATACGCGCATGGTCGGTCAGGTGGCCAAGCGTCAGGCTGTTTTGAATGCCAAAAACACCCTCTTTGAGGCAAAACGCTATATGGGTCATACCTGGGAAGAGGTCAAGGAAGAAGCCGAACGCTCACCCTACGAAGTCGTCAAGGGTGACGACGGCGGTGTCAGATTTGTGATTGGTGACAAGAAGTACACCCCCGAAGAAATCAGTGCTATGGTGCTGCAGAAACTCGTGCAGGATGCCAGCGCTACCCTGGGGCAAAAAATTACCAAAGCGGTCATCACCGTGCCAGCCTACTTCAACAACAGCCAGCGTGAAGCCACCCAGAATGCTGGCAGAATCGCCGGCTTAGAGGTCTTGCGTATTGTTAACGAACCCACGGCTGCTGCACTGGCCTACGGCCTGGATAGAAAAGGTAATGAAACCGTGCTGGTTTTTGACCTGGGTGGCGGCACCTTCGATGTGTCCGTGCTCGAGGTCGGTGACGGTGTTTTTGAAGTGCGCTCAACCAGTGGTGACACCCGCTTGGGTGGCAGCGATTTTGACTATGCCATCGTTACCTGGCTGGCAGACGACTTCCAGAAGGAATACAACGTTGACTTGCGCAAGGACAAGCAGGCGCTCCAGCGTCTCATTGAAGCCGCTGAAAAAGCCAAAATTGAGCTTTCAGGTCTGCCCGAAACCACAATCAGTCTACCCTTTATTGCCATGGATCCCGCTTCTAACGCGCCTTTATATCTCGAGAAAAAACTGACCCGCAGCAAAATGGAAGAAATTATCGCACCACTTCTGAAGCGCATTCGTGGTCCGGTCGAAGCTGCTCTTAAAGACGCCAAACTGAGCAAGGACCAAATCGACGAAATCATCCTGGTAGGTGGCTCGACTCGCGTACCTGCCGTCAAGCAAATCGTCAAAGACCTGCTGGGCAAAGAACCCAACCAGTCCGTCAATCCTGACGAGGTTGTGGCGCTCGGCGCGGCGGTACAGGCTGGCGTTTTAACTGGTGATGTTGATGACATTGTTCTGTTGGATGTCACCCCGCTGTCACTGGGTGTGGAAACCAAAGGTGGGGTTTTTACCAAACTCATCGACCGCAACACCACTGTACCTGTCAAAAAGAGTGAAACCTTTACCACCGCCGAAAATAACCAGACTGGCGTCGAGGTGCATGTTTTGCAGGGCGAGCGCAGTATGGCTAATGATAACAAGAGCCTGGGACGCTTCCGCCTCGAGGGTATTCCGCCCATGATGGCTGGTGCGCCGCAGATTGAAATCACTTATGATATCGATGCCAACGGCGTGCTGAACGTCACCGCCAAGGAAAAATCCACCGGCAAGGCCGCCAACATCACCATTCAGAACACCACCACACTCTCAGAAGATGAGGTCAACAAAATGGTGGCTGAAGCACAGGTCAATGCCGACAAGGATCGTGAGGCCAAAGAAAACGCTGAAGCGCGCAACCAGCTTGACAGCCTGAAGGCACAAGCCAGCCGCATCCTGAGTGAAAGCAGTGCCAGCGATGATGCCAAAAAACCCGTTCAAGACGCTATCGACGCCGCTGATACGGCACTGAACAGCAGTGCTGACAAAGCAGAACTCGAGCGCCTCAGCAATGAACTGGCCCAGGTACTCCAGACTTTCCAGCAGCAACAGGCAGCTCAGGAAGCCCCTGAAGCAGCTCAGGAAGCCGCTGCTGAAGATGATGACGTCATCGACGCTGATTTCAAACCCGCAAGCTAAAGGACGCTCATGACCGACGACAAAGACCAAGTGATTCTCGAAGCCCACGACGAGCAGCCAGCAGAGGAGGATGTCTCCCCTGCTGGCCAGGCTGAAGCTGAGAACCTGTCAGATGACCTGGAGATTCTGCGTGAAGAAATCGCCAGACAGCAGATTGAGCTAGATGCCGTCAGAGCCGAGGCTGAACAAGGCAAACTGCGCCATCTGGCAGAAATGCAGACTCTGCGCCGCCGCTTGCAGCAGGATATCGAGCGTGCGCACGATAAAGGCCGAGATAGCGTCATTTTGAGTGTGTTGCCCGTCTACGATGACCTTCGTCGAGCGCTCGAGGTGGCTGGTGATGACCCGGCTAAAATCATTCCGGGTATCGAGCAGGTGCGCGAAACCCTGCGGCGCAACCTCGAGACAATTGGCCTGGTCGAAGTAGGGCAGGTTGGTGAGGACTTTAATCCAGAGTTTCACGAAGCCCTTACCTCCATGCCAGCGACCAGCGAAGCGCAAAAAGGCAAGATTGCCCAGGTTTTTGAATCCGGCTTTATGAAAGATGAGCGCGTCGTTCGGGTTGCGCGTGTGGTTGTCTATCAGTAACTGAGAGGTACACCATGGCTGCCTACAAAGACTACTACCAAACCCTGGGAATCAGCAAAACTGCCTCACAGGATGAGATCAAGCGTGCCTTTCGCAAGCTGGCAGCCAAACACCATCCAGATAAAAACCCAGGTGACAAGGCAGCCGAAGAACGCTTTAAGGAAATCAACGAAGCCTATACCGTCTTAAGCGATTCCGAGAAGCGCAAGTTATACGATCAGTACGGTACCGATGGCCCACCACCTTTTGCCGGGGGCTACCGCAGTACAGTCAGCCCGGAAGATGCCGCTGGCTTTAGCGACTTTTTCCAGACGCTCTTTGGTGGTAGCGGTTTTGGCAGGCGGGGCAGCCCCTTTGATGAGTTTCAGCAGATGCCGCGTAGCGTTCAGGCGGAACTCGAGCTTGACCTGATGCAGGCTTATCAGGGGGGTGACACCACCATCACCGTTGAGGGTCGCCGCATCGATGTAAGAATCCCCAAGGGCGCACAGGACGGCACAAAACTCCGCCTGCGCGGTCAGGCCCCCGGAGGCGCTGATCTGATACTGGTACTCAGGCTGCGCTCCCACACTATCTTCAAGCTGGAAGGTGACACCGTCCGCGTAATGGTCGAGGTACCGGACTATACCGCCGTTTTGGGTGGCAGTGTGCGGGTTCCCACGCTGGATGGTGAGGTGGATATGAATCTGCCCAAGGGTACACAAAGCGGCAGAGTGCTGCGCCTGCGCGGCCAGGGCTGGCCCAGACGGGACGGCAGTCGTGGGGACGCTTTGGCTGAGGTGCGCGTCAGCCTTCCCAAAAACCCCAACCCCAGGCAACTCGAGCTTTACCAGAAGTTGCAGGAACTTGCCACTGAGGTTATGTCAACAGATTAGATATTCATTACTGTTCGCTGACAACTTTCAGGTTAGACTGAATGTATCGATTGCCTCTTTGCTCAAAGGGGCAGCCTGCTTGCACTCATCCCCCAAGATTCAAGCCAAGCGCAAGCCAAGCCCTCAGGAGGCCATTTTGTTACTCGCTTTTGATTTAGATAAAACACTGCTTACCAACAACTATGAATTACCCCGGCAGATAGCCAGGGCAATTAAGGCGGCCCGCAGCAAAGGGCATGATATCTCCATCCTGACCGGACGCCCCTTTATGTCTGCGCTGCCTTATCTCCAGCAGTTGGGGGTCAGTGAATACTACAGTACCAATCACGGCTCACTGGTTATCGGTAGCGAGGGTAGCGTCCTGCAGCACAAGCGCCTGGACGCTGTGCAGGTCAAGACCATTCTCGAGCCTTTCAGCGATCACCCTGAAGTGGAGTTTTCCTGCATTCTGGACGATGAACTCTACGTCAAGAATCCAGATGATGAACGCTGGCACTGGGCACATACCCAAAGCCGTCAGGTGGTGCGCTACCACAAAGGGCTCGAGATCATTGCCGATAAAGTCGTCTTTAGTGCGAACGGCTTAACCCCCAATATTCATAAGCATGTTCAGCAGATCTATCCGGAGTTTGTGGTCTATCTGTGGCAGGAAGGCTATCTGGAAATTACCCCCGCTAATGCAGATAAGGGAACCGCCTTGCGCCTGCTCGCCTTGGAACGTGGCATTCCTCAAAGCGAGGTGGTGGCCTTTGGTGATGGCCCCAATGACGTCAGCATGCTGAGCTATGCAAGTCGTGCGGTAGCAGTAGGCCCAGAGGCCCACCCGGATTTACTCGCGGTTGCCGATGAGCATATCGCCGCCCCCGAAGAACACGGGGTTGTTCACTGGCTCGAGACAAACGTCCTGTAAGCTTTTCTGGGGCACGGTTGATGAAGGCTTGTAGGAGTGGTGGACAAAGCAATAATGAGCAATGAGTACCGAGCAATGAGCAATGAGTACCGAGCAATGAGCAATGAG
>CAZZPQ010000179.1:0-6560 GCA_964655595.1 uncultured bacterium
ACTTATACCAGTTCCGGATAAGTCATTGGGTTTATCCCGAGCAGGGCGTTAGGAAGCAGGGATTGCTTTTCAAATTTTAAGCAGTTTATCGAGCTTGTATTAGCATTTCCAGGCTTTGTTGAGACAAGCTGAATGCGTTGATTTCAACTCCCCAGGTCGCATGGGTCATTGAGATGTCTCAATGACCCATGGAAACGCTGTATTAAGCAGAGAATTGGGATAAGGTTTGGTCGTGGAGCTGGTATTTGTTGTGTCCGCCTGTCAGTCAAGCTTGAACCACTACCCCACAGATTTGGCTCGAGCGTCACGTATTGCCAAAACAAAGCCTGTGCTGGCATAAAATAGCAATATGAACCTGCAAAGTCTTGTCTTTGAAACCTTTGAACGTACGTTTCAGCAAACTGCCCCCCTGATTGTTCGTGCACCAGGGCGGGTTAATATTATTGGTGAGCACACCGACTACAACGATGGTTTTGTTATGCCCATGGCGATTGACCGCGCTGTGTGGATTGCCTTGCGGCCTAGGCAGGATAGCCTGGTCAGGCTGTGGTCTATAGATTTTGATGACTGGGGTGAGTTTGACCTGGGCCAGTTGCGCAAGGCCAAGGGTTGGCTCGAGTACCCCAAGGGTATGGCCTGGGCCTTACAGGAAGCGGGTTATACGCTAAACGGTTGGGAGGCTGTCATCGCGGGTGATGTGCCACGGGGTAGCGGTCTGTCGTCCTCTGCAGCGCTCGAAATGGCCACGGCTCGAGCTTTCCATGAGGTCTCCGGCTTTGCCTGGGATGCCAAAGAGATGGCAAGGCTGGGTCAGCGCTGCGAAAATGACTGGGTCGGGGCCAATACTGGTATTATGGACCAGCTGATAAGTGCTGCCGGGAAAAAAGGCTATGCACTCAAAATTGACTGCCGTAGCCTGGAGCTGGAAGCAGTTGCCTTGCCTCAGAACACTTTTATTGTCGTGATGGACACTATGACACGACATTCGCATACCGATTCAGGCTATAACGAACGTCGCGCTCAGTGCGAGGAAGCCGCACGGCACTTTGCCGTCAATGCGCTGCGGGATGTGAGCCTGGAGCAGTTTGAAGCAGGCAGGGCTGGTCTGAGTCCTGTGGTGATGCGCCGCGCCAGACACGTTATCCACGAAAATCGGCGAACCTTGGATGCTGCCTCTGCCATGCAACAGGCTGACGCAGTGCGGCTCGGGCAACTCATGAACGAAAGTCATGACAGCCTGCGCGATGACTTTGAAGTCAGCAACGACGCACTCAATACCATGGTGGACATAGCCAGGGCGCAAACTGGCTGCTACGGTGCCCGTATGACAGGTGGCGGCTTTGGGGGCTGTGCAGTGGCGCTGATTGACCGTAGGGTAGCGGACGCCTTTGTATCAGCAGTCCATGCAAGCTACCAGCAAGCGAGCGGCTACGATGCCAGTATCTACGTCTGTGAAGCAACCGAAGGAGCCAGCAGTATCAGGGTATAAGGGTTTTTAGCAAATCCTCACGCCAGGTGCCAGTCACTGGATTATAAACGCCAAAACCCGCAGCAAACTCCCAGTAAGCCCAGGAGAAGTCCAGGCGCTCAAACTCCTCGCGTACAAAAGTAGTCCAGCGCAACCTCGAGTCCATATCAGCCTCACCATAGGCCCCAAACTCTCCGATGAAAATGGGGTGTCCATTCGCCTGGCCCCAACTATGGGCATATTCCAGTGCTTCTGTAATCACATCTTTTTCTGTACGAAACAGGTTGTGAGCCTCGCTGCCGGTATGCAAACGTAAATCCTTGAGTAAAAAAGGATTTAGCGCCTCGGGGCTACGGTTTTTGATCTTTAGATCGCCGAGTGACCCACAACTTCGGATATCGACAATGGTGGTTTGCCAGGCATCCTGCGTAACAATGGGGATAACGGTCTGGCCACAGTCAATCTCGAGCGCCACCTGTTGGTCAGTGGCAAAGCTGAGACGCCGCACATCCTCCAGGTGATTGTCTCGGTGCAGATAAAGCCCTGCCCAGCCCTGGCGGTAGTGAACGCCTAGCACTGTTCCGTGCTGCTCATCTTTAAGCCACTGCAAATCCGTATCCCAGGACCAGTTATCCCAGGCGAGCTGCATGGCGTCACCGGTCCAACCGCGTCCGGTAGCAGGAATGGGGCTTACCCAATCTGCACCCTGATGAGTGAAATCGAAGGGCTCGTAGAAGTGTACTGTAACAATCAGATTTGCATCATCAGGCAGTCTCAGGTCAGCCAGGCGACTGATGGCGTTCCAACCCACCGGACCTACAATAACAGGTCTTTCAGGATTGGTCTGGCGTATCAGCAGGATGGCCTCAGCAAGCAGGCTATTCCAGAGTTCTGGCTGCTCATTAAAGGCGTCATGTGGCTCATTCAGAAGTTCAAAGTAGACGTTTTTGGGGGCATACTGATAGTGTTTGGCAAGTTGTGTCCAGGTAGCCAGAAAGCGCGCCCGTTCCCTGAGTGGCTGGCGATTTAGGCGGTCATCATGATGAACATTGATGATGATGTTCAGGTCATGCTTCAAAGCCTGCTCAACTGCCCAGTCAACCCGTCCCAGAAAGTCCTGCTCAATGGTATAGGGCGCACTCTTACTGGTGTGATGTCCCCAGCTAACGGGCAGGCGAATTGTTTGAAAGCCGGCATTTTTGATTAACCTGAAGTAGGCTTCCTCCAGGCTGATGCCCCAGGCCCCTTCAAAAGGGGCTTCAAGCGCATTGCCAATGTTGATGGCTGGGCTAAGGCGTGCATTCATATAATAAATGTCCTCAGAGGCACTTTTGTTGTAGGACGCTTCAGGTTGCGCCATAGCAAACATTGGGCAGATTAGGCCAAGTATCATCAGGAGCGTTTTTGGTCGCATTCTCATCATCCTTCACATGCTTGCATATGACCTGGTGAACTTATGCAAATACCATGCCATAGCTCATTTCGGTCATTGCGTTCATAAAGTCATTGCGTTCATAAAGTATCTCACGTAATGACCCAACAGGATGTTGCCTCATTACGCATTTGCTTCGCTCGCAATCACTTAAGGTGCATAAGAGTAGCCTGGCAATTCTTCAAATAGAAACAGCCCCCGAGACCGGGGGCCTGTATTCACTTGTGTAATAACTTTAGGGATTGATAGGCAGTACGATGTTTCCTAAGTCAAAGTTGTCTTTCAGGAATTTATCAAGTGCCTTTTGTTTGCCATCCTGGAAGGTGATGATGATGTTTTCACCGGGCAGGTAGTCTTTATTACTGTCGTTCAGCGTGCCTTTAAAGCTAGCAGCCTGCTCCCAGTTCTTGTGACCTTCCTTGACCTTGACATAGCCATCATGAACATCAACAGCCAGGTGGGGATATTCAACCAGATTATCAAACTTGAAGCCTAATTTGATCTCGGTTTTCTGACTTTCGATGATACCATCAAAGTGAAGCTCAGCATGACCGTTCTTGAGGTAAAGATTGCCTTTGAAGCAGTCCTGACCACGCTCGGTACGGGCATAAGCCTTGGCATCCCAGCTCAGCTGATGCTTTTTGCCAGGATATTTGGCTAGCTTGGCCCAGATCGTTCCCGTGGTGGTCGCAACGTAGTTGGCATGCTGATTGGGGGCATCCTCAACCTTAAACTCAGCGTCAATCTTGACATAATCTGCTGAGCTATGATGACCGATATAGCCATCCAGGGTGATTTTGCGGGTTTCATACATGACACCACAGCTGGTATTATGCCAGTCAACCTTCAGATCAACACGTCCGGCGCGAATATTGTCCTTGGTCCAGTACACCGCCAGGTGGGTGGGTACTTCCTTGCAGGCATAAGGCGCTTTCACAAAGATTTGCGACATCCAGTCAATGGTTAAAACGATCTGTGATGTGCTGCCATCAATATTGCCAAAGGGAAACTTTAATACGAGTTCGCTGTCATCACCCGCATAAATCTTTTCCCACTTGCCACCGATGTTCTTGTATTCCCAAACACCTCGTGGCAAAAAGACGCAGTCATTGTAGTGCGTCGTCTCGAGCGATCCCATCAGCGCCTCAAAAAATAACTCTGGGCTCTGCAGACTATCGACCGAGAGCTCGAGTGCGGCCATAGGCCCCCCTGCTGGTACATTTAGCAGGGCATCTGCACTGCCTTCAGCCATTGCTATGACGATGGGCTCAACAATACCCTGCATCGTTGCGGCGACTGCTTCTTCAGACCAGACCTTTTCGGGGGGGGCAACTGAAGGGTTGTTACATGCTGCAAACAGCATAATAACGGAGAGCAAGACGGTGAACTTAAAGAACCTTCCCATAATTTTTCCTCCCAATAGCAAAATACTCCACAGCGATTCTACCCCTGAGAGCTTTTGACTATCTGGCAACCGTCACTGCACATCATCTCGGGATATGCTTCTGATATAAGCAGCCACAACTATTGCGTTGCCAAGCGCTGTTTTATTGCTAAAGAAGCTCTAAGCATAATGGGATTCGTGAACGACATTAAGGCAAAAGGACAGCAGAGAGGAACTGTGAATTTTTTCACAGTTCCTCATCAGGCTATCGAACTCAACTTGGCGAATAGACGCTCAAAATGGGTATGTTTCCTTCATAGCGGCCTTGTTGGCGAGGTCTTTTAGTTAACTCATGCCGTACTCAAGCAATTTGGGGTAGTATATTAAGGTATGAACTGGATTAGACGCAACTGGCCTGATTTACTGATGGTTTTAGCACTGATTGCTGTAATGACCGGTATCGCTGCAACTCTTCTTACCGGTAACAACCTTTTGTCTTTTGGCTCGCGCAATAATGGAGCTGCAACAGGGGGTTCGGTTAGCCCTGCAACGCCGAGCGCGCCTTCAGCTACTACACCTGCACCTGAAACGACAGCCGATACTGCTGGCACGTCTCCGCCTACAGTTATTATAGGAAACGCCGATTCTGAAGCTGGTAGTGCTGCTGGGGTAGTTATTCCGGTATTGCCGCCGCTATCCACCGATGCCCCAGGTAGTAGCCCAGGAGATAGCGTTGTTGGTGCGGGATCAGAAACGACAGGATCAGAAGCCCTGGCAGAAGTAGCGCCTGCCGCATCAGCGAGTCCTCCGGCAAGTACAGCAGCGACCCAGGTTCCTGCCAGTACTGAAACTACCACCACAGCGCCTGCTACCACTGCCACCACGATTGCACCTAGTTCCAATGCTCCGTTTCGTATATCGGTGGGTGCTTATGGTAGTGGTGAAAATGCGCAACGTCGCGCTGACACATTTAGTGCTGCGGGCTTTCCGGTATTTACAGCTGTGCAAAACGACCTCACACTGGTTCTGGTTGGTCCCTTCGACAGTCAGGCGGAAGCTGATCAGATAGCCGCCAGGATTCGTAGCCAGGGGCTCGAGCCCAACCCTGTTATCTACGAATTCCGTCCTGAAGGAAGCACTACGCCTGCTGCCAGCCCCGCCCAAACGACTACCCCAAGCGCTACAACACCTGCCATAACAACACCTGCTGCTACAACACCTGCCGTAACAACACCTGCAACCCCAAGTGCCAGCAACGTCCCTGCACCTGCCAGCAGTGGTCGTTACTTGCAGGTGGGTGCCTATGGCTCAATGAACAGTGCCACACCGCAGCGTACCACTCTTGAGAGTATTGGTTTTGAAGTGAGACATGTCGAAGAGGGAGGACTCGTCAAACTGCTTGTTGGTCCTTATGATGACGCAGCGCTGAGTCAGGCACAGGGCATTTTAAGGGCGCAGGGAATCGATAGTTTCGTTCGCTGATGTCATCGATTCCCACTGCCACAATCAGTCGGCTGGTTACCTATCTGCGCATCCTGACAGAGCTGGAAAAAGAAGGTAATACCAATACCTCTTCAGATGAGCTGGCGGATAAAGCACATGTCTCAGCCTTCCAGGTACGCAAGGATCTGGCTCACTTTGGTCGTTATGGTACCAGAGGTGCTGGCTACACGGTTGGTCAGCTGCGCCGTGAACTCACCCGCATCCTGGGGCTTACCAGAGACTGGAATGTCGCTATTGTCGGCATGGGGCGACTTGGTCAGGCATTAGCCCATTATTCCAATTTTGATAGTTATGCTTTTACCCTGAAAGCCTTCTTTGACATCGATCCAGCTATCGTTGGAATAAATGTGGCAGGTTTCACAGTGCAGCATATTCACGACCTGCCTCAAACCGTGAAGGAAAAAGGTATCGATATCGGCTTTATCACCGTCCCACAGGGCGCAGCTCAGGATGCCGCCGACGCTCTGGCTCAGGCTGGTATCAAAGGAATACTTAACTTTGCCCCCCGTGTCATCAGTGTTCCTGCAGACATTCATGTTGAACCTGTGGATTTTTTAGCTGGCCTCAAGCGACTTTCGTTCTATATTGTAAATCCAGGGCTCAAGGAGGAGCTTGCATGAGAATGAAAGTATTACTCGCCATTACCATAAGTGCACTACTGCTGAGCAGCTGCAATTTGTTCCAGGTCGTTCCTCGAGCGGATATTGTTTACAGCCTGATTGACAGCAGTGGTGATGTCGCCAGCCAGATTCGCGTTCTGAAAGTTTTCGAAA
>CAZZPQ010000180.1:0-6522 GCA_964655595.1 uncultured bacterium
GTGAGTAGGAAGCGGGGATTGCTTTTCCAGTCTTAGACCAATTTATCGGGCTCGGTAGTATGCCCAGCTTCAGCCATCAAGGCGCTGCCTGAGCAGGGCTTGTAAGAGTTGCGGGTTGGCCTTACCGCCAGTAGCGCGCATCACCTGTCCGACAAAGAAGCCTATCAGGCCTGTTTTGCCGTCTTTATAAGCACTAACCTTGTCCGGATTGTCGTTTAATACCTGGCTGATGACGGGCTCGAGTTCGCTGGTATCGGTGATTTGCTCGAGCTTGTGCTCGCGGATAATGGCGTCGGGTGACTGACCGCTTTTGAGCATCAGCTGATAAATATCCTTTGCCAGACGTGTACTGATGGTTTGACTATCCATTTCCTTGATCAGATTGGCCAGTTGCGCTGGCTGAATCGCCAGTGCGTAAGGGTCATCTGCTGGCATATCGCGGCGGATGTCATTATTTATCCAGCTTGCCAGGACCTGCGGATTGGCATGGACGCTGTGTGCCTCATCAAAGTAGCGACTGAGCCTGGGGTTTTCTGCCAGTAGCAGCGCATCATCCTGTTGCACACCAAGATTTAGAAAGCGCGTGAGTTGAAGCTTTTGATCTTCATCAAACGCCAGGCTGAGGTCACGTGCCTCACCAGGTTCCGAAGCGATTTTTGTGCTGGCCGCCCTGGTGCTTTTGGCTTTGTTAACCTCGGGCTTTTGCCAGGAGTCCTTAAGGCTGATGATGCGATTGTAAACGGGTTTGTCCGGGCGACTGTCATGAGGGTCCTGCCAGAAGTAGCCCTGCCGCTCAAACTGATAGCGCGTCGCTGAAGGCCAGGCCTCAATACTGACTTCAACAAAGCCCTGCCTGCTCGTTAAAGACGCTTTGTTCAGATACTGCAAAAAGTGGCCATCATCCTCGTCTGGGTGCGGTACGCTAAAAAGGCGATCGTAGAGTCTGAATTCAGCTGGCAGGGCCGTTTCTGCCGATAGCCAGTGAATTGCGCCTTTTATTTTGATGCTCTTGGGATTACTGCCCAATGAATCAGGCACATAGCTGCAATGCAGTTCGCTGATGCGTCCACTGGCATCTCGGATAACTGCGTCACAGCGGATGACATAAGCGTAGCGCAACCGCACGTATTCGCCGGGCGAGAGGCGCTTAAAACCCTTGGGGGGTGTTTCGCTAAAGTCTTCCTGCTCAATATACAGTTCCCGACTGAAGCTGACCTTGCGACTCCCCTCATTGGGCACATCTGGCGGCCAGTAAGGCGCGTCCAGGCTTTCTGTCTGCCCTTCAGGATAATTGCTCAGGATGACTTTCAGAGGCTCTAAAATCGCCATCACCCGCGGTGAGCGGGTATTTAGGTTATTGCGAATGCAGTGTTCAAAAAGCGCAATGTCCACCGTGCGATTGGTGCGTGATACCCCAATGCGGCTGACAAAGTCACGAACGGCTTCAGGTGTGACCCCACGGCGGCGCAATCCGGCAATGGTCGGCATGCGCGGGTCATCCCAACCACTGACGAAGCCGTTTTCGACAAGCTGCACCAGCTTGCGTTTGGATACCACGGTGTATTCAAGGCTGCGGCGTCCGAACTCGTACTGGCGTGGGCGCGGTTCTTCAAAGAGATTTTCGACCAACCAGTCATAAATGGCGCGGTTTTCTACAAACTCCAAAGAGCACAGGCTGTGGCTGATTCCTTCAATCGCGTCACTGAGTGGATGAGCAAAGTCGTACATGGGATAAATACACCAGGTGTCACCAGTACGGTAGTGGCTGGTGTGCAGAATGCGGTAGAGGATGGGGTCGCGCAGCTTCATATTGGGCGAGGCCATATCAATTTTGGCGCGCAGAACATGCGCTCCATTGGCAAAGTCGCCTGCACGCATGCGCGTAAAGAGCTCGAGATTTTCCTGAACGCTGCGTTCGCGGTAGGGGCTTGCGCGTCCGGCTTGGGTGACGGTGCCTCGGTAGAGCTGGATATCATCTTCCGAGAGGCTGTCAACGTAGGCTTTACCTTCTTGAATAAGCCTTACGGCAAACTGGTAGAGCTGCTCATAGTAATCTGAAGCAAAATACAGATGCCCTTGCCAGTTCCAGCCCAGCCAGCGCATATCCTCCATGAGGGACTCGGCATATTCCATGCTTTCTTTTTCGGGATTGGTGTCATCCATGCGTAAATGGCAGCGCCCGCCGTAGTCCTGGGCAATGCCAAAGTCAATATAGCTGGCAAAGGCATGACCAATATGGGCGTAGCCATTGGGCTCAGGAGGAAAGCGGGTGACAATGCTGCGGTATTTGCCCTGCTGCACATCGTTGTCGATAATCTCGGTGATAAAGTTGGCACTGATGAGCGGTTCATTTCCTGAAGTATCCGGATGGGTTTTGCTTTTATGCATGTGACTCCTGAAAGGTGCTGGGGCAGTTTTGTGCCTGTCTTCACTTCATGCTGACACTATAACTTGAATAAAATCCTGAAAGACACTGCTTGTGTGGGTATCCGGCTTAGCTGTCTTCCATAGGGAAGTGAGCGAACATTCTGTAAACTTATAACGGGATACGGATGGTGGCAGTGACTTTACTGGGTAGCTGTCAAGGTTGTCGCTGGCGTAGCCATCTCATAGCCCTAAGCTAGCACAAAGCCATCTACAACTGGGTCTGATATATAACGGCGCAGTCACTGACAAATCTCTTTTTTGCTTTTAGACTACTTCCAGGGGGCGATTTCACGCCACCGAACTGCGTGGAGGCTTTTTCTTATGCGTTATCTTATCCTGCAAGGTCGCTACTTCTATCTGCTGCTGGGTCTGATCTGGTTGAGTAGCTGTACACCCCCACCCGTACCAGAAGCGCCGCTGGCTGTTTGGCACAGCGGACAAAAACTTTCCCCTTATCACGGCTTACAAAACGGGACTAACGATGTCACCGAACTCGAGTGGCTATCGGCGATCAATGCCGCTGGCCCTTTGCGGGTTCAGGGAAGTGCTGCCGATAAGCGTCTCAGTATGCAGGCGGCACCCGGGATTATCGCCCATGCGGAGTATGACCTGGCAGGTTTGTGCCAGGTGTTTCGGGCAAGTGCTACAGTCAGCTCAGCCGGGGCTAGCGCTGTTTTTCAGGTGCAGCTTGATCAGCGCACCGTTTGGCAGTCGCCAGCCCTGACGCAAGCTGACGGCGTGGTGGCTGTTAACCTGGATGTAACGGGTATTGGTCGTCTGCGCTTGCAGGTGCGCGACACTGCAGGGCTGGCAAGTTTTGCTCAGTGGTTAAACCCACAGCTTGACTGCCTGGTACCAACGACTGTGCAGGGTCTGGGGCTCAGTGCCGAGTATTTTGCCGAAGCCGAGCTTTCGGGGCCATCTATTCAGCGCCTGGATGGGCAACTGGACTTTAATTGGGGACAACTCTCTCCGGTACTCGGACTACCTCCGGGAGTCTTCAGCGCTCGCTGGACGGGCTGGCTCGAGCCCTCGGTCAGCGGTGAGACAACTATTTTTCTTCCGGCCAGCGGTCTGGCCCGGCTCTACCTCGATGACCAGCTGATCGCCAGTTCCACTGCTCCAGGTACACTCAGTCTCCAGGCAGGTCAGCGCTACGCACTCAGGCTGGAATTTCACAAGACCCAGCCCACGGCAGCTTTAAGGCTCGAGTGGCAACGAACTGGGGGCGCACGCGAACTCATCTCCCAGCACTACCTGCAACCAGCTCAACTGCTTGAGGCCCAGAGTTTACGTGCAGGCCAAAATCTGCTCCTGAACAGTGATTTCTCGGCTGGTCTGGCTGCCTGGCAGCTTTACGGGACGGGTACGGCTTCGACTGTGACTCCGGGGCAAGATGGCAGCGGACAGGCTTTGCAGGCTTTGAACTGGGCCTGGATTCAACAGAACCTGGCAGTATCAGACCTGCGTGCCGGAGAGTCTTTTGGTCTGCGTGCCTATGGTCGTAGCCTGGGTACGGGTGTCTGTATCGTGGGCTTTGCAGGTGGCAACGCGAAGGCAGAGACCTTCCGCAAACAGTTGACCTTTCGGGGTGGCTGGCAGGAGCAGCAGGACAGCCTGACGATGCCAGCAGGCACGACCTGGGCAGGTGTTTATATGGTGAGCGAACAAAGTGCCTGTCAGTTTGATGAGGTTCGACTGATTCTGGGTGAGGCTGGTGGCGGTGGGCAAGGTAACAACGAGTTGCTGCTCAATGGGGGTTTTGAGGAGCAGTCTGCGCACTGGCGCAGCTTTGGTGGCACGAGCCGCTTTGTTTCACAGGCCGCCTCAGGCCAGCGCGCACTTGAGTTGAGTGATTGGGGCTGGTGGCAGCAGGATTTGCCCTTTGGCCTGCTTGAGGCTGGCAGGGTTTACCACCTGAGTGCTCAGGGACGGGCCATGGGCGCCTCAGCTTGTCAGGTGGGCTTTGTGGCTGCCTCGAGTGCGGGACTGCTTTTTTCCGAAGTCCTGACCTTTAGCGCGCGCAGTTGGCGCGGTAAGCAACTCGAGCGCCTCATGCCTGAAGGTGTCAGCTGGGCCGCGGTGTATCTGGCAGCTGGGCCAGATGCCTGCCGCTTTGATGAGCTGAGCCTTAGCATTCAGGAATTGCCTGCGCCTGCTCAGTTTCAAGCAACGGTCCTGGGTAGTCAACAGGTGCAACTGTCCTGGGAAGCTGTTAGCGGTGCTGAGCGCTATGTGCTCGAGCGCCGTAGTGCAAATGGCGCTTTTAGTCCTCTGACAGAAATGACCCAAACCAGCTATTCAGACAGCGCAGTAGTTGCAAATAGCCACTATGTCTACCGCTTGCGTGCCAGAAAAAGTACCCTGCTGAGTGAGGCTGTTGAAGTCGAAGCTACGACCCCACCGACAGATTTGCTCGGCGCTGCCGATGCCTGGCAAAAGGGCCACTGGTCGCAGGTGTTCAGCTGGCCTCTTGTCGGCATTCATGCTGTCCTGCTGCCAGATGGTCGGGTGCTGACCTATGGGACAAATGGTCAAGGGCAACAAGGTGCATTCTTTATTTACAGTATCTGGGACCCCAAAAAGGGTCTGGCAGCTGATGCCCACACGGTCTTGCCCAACACCACCAATACGGATATTTTTTGCAGCGCCCAGCTCGTTTTACCCAACGGTCTTACGCTTATAACCGGTGGTGACGCGATGCCTTTGGGCAACAAGAATGCCGGCATTCCAGATGTCACTATCTTTGACTATCGAGACTTGTCACTGGAACCCTCGCCGCTGCAAATGCTGCGCGGTCGCTGGTATCCCACTGCCACCCTACTGCCGAACCAGGAGATTCTTGTCTATGGTGGAATTGATGGCACACGCAAGACGGTGACGATTCCCGAAGTCTTTGACGGTACGGCCTGGAGACTCTTAACAGAGGCAGAGAACAGCGCTGCCAGTTTTACCTTTCCCTGGAACTTCGTCGCACCTAACGGTCAGGTTTTTCATGCGGGCTGGCGGGCCGACATGTACTACCTTGACCCGAGTGGTAGTGGCAGTATGACCCTGGCAGGACGCCGTGAAAGCCTGTGGCGTAGCAATGGCTCAGCCGCCATGTTTGATACGGGCAGGATTCTGGTGGCAGGTGGCAGTAACCCCGGGCGACAAACAGCGCTGGTGATTGATATCAATAATGAAGCACCTGTTGTCACAACAACGCAGAGCATGCACCGGGGTCGTACTCACTTTGATCTGACCATTCTTGCCAATGGTGAGGTTTTGGCGAGTGGTGGCAGCGTCGCCTCGAATACCATGGAAGGCGTAGCTTATGAGGCCGAGTGGTGGAATCCTGAAAGCGGCGTCTGGACACTGGGGGCAGCTGCAGACCGCGCCCGTCTGTATCACTCGAGCGCTGTTTTGCTCCCCGATGCCAGTGTACTGACCGCAGGCGGGGGCGCGCCGGGACCCCAGCGCAACCTGAACGCCGAGATTTTTTACCCCCACTACCTGTTTCGCAAGGATGGCTCAGGGTTGCTGGCGCGGCGACCGGTCATTGCTGGTATGTTCAGCCAACTGAACTACAACCAAACCTTTACGATCACCACGCCGGATGCCAACAGTATCGGCCAGGTCAGCTTTATCGCGCTAGGTTCAACGACTCACTCATTTAACATGGGTCAGCGCTTTTTAAGCCTTGACATCCTTAGCCGCGATACGGGTAGCCTGAGTGTGCGCGCGCCTGCTAATGCCAATCTGGCACCGCCGGGCTACTACATGGTCTTCATTATTGATGATGAGGGCGTACCGTCTGAGGCGCAGATTGTGCGCATCCAGTAACTTGTGCACAGTAACAGGCAAAAAAGGGACTCGAGCCCTGAGGGGGGGCTCGAGTCTGATGAGAGGGAGGGGTGGGTCTTGTAAGTCTATCAGCTCAGTAGGTAACGATGTGTTAAGTACCTGACTCAATGAAGAACCGATGAATTGTAAAGACCCTTAAAAGAGGGGATGAAGTCGTTCCAGGTGCCCTTGCAGAGGCTGATAAAGCGGCGCAACGAAGTCGCAGCGTTTTATCAGCACGACGCTGAAATATGCCTGCCTCTCGTGTAG
>CAZZPQ010000181.1:0-6495 GCA_964655595.1 uncultured bacterium
GGATAAATCATTGGGATAAACCCAATGATTTATCCGGAAGCGGTATTAGACATCTGCTTTTCCTACTTTTTTACGATGCTCCAGCCTGCTAATCAAGTACACTTAAGGCATGTCAGCTATAAGTGCCAGTCATTTAACGAAACGCTACGGCAGGGTGAACGCCGTGGACAATCTGAGTTTTTCGATAGAGCAAGGTGAGATTGTGGGTTTTCTAGGGCCAAACGGCGCTGGCAAAACCACGACGCTGCGTATGCTCGCCGGACTTATTCGACCAAGTAAGGGAAACAGTACCATCCTGGGCCGCGCCGTGCCTGGCCCCAGTCTCCTGAATGTTGGCACGATGATCGAAGAGCCAAGCTTCTATGGCTATATGAGTGGCCGAGATAATCTCAGGCACGCTGCCAAGCTTCATGGTGGGGTACCAGAGCGGCGTATCGATGAGATGCTCGAGTTTGTGGGTATGGATCAGGCCGCCCGCAAAAAGGTGGGGGCGTACTCTCAGGGTATGCGGCAGCGTCTGGGATTGGCAAGAGCTCTGTTATGGCAGCCAAAAGTGCTGCTGTTGGATGAACCAACCAATGGCCTCGATCCTGTTGGTATCGCCGAAATCAGGGAGAATCTCCGAACGATTGCCCAACAAGGCGTGACCATTCTTGTGTCGAGCCACATTCTGGCAGAAATCGAAAAGCTGGTAGAGCGCATCCTGGCTGTCGAGAAGGGCAAACTGCTCTTTGACGGGCCGATGCAGCAACTGCTAAAACGCCTGGATGAGCAGACAGTGACCTACAGACTCGAGGCGCAGGATCAGGAAAAACTGCGTGCTGCACTGGAAGACCTGAACTTGACTGTGCAGGTACTCGACTCTCAGTACGTGCGAGTCGTCGTACCCCAAACAGAAGCGGCGACACTACTGAGTCGCCTGATTCAGGTCGGTGTGGAATTACTTGAGGCCAGACGCGAAACAGACTCTCTCGAGGGTGCTTACCTGCGACTACTCAAAGAAGATGGGAGACCCTCATGAACGCACTCTTTAATGTTGTCCAGGCAGAGCTCTTTAAGGTCATGCGCAAGCGACGCACCTATGTACTGGCCTTTTTGTGGTGGGTGCTGCTTCCGGTACTGATTTTAATTGTCGGCCGAATTGTCTACGCCACCCTGGCCACAGATTTTGTGGATAGCACCTCGCCCGTGGGTGCTGCCGAGGTCATTCAGGCCTTCGCCTCACCCTTTGGCATTGCCCGAGTCAATTTACTGCTACCTGCTCTCATTAGCCCGTCATTTTATATCATCATATTTTCCTTACTGGCTGCTTTGTTTATGGGTGAAGAGCGCAGCCAGAACATGTGGAAAACCACACTGGTAGCGCAACCCAACCGCTTTGCCGTGCTGGGCGGCAAGTTTGTCGTCGCTATGATCGTCTATGGCTTGCTGCTTTTTGGTGGCTATCTCTTGAGTTTTGCCTATGGCGCCATCGGTATGTTGTTTTTACCCACGAGTTTTGCTGGCGAATGGTTTAGCCTTCTGGGCTTGTACTCGCTACAATGGCTCTTTGGTGCAGCAGCCATGGTTTTTGCCTTTCTGATGATCTATCTCTTGCGCAATGTTGCTCTGGGAATTATTTCAGTCTTTTTTGTGCCAGCACTGCTCGAGGGACTTTACACCATCTACGCAACAACGGTGGGATTTCAGCCCTTAAACCGTCTCAATGCTATCTTTCAGGCTTTGCGGCTTAGGCAGACGCTCGAAGATTTGCCGCGCTACTTTTTTACCAATAATCTCTACGCCCCGGCACGGCAGCCTCTTGCCAGTGTTGTGGACAGTTTTGGTGGCAACTCCGCTTCTAATGACCTGGGGCCATTCAGCGCCATTTTGGGCCGTGGTATCACACTCGAGCACGCAGCAATGGTCATGGCGGGCTATGCACTGCTGTTTGCCATCATTCTTGCCTGGCGGTTTTGGCGCAGTGATGTGCAGTAACTGCTTCAACGAAACCTTTCATATACCTGGCTGACTACCAAAACTCGAAATAAGAAAATTGTAAGAGGCTTCCGCTTAAATTAGGTTTACCGCTTGAGCTGTATAAAGCTGCTTAAGCCGTACCAGTGTAAGCGACGCTTTAGCCTATACTTGCTGGACTCATCAAGAAAGCTATCAGGCGAAGAGCGCAGCTACCCTACATCTTCTGGAGGTCCGTCATGTATCGCATTATGAAACCCAAGGCCTTTCTTTTTTTCCGGCTGCTACTGATTTCTGTAGCACTGGGACTGTTGGCTGCTTGCAGCACCAGCACTCCACCGTCAAGCTCAGCTTTTCATTATGTTGCCACAGTCAACATCACTGCTGATGCCTCACCAAGCACCGTTGCCAGGCAATATGGCGGTGACATCGTACTGTTCAAGCCTGACGCAGGCTTTGCTGTGCTGGGCTTCGATCAAAAAGCTGGAGACTTAAGTACTCTGGCCGTTGAATCTAACCGTGGAGCTGTTGCCTCACCGATTGCCAATGCACAGGGTTTTAGCGCCTGGGCTGGTGGCTTTAGTGCCTGGGCTGGTGGCTTTAGTGCCTGGGCTGGTGGCGTAGGGGCAAGCGAACCAACCACCTTTGCTGAAAATACCGTGTTCTGGAACCAAATCAAACTTGCTGAAGGTCAGGAACTCGCCAGCAATCTGGGTGATGGCGTGGTTGTGGCAGTCCTGGATACCGGTATCGACCTAAACCACAATGCTTTTGCAGGCCGCCTGACAAACCCTGACACCTGGTGGGACTTTATTGACAATGATGCAAGCCCCCAGGAAGGTACCGGCTTGGCCTATGGCCACGGAACCGCTGCCGCTGGACTCATTTTACAAGTTGCCCCCAATGCAAAAATCATGCCGATTCGCGTGCTGGCCGGTAACGGCGCAGGTGACCTGGATGTCATTGCTCAGGCTGTTGACTGGGCCATCAGCAAGGGTGCTGATGTTATCAACATGTCACTCGGTGCCAGCGTTAACTACCATGTCTTGCAGACTGTTCTGGACTACGCCGCCAGTCAAGGTATTTATATCGTGGCTTCTTCTGGCAATACCGGCGACCAGAACGTAACCTATCCTGCCGCCAATATGAAAGGTTCTGGCAGCTTCGCCTTAATGTCCGTTGGTGTTGGCAGTGTTACTGAACTGGATATCAAGTCGGGGTTTTCCACCTACGGACCCGCTTTAGAGATAGTTGCTCCAGGTGACGACGTTTATACAGCCTATCCCGGGAATCAGGTAACGACCGCCAAAGGTACGTCTTTTGCTGCGCCCATTGTTGCTGGCGTCGTGGCACTGGCACTTGGTGAACCCCTCAAAGCTGGCGCTAATCCGGCACAGTCCATCAGCAATACCGCTGATAACATTGCAGCATTAAACCCCTTGTTTAACCTTGGTCATGGACGCCTGAATGTTTACCAAACCATTCTGGCCGTGAGACAGTAAGGGGCTGTGCATCATGACACTAAAGGCCGAACTTGTTATGGAATCCCGCAGTCTGGCACCTCAGGTACGCAGTGGTATCATCACCAGCAACTGGGCCAAACTGTACAAAACCGAAGACCACGTCATCGATATCAGTTTTAAGCCCACCGACACCGACGTTCACTTACAAGGCCAACTTTTAACAGCGGGTGGCTTCAACGCCGATAAGAATGTCATCATTCGCTTACGCAATCAAGGAAACATCGTCACCCATACACAGGTCGATGACTGGGGTCAGTTCAAACTGAGCATTGGTAGCATCGAGGATGCCAGTCTCGATATAAGTTTTGCAGGCAATCATATTGAAGTCTCCGAGCTAGCACCTAACTAATACACTCTCAGCGCCTACTGGGCTCGAGCAAACGCTCGAGCCATTTTTTTTATCAAGTTGATAAACATTACCGCTTAGCATCATTGAGAACGCTTCGTACAAACTGGAGAGTTGAAATGAGGTACTAATACCGAGCCCGATAAATTGTTTACAGATTTGAAAAGTAGTTCCCCGTTTCCTAACGCCCTGCTCGGGATAAATCATTAGGATAAACCCAAGGATTTATCCGGAACTGATATAAGGCGACCCCCGGTTGCGAAGTGCAATTGCCATGCCTCTAGCATCATCAGAACTTCGTCGTAGTGAGTTGCTTCATTGCCTGAACAGCACTCATACGCAGGGATATATCCACCACAGCGCTCAATACTGTTTGGTGCAGGTTTATTTCAATAACTGTCGTGCCTTGCGTTGCGGCCAGTCTGGCAAGACTTGCCGCAGGCTCAACCACGCCAGCCGTACCGATGACCAGTGCGAGTTCACAGTCTGCAAAAACCGTAATAGCTGCTCTCAGAATCTCTTGTGAAAGTTCTTCACCAAACCAGACAACATTTGGGCGGGCTCTCGCGTTACAGTCGGTGCAGCGTGGGGGTATTTCTGGATTGTCCGGTAGATAATCGAGCCGAAAACAGCGCTCGCAGCGGCTGTAGTTCAGGTTTCCGTGCAACTCGAGTACTTGCCGTGAGCCAGCAGTCTGATGCAAACCGTCAACATTCTGTGTTACCAGATGTACGTCTTTTCTTTGCCCCAACTGCGCCAGTGCCAGGTGCGCCGCATTAGGTTGGGCCTGACGAACACGCCCTAAACGCATGGCGTACCACTCCCAGACAAGCTGCGGATTCCTGGCATAGGCTTCTGGGGTTGCCAGATCCTCGGGCCTGTAATTGCGCCACAAACCCTCCGGGCCACGAAAGGTCGGAATACCGCTTTCAGCACTGACACCTGCACCTGTCAAAACTGCTACTTTGGCAGCTGCAGCAAGACGTTCTCGAGCTGTTTCCAGTATATTCATCATCCAGCAACTACGATCAGGCTAGCTGCCTGTATACAGCCTAATACCGAGCCCAATAAATTGCTTACAGATTCGAAAAGCAATCCCTGCTTCCTAACGCCCTGCTCGGGATAAGTCATTGGGATAAACCCAAGGATTTATCCGGAACCGGTACAAGGTCATAACTAGGCTGAATTGGGGCTGGCAGCATCTGTTTCCGCTTCCGTACCAGATTCATCACCTGTAGACTCAACATCTGACAAAATGGTGAGCATTACCGTACTTACGCGGCGTTCATCGGCAGTTTCTATCGTAAAACGCACCCCCTGGAACTCCATACTTTCCCCTGCCTGTGGGATATAGCCAAAGTGATTCATGAGAAAGCCTGCCAGGGTATCAAACTCACCATCATCGGCAAAGCTCAGTTTGAACCGCGCTTCCAGGTCATCCAGATGAACAAACGCCTGGATGCGGTACTCTGTCTCAGAAAGCGCTACAATGTCGTCTTCTTCCTCGAGATCTGTCTCATCGTAGATTTCTCCGGTAATTTCCTCAATGATATCTTCCAGCGTGATAAGCCCGGCGGTACCACCAAACTCATCAACCACGATGGCCATATGGTTTTTTCGAGAGCGCATATCACGCAAGAGCTGTAAGATACTGAGTGTTTCGGGGACATACTGTGCAGCTGTCATCAGCTCTGCAACGGGTGTGGTAGCAAGCGCCTCAGGACGCTGAAAGTAACTGAGCAAGTCTCTCATATAGACAATGCCCCGAATGTTATCCACAGTCTCCTGATAGACAGGCAAACGGCTGAACTGATGATCCTTGTTGCGCTCAAGCAAATCCTGTAAAGTGTCGTCCTCCGCAATAGCAATCATGTCAACACGTGGGGTCATGACTTCCCGCACCACGGTTTCCTCAAGATCAATGACGCCTTTGATCATTTCCTCTTCGTGCGCTTCGATCACGCCGGATTCCTCGGCGCTACGCAACATCAGCCTGAGTTCGTTTTCAGTAATGAGCGGATTGTTACTGGACTCGAGTCTAAACAGACGCAACATGTTGCTGGTGATAAAGGTGAAAGCCAGGCCCACGGGATACAGTACTCTGGACAGGATATGAACCGGTCGAATAATGAGTCGCGCAAAGGGTACGGCATTATGCACCGCAATGGATTTTGGCGTGATTTCGCCAAATATCAGAATCAGGATCGTCATAACACCCGTAGCGTAGCCAACTGCCAGCGACTCTGCAAATCCCAAATCACGTGACAGGTTGATCGCCATTTGAGTTACGAGTGCCGTCGCTGCAATATTGACCAGGTTATTGCCAATCAACAAGGTGGTTATGAAACGGGTTCGGTCCTGCTCGAGCAAAGCAAAAACCCCCGAAGGATCCTTGCCTTCCTCACGAAGTTGCCGGATTTTCCATTCACCAATTGCGGTCAGCGCAGTTTCAGAACCCGACATGAAGCCTGAAAGAATAAATAGTATCAGCAAGATGACGACCTGGACCATGGACACCGTAGAGGTGCCACCGTCCTGTGCAGCAGCATAGCTTAAACAAATTGCGCTTAGAAAAACAGTCAGAAAACGACTAGATCGATAGGGTGATTCCATTAGCTGCTGGAATTGTAGCATGTTTTCTCACGCCTTGCGTTTGTAAGCCGTCATTGA
>CAZZPQ010000182.1:0-6470 GCA_964655595.1 uncultured bacterium
TGCCAGAATTTCCAGGTGTTCCGAGCTTGCCATGCACCAATTCTTGCACACTTCTGCTTCAATGAGGCAAAAGTGTATATTTTTGCCGTACATTTTTCACTATCAAGGCGCTTGTCACAGGACTTGACAATCAGCTAGTTGCTTTTGTCACTGTACCAACAATCATAAAAGTACAATGATTGCGGTGGCGCTCAGTTTTTGATAAGGTTGGGGAGAAACATATTTTGGAGGTAATACATGAATCTGCTTAGAACCTGCTTCATCGCTGTAAGTTTGTTGTTTGGTCTGGCCTTTGCCCAGATGGATCTGTCTATCGCTACCGGTGGTACCGGTGGTGTCTACTATCCGGTAGGTGGTGGCTACGCACAGGTCATCGACCAGTTTGTCCCCGGTTACACCGCCTCAGTTGAAGTCACCAATGCCTCAGTGGAAAATGTCGGTCTGATTTCCCGAGGCGACAGCGACCTGGCGCTGGTACTGGCCGACACTGCTCTGGCAGCCTATGAAGGCACTGGGCGTTTTGGGCCTGATGGTGAACTCCCGCAACTTGCCAACCTGCGCGCTATCACCATTGCCTACACCAACGCCGTGCATATCATTACGATTGAAGGCAGTGGCGTCAACAGCCTTGCTGACCTGCGTGGCAAACGGGTTTCGGTCGGTGCACCAGGATCCGGTACCGAACTATCTGCCCAAACCATCCTGAATGCCAACGGCATTACCTATGATGATTTTGAGGTGCAGCGTCTCTCAGTCAATGAAACGGCTGACGCCCTGCGCGATGGTACCATCGACGCAGGCTTCTGGTCGGGCGGCGTACCTACAGGAGGTGTCCTGAGCCTGGCAGAGACCCGTAGCATTAAACTTGTTGAGCTATCAGATGAAGAAGTCGCCGCTATCCGTGCTGCAGATGTAACCATGGTTCCTTACACCTTTGCGGCAGGCAGTTACCGTGGCCTGGACAGTGCCGTGTCCAGTATAGGTACACCCAACCTGATCATCGTAGCCGCCGAGATGGATGAAGAACTCGCCTATAACTTCACCAAAGCCCTGTTTGAGAATATTGAGGTGGTACGCGCTATTCACCCCTCCGCCAATGAAACAGTCGCCGAACTCGCTACTGACTCTCCCCTACCCCTCCATCCTGGCGCGATTCGTTACTTTGAGGAAATCGGCATCAGCATCCCTGATCATCTCAAGGTTGACTGAGTGGCAATTGGAAGATATGTTGGCAGGCGTTCGCGCCTGCCCTTTTTTATAGTGCTGGGCGCTTTGTGGCTGGGAACGTGTGCCAGCCAGACCCTGCGGCTTTCTAGCACAAGCGGTGATGCGCTTCTCAGTTTGTCTCTCGAGCAGGTCCCTTACTGGTCCATCCGCTGGCAACACTCGGTTGCGGGCATCTGGATTCAGGATGACTTTCGCTGGCAGGATGGGCACATGCTGCTGACCGACAGTTTTAGCCCACTTCTGGACGTGGCTGGTCTGGGTTATACGCCTGGTCGCGGTGAGCTTAAACAGGACTGCCAGGGTCGTTTCTGGATTAGCAGTATCAATGAGCAAATACCGAATAACCGCTACGTTTTGCGGATTGGTTCGGCTGCCGCACCCACCATGCTTTTACATGCAGGCCAGGTTTTTGACCTGAGCGAACAGTACGCAGGTGAGCGCTTGTGGTTAGGAGTCCATCATGATTGACGCTAAAACCGGTGTAGATATTCCCAAGGTGGAAGAGCAAAGACCCAATGGTCCGATCATCGCTTTTCTCATTACAGGTATCGCGGTAGCGCTAGGCTTGTTTCAGCTCTATACTTCTGGCTACCAACCCCTCAATCTCTTTTATCAGCGCGGTACACATCTGACACTTATTCTGGTACTGGCTTATCTGGTATTTCCCACCATACGTGGCAAGCGCAACCTGTTTACCTGGCTGATCGATGGTGCTTTCATCGCTGGCGCCCTGTATTCTGGTGGCTATCTTATTTTTAACCTGGACGCCATCATCAACCGCACGGGTTTTTTCATCCAGCAGGATATTACTGCGGGCATCATTGCCATTATTGTGCTACTCGAGGCTTCACGGCGCGTGATTGGCCTCACCATTACCATTATCGGCGCAGTCTTTATTCTCTACGGCATGGCGGGCTCGAGGGGTGCCCTGCCCTGGTTGGCAGACTATCTGCCTGGCATCCTTTCGCACCGTGGCTATGATGTAAGGCGCATCGTCAGTCAGCTGTACCTGGGACAAGAAGGTATCTTCGGCTTACCGCTGGGCGTCGCTGCCACGGTGGTCTTTACCTTCGTGCTCTTTGGGGCATTTCTGGAGGTTACCGGCGCAGGCAAGTTCTTTATCGATCTGGCCTACGCTGCTGCTGGTCGGCAACGCGGTGGGCCCGCCAAGGCTGCGGTGGTTGCCTCGGGCTTTATGGGCTCGATTTCCGGCAGTGCCATTGCCAATGTGGTGACCTCAGGGGCGTTCACCATTCCACTGATGAAAAAACTCGGTTACAAACCTGAGGAAGCGGGTGGAGTGGAAGCAGCCGCCTCTACAGGTGGGCAGATTATGCCTCCCATCATGGGCGCCGGTGCTTTTCTGATGGCTGAGTACACGGGCTTACCCTATTCCCAGATTGTGGCACTATCTGTGCTGCCAGCCTTGTTGTATTTTGCTACCGTTTACCTGTTTGTGGATATCATCGCCGCCAAGCGCGGGATGCGCGGGCTGAAAGCCTCCGAGCTGCCCAGACTTAAAGAGGTCTTTCGCGACGGCTGGTATTACCTTGTGCCTCTGGGCATCCTGATTTATTACCTTTTGATGGGCATCTCACCGAACCGCGTGGGCTTTGTGGCTATTGTTAGCATCCTGGTAGTTTCAGTGTTGCGCTGGGGCATTCGGCACTATCTGCTCAAAGTCCAGCCAGAAAGCCCTATGCCGCTGGCTACCAGAGCAGTGCTGGCATTCAGATTGGTGATTGCCGCACTCGAGCGTGGAGCCAGAAACGCCATTCAGGTCACGGTTGCCTGCGCGGTAGCCGGTATCGTCGTGGGTATGATTGGCCTGACGGGACTTGGCCTTAAGTTCTCAGCACTGATGCTGACCTTCTCGGGTGGCAACCTGCTTTTGGCACTCCTGCTACTGATTCTCGCCAGCCTGGTGCTGGGGCTTGGTTTGCCTGTGACAGCCAGCTACATTGTCCTGGCAGTGCTGGCAGCGCCGGCCCTGCAAAACGAGTTCGGTATTCCGCTCATCATTGCGCACTTGGTTATTTTCTGGTATTCGCAGGACTCCAACGTCACTCCACCCGTCGCGCTGGCAGCCTTTGCCGGTGCTGGTATTGCCAATGCCAACCCGATGAAAACCGGCGTACAAGCCTGGAAGTTTGCCAAGGGACTCTATCTGATTCCGCTATTTATGGTCTACAACCCTGAGCTGATAATGGGTGGCACGGCATTGGGCTTTAGCTGGAATCTGCTTACGGCTGCAACGTCACTCCTGGCTTTTGCGGCGGCTATTGAAGGTTTTTTATTCACCAGGATGGACTGGCTCTCCAGAGCGATCATTGTGGTTGGCATGGTCGGCGTTTTTTACCCCAATATCCTGGTCGAAGTACTGGGGTTTGCCGCGCTTGTGGTTGTCCTGCTGCTGAATTACCTCAAGATGAAACGTGAGAAAGGGCTCGAGCAAAGCCTTTGAGAGCTTTTATTCGGGAACACCTTGCGGGCGTGCGACTTCCTGCGCACGCCCCAGGAGTTTTAGCAGGCGATCCGGTCGGTCCGTAATAATCCCATCAATACCCAGCTCGAGCAGGCGCTGCATATCAGCAGTCTCATCCACTGTCCAGACATGCACCGCAACATTCTTGCGCTGTGCATCACGCACAAAGCGCTCCGTGATAAGTTGCAGATTACCCTGAAACTCTGGTATCTGAAACGCCTCAGCCTTTGGCCTGAACAGCTGGCCCAAAAACGACCTGCTTAAAATAAAAAAATTGCGCACTTCGGCTGGGCCAGCTGAAGTCGCGACCTCTGGACAAAGACCCCGAAACTCCCTTAAGGCAGCGTCATGAAACGACGCCACCATCACTCTATCTGCCATGTCATAATTGCGAATAAGGTCACACAAGGCATCAGCAATACTGGGTTCCAGTTGCTTCATTTCCACATTGATGAGCTCTTCGGGGAAAGTTTGAAAGACTTCTTCCAGGCTTGGAATCCGGATACCCAGACCACGGTAGGGAAAAGACTCGGCGCGCCGTTCCGGTGACCAGCGGTAACCTGCGTCGAGTGCCTGCAACTCTGCAAGGCTCATCTCACTGACTACACCCTGACCGTTAGTGGTTCGGTCTACTGTAGCATCGTGGATAACCACCAAAACACCCTCACGAGAGGCGTGAATATCCAGCTCGAGTACATCGACTCCCATAGCCTGCGCTTGCTCCAGGGCAAAAAGCGTGTTACCAGGCCACAGATAATCACCCCCCTGATGAGCAATCACTGTAACGTCCCTGGCCAGCAGAAAGGGATGAGGTTCTTTTGGCGCTGCGCGCAGCAGAAAAAACAAATAAACCACCAACAGACACATGGCAGCTATCAGAAGGACTCGAATGCTTCTCAGCATTGCTCAGTTTACGATAGGCAGGCTTAGGATTTCCAGCATATAGCTGCGTTACTGCGTTACACTAGAGCTATGAAACATCTTCTTAGCGCCCTTGACCTGGATATCAAGCGTCTTGACCCCCATCTGCGCATTATTGACACACGCTTTGTATTAACTGACCCAGCGGCTGGTCGCAAGGCGTATCAGCAAGCACATATCCCAAATGCGGTTTATTTTGACCTCGATGAAGATCTCTCGCAAAAGCCCAGCCAGCATGGTGGTCGCCATCCGCTTCCAGACATGGAGCGTTTTGCCCAGACACTCGGCGAGCGAGGTATGGATAACTCGAGTCATGTTGTCATCTATGATGACAGCGGTGGTATGTTTGCAGCGCGCCTCTGGTGGATGCTGCGCTACGCTGGGCACGAACGCGTCCAGCTTCTGGATGGTGGCATCGATGCCTGGCAAGCGGCTGGTTTGCCGCTCAGCAGCGAAGTGCCAGACTTTGAGGCAAGCCATTTTGAACTGAAGCTGCGCCCCGAAATGGTTGTGGATGCCGATTATGTACTGCGCAATCTTGACAACCCTGATATCCTGCTACTCGACGCCCGCAGCAGTGACCGTTATCGCGGCGAAAATGAAACGATGGATCCCAAAGCCGGACACATCCCCGGTGCCTTGAGCCTGCCCTTTGCTGATAACCTAAAGGATAAGTCCTTCAAAACAACCACCGAGCTAGTGTCACGCTTTGACGCCTATGATTTGCAAGAAGCTGAAGAAATCATCGCCTATTGTGGCTCTGGTGTCAGCGCGACTCATAACATCCTGGCACTCGAGGAAGCTGGCATCAAAAACGTCAAGCTCTATGCGGGTAGCTGGAGTGACTGGGTCAGTTATGATGACCATCCCATTGCAACTGATGATGAACCCTGATGATACAACTGATTGAAAATCAACTCCGCGCTGTTGCCGCCCAGACTCGCAAGCTTTATCGCAGCGATGGTTTTGATATTTTTATTGATCCAAACAGCCCCACCCCTCACCATAGCCTGGCAGTACCTAGCCACAGCCCCAACTGGCCCGAAGCCATTCACGACATGATGCAAATCTTTGGCCAGAACCAGCGGCAGGCAAGACTCGAGTACATCAGCGAAGCGCATCCTGAGCTGTCAACCCATCTTGAAGCAGCCGGCTTTGAGTGTGAAATGACAGCCCCCGTCATGGTTCTGGACAAAGGCAAACTGACCCACCTGACCCATCGTCAGGGCAAGCTTCACGCTCTGAGCGCGGACAGCCCTTTGCTGGAAACCTTTATCAGCGAGCAGAACCGCGCGTATGGCATGGGCGATGATGATATGTCATGGTTGCCAAAGCTCAGGCAGGGATTGGCACGTAAGCAAGTCTTCGTGGCTGTGCTCGAGTATGAGGATAGACTGGTTGCAGGTGCCACTGTACAGCTGGCTGATACTGTGGGTGAACTGGCAGGTGTCTGGACACATACTGCCTACCGCAAACAGGGTCTGGCCTTTGAGCTCTGCCAACAGCTCCTGACAGAGTTCTTTCACACGGGTAGCCTGTGCTGGCTATCGGCAGCAGAAGGTGCGCAGCGGCTCTATCTCAAGCTTGGCTTTGAAAACCTGGCACAGCAACTGAACTACGCATTGACGGATAAACAAGAGGTAAGAGTGACCCAGTGATGTGCAAATGCCAGATGACATAGTGGCCAATTCATTTTGAAGAATACCCAGCTCGTGTTTTTCCAAAAAACAAGCACCACCCCCAAAGTCTGAGGGTGGTGCTTGGATATTCTGACCCTTGGTTTATCACCTTATACCGATTCATCTCCCAGGCGTTCTCGCTGTGCTCGGAAACGCTC
>CAZZPQ010000183.1:0-6469 GCA_964655595.1 uncultured bacterium
TTTTCCTGCGCACGGCGCAGTTGACGGTTCATCATAGTGTCCTGAGCATACCCTAAATTGTCTGTGGCTGAGGGTTTTGTTAAAACGCACTTGACTTGTAGAGTACCCTAAAACCTTCTCTTTTTTTATTTTTCAGGGAATAACAAAATGTCATATATCAAGGTCTTTCTGTAACCTTACGATACAATGGTTAATCGTTTTAAGTTCTCCATAAAGCTGTTTGTATAACTGGTTGTAGATATTGCAATAGTAGGAATTGAAGCTGTTTTCTGGCTGCACTGGAGTTGCGACAAGCCTAACCGAGGAAACAGCTTCTGTAACACTTCCATAAACACCAGAACCAAGACCAGCTAACATCGCTGCACCCAATGCTGTGGCTTCATCCATTTCAAAAATATCGATAGCTGAACCAAACAGGGAAGCTTTGATACGCATGAGCAAAGGATTGCGAGTGCCACCACCAATGGCACGAACACGCTCAGGTTGAATTGCAAAAAAAGTCTTGAGTCCATCAAAGGCAAACTGGGCTTCATAAGCCAAGCCTTCAAGAACCGCCCTGGCGATGCAGGCACGATTCGTACCAACGGATAATCCCAGGAAGGCTCCGCGCGAGTTTGGATCATCAACGGGAGTATTAGCCATGCGCAAATGGGGTAAAAATATGACACCCTCGCTACCAGGACTAGCTGTAGTCGCCAAGTTATGCAAAATATCATAAAAAGACTCTGTTTCAATCTGTAAAAGGTCTTTTATCCACTCGATGCAGCGCCCAGAGGTATAAAGTCCACCATTGACATAACTAGTGTTTTCTACTACATGAAAGCCTTGCTGATATCCAGTATGTGCCAGCTCAGGTTCCAGCCTTGGCTCATTCATGACAGTAAATATCGACTCAGATGTACCCATTGAATCTAGTACATCTCCAGGTTTCGTGATTCCCAGTGCAAATGCACCACAGGGATGGTCATGCCCTCCAGTAACAACCACAGTACCTTTGGCAAGACCAGTGGCTGCAGCAGCCTCGGAGTGAACCAAACCAATTTTCTGACCACTTGGACCTAGCTCGGCAAAACAACTTGCGGGAATGCTACAGTGTTCCAAGATTTCTGATGACCAAGTCGCCGTTTTGAGATCCAGTGCCATTAAGCGAGATGCTAAAGAGAGATCAGTTACCTGTGCTCCTGAGAGACGATAGGCAATGTAGTCTGCTACATTTAGCCAACAAGCCATTTGAGAAAATTGCTCAGCAGCATTCTGTTTGAACCATAAAAGTTTATTTAGACCAAAAATGTAGGCTGGTGGTAGACCAGTAATGCCGTAGATTTTTTCCGCCCCCAATTGCTCACGTAAGTATTCAGCCTGGACAAGCGAACGTTCATCATGCCAAGCTACTGCATTGTGTAATATCCTACCTTGGCTATTTACAGGGATGGCTGTTTCAGCCATGCTGGCTACAGCAACACCTGCGACATGAGTTTGCGCTCCTAGCTTCTCAAGCGTTGAGCGAACAGTCTGAGCAGTATGAGTAAACAGTGCCTCAGGATCGTATTCTTCCCAGTTCGCTTGGGGACGTATGACAGGTAAACGGCTTGAGGTAAGGGATAGGAGCTTTCCAGTCGGATCAAACGCAGCAGCTTTGACATTAGTTGTACCAACATCAATACCAAGCAAAACTTCTTTGGAACCAGACATATATAACTCCTTAGAGACAGGGATCTGAATGTGTCGCAGTACTACTTGGATCAATTTCGGCAAAGCGTATCTGCTATCAGCTTACTTGTGAGGCTTCAGAATTGGTATCGCCCATTGATTACTTTAAAGCACCACTAGTGAGTCCTGCTACAACCCGACGTTCAAACGCAATGTAAAGAATGATAATAGGTAGAATGGTCATCAAGGCAAAAGCATTAACTAACGGCCAATTCTCAATACCTATCGAGTCACGCAGCAAAAATAACTGATACGGCAGGGTACGAAGCTCCGATGATGAAGTAAATGCCAGAACAAAGGGAAACTCATTCCAAGCTTCTCGTAGCGAAAAAATACTTACCGTTAGCATACCTGGAAAGGCTATAGGTAAAACAATATACCAGAGACGCTGGGCGAGACTCGCGCCATCAATAGCTGCAGCTTCCTCGAGCTCCTTCGGGACACCGGCAAAAAACCCTACCAGAATCCAAGTGGATAAAGGTATGGCAGTTGCAGCATAAGTAATGATAAGCGCGGCATAGGTATCTAAAAGGCCAACCCGTTCAATGATGAGATATAAGGGCACAATAAGGCTGACCCTAGGCAATATTCGGGGTACCAGAATAAGAATAAGTAAAAGGTTGCGAAACTTAAAAGCATAGCGCGCAAAACCATAGGCTGCAAAACTACTTAGTATAACCGCGAGTGTAGTTGATGTAATAGCCAAAAACAAACTGTTAAATGAATAGCGCCAAAAGCCAGGCCACTGCAAAACATCGCGGTAACTATCCAACGACGGATTTTGTCCCATAAGACGGGGAGGAGATTCATAAACTTCCAAAGGCGTCTTAAAAGTTGAGGAGAGTGACCATAGTAGTGGCAAGACTGTCCAGATAACCAGAATTGCTAACGGCAACCATACGAGATTTCTATCGATGAACCTGCGTATTTTAAGGGAGGAGGGTGAACTGGTAGAGGTCATGTATACATCTCCATTTAAACCTTGAACACTCTCAAATACAGTGCACTTAATAAGACGTTGATTGTTAAAAGCACCATCATAACGGCAGATGCGGTTGAGTAATCAAGTTCTCTGAAACCAAGCTTGTACATGTATACAGCAAGGACTTCTGTTGCACGCCCTGGTCCCCCAGCAGTCATTGCTAGAATGATTTCAAAAGAATTGAAGCTGGCGAAACTGAGCCATACCAGACTTACCGCAATCATAGGTCCCAATAAGGGTACGGTGATATGCCAGAAACTCTGAATACGTAACGCCCCATCTATAGCGGCGGCTTCGTAGTATTCCTGATCAATACTTTGAAGTCCAGCAAGGAGGATTAGTGTTGCAAAAGGGGAAATAAACCAAATATTGGCCAGAGTCACTACCAGTAATGCGCGATTGGGATCACCAAGCCAGGTGATAGGATCAATACCGACACCCTGTAACATGAAATTAATAAGGCCAGCATTGCCGCTAAATAAAAAGCGCCACATGATTGCGGCAGCTATGCCTGAAACAAGATACGGAATCAGGGCAATAGCACGAAAAACGCTACGCCCATACCTTACGTTCAGCAGAACCAACGCAAAGGACAAAGCAATAACTGTTCCACCAATTACACTTCCAGCAACAAAAATAATGGATCTGGTTAAGGAGTTTTGGAAAACAGGGCTTTTAAAAAGCTCAATATAGTTACCAAAACCGACAAATGGACTGTCAAAGCGCCAGAACTGTACGATGTAAAGTGAGGTGATAAAACCGGAGACAACCGCATAACCTAGTAAACCCGTAACAAAAAGAATCGCTGGAAGAATAAACAGGTAAGGCAGCAGTTTTTCAAAAAGCTTGCGGCGCTTGTATGTACGGCTAGCCTCTACATCGCTTGCTGGAAAAGTCATTTTCACCTCGCAACTTAAGTATGAAGGTGAAAAACACCTTCATACTCTGTAATAAACTAAGATGCGTAAATTATCGAAGGGAATCAAGGCTTGTCTGATACTTAGTGGCCATAGCAGCAGCATCAGAATTGGGATTCTGCAAAGCTTCTTGCATAGCATCAAGAAGTATCTCATAAATCTGGGGCTGTCGTGGGTGAGCGGGTAAGGGTACAAGGTTAGCAAAGGGTTCTGCGAATTGCGGTGCCCAGGGTTTCGCCGCCGAATACTCAGGGTCTTCCATCACTGAACCCACAGTCGTTGGCTGATAGCGAAGTGATACTTCTTTAACAATGTCGGCACGTGCGAGGTAACGAAGAACCAGAGACGCCTCATACGGATGATCGGTGCTGGCACTAACAAAGTAGGGCCAACTGGGTGCCATTTGTCGGTTCATACTTTCAGCACCTGGACGTGGTGGCAGTGGTGTGGCTGCCCACTGTTCACCCCAAGTCAGTGAACTGTTAATCGTAGTGAAAATGTTATCGCCAATAGGCGCTTGCGCTGCATTACCACCAATAAAAGCTGCGCGCATATCACCAGAGTTCCATGACAGTGTTTCCGGATGAATGATACCGTCCCGAGCTAGTGTTTGATAAAAGCTTAGCAGGTAAATGCCCGCATCTGAATTGAGTTGAGGAATGCCATCAACCCATTCACCACCCATCGCCATGAACTTTGCCTGGAACCACATGGGATCATGGGCACGGCTACCAATGAGCGAAAACCCAATACGATCTGAAGTTCGGAGCTGTCTACCCGCTTCTAAAACCTCATCCCAGTTCTGAGGTACAGAGATACCAGCTTCTTCAAACAAATCCTTACGATAAACGTACCAGTAAGGACCTACGTGCAACCCGAGACCATGCGGCACACCCTCATAAGAGGCAATACCAAAAGCAACAGGTGCCAAATCATTATAGCTCTCCGGATCCTCCTGCTGCCATCGGGCAAAGTGTTCAGTCATGTCAAACATCAGGCCCTGCGGTGCGAGTGAACCCAAGCGATCTGCACCTACTTGCCATAAATCAGGTGCACGACCTGCTCGAAAGTTGCGAATAAACTCCGTCGGCGCTTCCTCCAGCGGAATCACATCCCAGGTTACCCGAATGTTGGGATGCTCTGCATGGAATGATTCAAAGGCATCAGCAGGAATAAAGTCCTGACGACCAAACCACATTCTTAGTTCGACGACTTCGCTACCTTGCGCTACACTTAGTCCAGGAAAGAATGTGACTAAGAGCAATAAAATCACAAGAAGCTTAGGAACTCGATTGGCAATTTCATTAATCATTTTTCAAAACTCCCTTTTGTAAAAAACACTCGGTGGTTCACTGAATAGTTGGCAACCCCCTGAAGATTTACCGCTAGCCAAAGTCTGCCAATGATAATCACCTCCTTATTTCTATAAAGCAGCAGCAAATCCCTACTCCACAGTCAAGTACCAAGCGATCTGAGAAAGCTTTACTATGATTCCGCGCAAGAATTCATGTGAAGCCTTAACTTGCGTCGAAATGTTTTTTAATGCTGATCATAGGTTAACATAACTTCAGAAAGAGTGTCAAGCTATTGCAAAAAGCTGCATTTGTATGTGACACTTGCCAACGTTACGATCTCTCATTACCATCCCTGAGTATGCAGAAGTGTCATATGAAGTTCGACTACAAAGACTTATCAGGAGGTCAAATCATCACTCTCTTGAAAGGTCTCTGGGTCTGCTCATTTTTGCAATATCTTGACGCTTATTAAGACTCTATGTTACGCTATAGCAATCGCTATACGGATATGGTGATCACTGAGGTTGTTTTGGTACACGGATGTTGGCTTGGGTACAATTCATGATGGCTTTTGAGTGTTCCAAGCTTAGGGTTGGGGTAGACATATTGAAAGGGTCCCTAATAACGAAAAACCTTACGGACGAAACAGCTTTCCCAGCGCAACGTCGCGCTGTCCTCTTGCAAATCCTCCAGGAGCGTGGTTCAGCATCGATTAGCGAGCTAGCTATGGAAATAAATGTGTCGACTGCAACTATTCGACGCGACCTTGATTACTTGGCAGAAAATGACTATATTGAGCGCTCCTATGGGGGAGCAGTGTTTGCAGCTTTTAACCACACTGCTATCAAGCCAGAAGCAGACATTGGCTCTGAAACAGCTCGAGTCCAGAAGAAACTGATTGGGCAACTTGCCGCCAAGAGGCTGAAACGAGGCCAAAGTGTTATTTTTGACGCAAGCTCAACGGTTCTCGAAGCAGCACGCTTCTTGAGTCAAGGTCAGACACCCCTCACTGCCGTTACAAATGATCTGAATATCGCTCTTGCTCTCGCAAATGCCCCTCACACAAAAGTCATCGTACCCGGAGGTACCTTATATCCCAAATCCTACACACTCACCGGTGAACCTGGACAAAATTTTATTGAAGGATTAAATACTGACGTAGCACTCATCGGTATTCATGCTCTTAGTAATGGTTGGCTTAGCGATACGTCTTTGGAGATAAGCAACTTAAAGCGACAGATTATCACAGTCTCTCATCATGTAATTGTATTGGCAGATTCACGCAAGTTTAAAACTACGGCATTCCGAAAGGTTTGTAGTGTCAACGAAGTTGATGAAATCATCACCGATGATGGAATCCAATCGGATATTAGGCAGGAACTTGAAGAGCGCGGAATAACTGTTACCGTGGCAACATCCCAGAATGAAAGAGCTTAGCCATGTCACGATTCAGACACAACAATCGTCTATTTGGTTGCCATGGACTAATAAGACTTAAGGAGATTCTACTATGCCTTACATAAACGATGGTCGCAGCCTTATCAAAGATGCCTTTGAGCGACACT
>CAZZPQ010000184.1:0-6436 GCA_964655595.1 uncultured bacterium
AGGGCGTTAGGAAGCGGGGATTGCTTTTCAAATCTGCAAGCAATTTATCAGGCTCGGTATTAATGCTCCAGTGCTGTCACGCTTTAGCCAGCATGCCTTGAGCAGAACCCGCCAGTGAACTGACAAAAAACGCTTATCAACGGCCATACCCGCACAATCGCCTCCAGAAGGATAGTTGGCACCTATTTCGGATAAGAAACCCGTAAAGCCCCATATCGTGTACTTGTGCTAATAAGAATGACTCTTATGAGCACAAATCTTGCTGGTCAACAGAGTCTAAACAGGTAATGTATCCGAAAGCTGCTCGGCCGCCAATTCGGGTAAGGCTTGGTGCAAGAAACAGGAAGCTGCCTGATAGTCGTCCAGGCGGTAGAGCGGCGGAGCCATTTTACAGCTATCCATCACATGTGGACAGCGTGCCGCAAACTTGCAACCCTCAGCAAAACCTGCACCATCTGACGATTTCAGTTCTGTTTCACCCCATCTGCGATTTAAGTCAGGCCAGGGTATGGAGTCGATGAGCAGTTGGGTGTAGGGATGTTGTGGATTTTGGATAACAGTATCGACATCTCCAGCTTCCATCACTCCACCACGGTACAGAACTATAATGGACTTGGCAATGTGGTAGGCGGTTGTCAGGTCATGAGTGATATAGACGATTGAAACGCCATAGTCTTTTTGCAGGCTGCGCAGGGTCTCAAGAATGTTAGCTCTCAGTGAAGCATCTACCATCGATACGGGTTCATCTGCCACCAGGATTTTGGGGCGCAGAACCAGGGCTCTGGAAATATTGATGCGCTGACGCTGACCCCCGGATAACTGATGCGGAAATCTCCCCAGGATTTCATCGGGCTGCAGACCCACTGCGGTCAGCGCTTCCTCCATCTTCTGCCGCACCTCGGATTTTGTTGTGGCCAGCTTAAAGCGCCTTAGAGGTACCTCGAGCAGATGATCCACGGTATAAAAAGGGTTAAACACCGCAAAGGGATCCTGAAAAACCGCCTGCACTTCTTTACGGAAGGTCATGCGCTCAGCACCGCGCAGCTTTTGAATATCCCTGCCCTTATAGAAAATAGTCCCCTCTGTCGGTTCAATAAAGCCAAGAAGCAGCATCGCCAGGGTCGTTTTACCACTACCGCTCTCCCCTGCTACTGTAAGGATCGTCGGTTCGTTTTCATTGAGGCTGAGTGAGAGATTCTCGAGCGCTGTCGTGAGCACTTTTCTGCCACGCATATAGGTTTTACCGACGTTTTTAAACTCTAGAAGTGGTGTCACTGACTTACTCCTGTATGATGGTGGCAGATTATATGTCGTTCATTTTCCACCACATGCTCTTCCGGTCGAACACTCTTACATGTATCAAAGATCTCAGCACAACGCGGATGATAGGCGCAGCCACTGGGCAAACGAAGCAGTGAAGGTGCCAGACCAGGTATCCCCTTAAAGACACCTTTATTGTCCAGTTTGGGCAGGCTTTCAATAAGTGCTTTAGCATAGGGGTGCTTAGGGCGGGTAAACATATCCTTAACCGTGCTTAGTTCCACGATGCGTCCGGCATACATCACCGCGACCTTGTTCATAGATTGCGCCATCAGCCCCATATCGTGCCCAATCAGGATTACTGCCGCCCCCAGCTGTTTCTGAACACGGTCAATGGTTTCCATCACCTGACGTTGCGTGACAACATCAAGCGCACTGGTAGGTTCGTCTGCAATGATGACTTTAGGCTGTAGCAAAATGCCAATGGCAATACAAACCCGCTGTTTCATACCCCCCGAGAGTTCGTGAGCGTACATCTTAAAGACATCACGCTTCAACTCGACAGACTCGAGTGCCTGATAACAGCGCTCGAGCATCTGGCCCCTTGGCATCCTTGGCATATGCGCCCGGAGAGCGTCCATAAGCTGCGCACCAATACGAATCACAGGATTAAGCGAGTTCATGGCACCCTGCGGGATATAGGCAATTTTGCTGAGTCGCGCCTTGAGCATATCCTTCTCCGAAAGACTGGTCAGGTCCGTACCATCAACAATCACCTGACCACCTTCTATTCTGCCTGGTGCTTTGATCATACGCATCATAGCCAGAGCCATGGTACTTTTGCCCGAACCCGACTCACCAACCAGTCCCAGTTTTTCACCCGCCTGAAGAGTTAAATCCACACTATCAAGCGCCTTGGCGCGGCCCGAATCAGTGTAATAGCTCACCTGTAATTTTCTGACCTTAAGAACTGCGTCCACTATCTACTCCGAACGCCGAACCCGTGGGTTGGAAAGTTCGTCGAGTCCCATATTGATGAGCGCCAGTGAGCCAAGCAGCAGTATCAGTGCCACAGCTGGCCCCAGTGGCCACCACCACCAGCCGTTAAAAAACGCCCCCTGTGTCTGCGCCGCCCAAATCGTATTTCCCAGCAAAGGTTCTCGCAAAGGCCCCAAACCAACAACGGCCAGATAAAATGAAGCAAAAACAGCCTTGAAAACCTGATCGACAAAGGCCGCAGCAATAAAGGGCAATAAATTAGGCAGTATCTCTCGGAAGATAATACCAAAAGAGCCCATGCCCGAGAGTTTTGCTACAGCCACAAACTGTCTTTCTTTCATCGACAAAACCTGGGCGCGAATCACCAGCGTCGGCCCCATCCAGGCCAGCATCACTACAATCCAGGCCATGGTGATAATGGTAACATCTCGCTTGTCAATCGAGCCAGCAATGACCACCTGTATAAGGAAGACCGGAATGGGCGTGAGTATCTGGCATATCCAGGAAATGCTGCGGTCAATCAAACCCCCGAAATACGCCGACACAAAGCCTAAAACTACACCAATTGTGGTTCCCACGGCCCCAGCGATAACACCAATGAGGGCCGTCTGCCATAAACCGACAACCATGGCAACCAGCAAGTCCCGTCCAAAAAAATCTGTTCCCAAAGGAAACTGCCAGCTAGGTGGCTGCTGCGGCCTTACCGAAAGTGGGTAGGCTTTGCGGGTATCCAAAGTGATCAAGCCTATAACCGTAAAAGCGATGAGCAAAAGAAATATAGTAACCCCAATCGTCAGACTGGGATTACGGCGCAGGTAGCGCATAACCAGGGTGAAACGGCTGGGGCGCTGTATCTGTGTTTGGTCTTGAGTCGCAATCATATTACTCCAGTTTGATGCGTGGGTCGAGAAGTGGGTATAAGAGCTCAACAATGACCATAACCGTGGCAATGGCGATAGTGATAAACAGCGTAATGCCATAGATAACCAAAAAATCATTGGAGCGAATGGCCGCCATGAGAACAGTACCAACACCAGGTAAGGCAAATAAACCTTCAACCACGATGCCTGAGGTCACGAGGGTTCCCAGAGCCAGAGCAAAACCCGTCACCTGTGGCAATAGGGCATTACGCAAAAAGTAGTCCCTGAAAATAGTCCTGGGGCCAAGCCCCTTATGTTCAGCGAAGGTAACGTAATCTTCGCCCTGAATCGTCACCCCCATACCACGCATGGATAAGACCCAACCACCAACCGAACCAAAAATCAGCGACAGGGCTGGCAAAATCTGATGCTTTACAACATCAAGAAAAAAGCCCAACGACCAACTTGGTATGGTTCCGATAGAGTAAGCACCACCAAGTGGTAACAAAGCCAGCCTGAATCCTACGAAAAACAAAAGTAGTACCGCGAGAACTACGGGTGGTACTCCCATGAGGAGTACAAAAGAGGTGGCAAAACTTCGCAACCAGTCTGGCGACCTAGGCCAGGCTGCTATTGCGCCCAGGAGATTGCCAATAAGAAAGGAGAGCACTGTAGTAACAAGTAGCAGGCCAATCGTCCAGGGCAAAGCTTCCATGATAAGTTCCATCACCGTTTTAGGGTATTTGTTGATGGAAACGCCCAGATCAAAGCGGGCAATCGCCCAGATATAATCAAAATATTGCTGCAAGAGAGGTTTGTCGAGGCCAAACATGGTGTCATAGGAGGCAATGATAGACTCGAGATCGCCCGGAGAAAACCCCCCCATACGCGCCAGTTCAGCAAAGCGTTCTCTCACCGGGTTACGATCGGATAACCTGGGAATAAAAAAGGTGATGGTCGAAGCCGCCCACACCACCATGATAAGAAATAAAACCCGTCTTAAAATAACCCTGTATGTCACGCCATTGAGTCCTTTCTCACTGCCCCACACAGCACTTGAAAAACCTGTCTGGAACAAAGCTGTGGTTATATAGCCCAGCTATATAACCACAAGCTCGAGGTTTCGAACGTTTACTCAGCAGACCTTAGGCCAGAAACCACCAGTAAGCCTGTATGCGCCCAGAAAGCACCATTGGTTCCCATGGCCAGATTATCTTCGGTCGGCCAGTTCACCCAGTAGGTTTGATTGTAGGGGATTCTGTGCAGCCACTGAATGACGGGAATATCAATCTGTTCACGCCAGTAAATCTCGAGCGCCTCAACAGCCAGCTCCTGGAACCTTGGATCATCGCTGCCCAAGGGTGCCATTTCGTCAAGAATGGCGTCATACTCAGGGTTGTTATAACGTGAGAAGCGGTTACCACCAGCGGTTGTCCCGATAGGCTCGGCAAATCTGCTGTGATAGAGTTCAAAGGCTGCATAGGGATCTTTCAGGCTGGCCCCATGACCAAACATGTAAAGCCCGGTATTACCATCAGCCATCTGCTGATAGGCGTCGGTACCAAAGTTGATATCAGCTTCAAAACCAGCGCCACGCAGCATTTCCGCCACAATAGGCACGATGTCACTGTGGATACCTTCAAAACCATGAATGACAGCATTGACTGTCTCGCCGTCTTTCTCCCAGAAACCACGACGGTTCTTAACAAAGCCCGCATCTTCCATCAGGGCAGCGCTTTGCTCAGGATCAAACAGTCCAGGCTGATAGGTTTCCTCGAGCGCCTTTACTGCTGGACTGTCAGCAAAAGCCTGCAAGCCTGGGTAAAGTGGGAAGGGATAAATCGTGGCAATTCCAGCACCTTCATAAACGATGTCATTGACCAGGTCACGGTTAATAGCCAGACTCATGGCACGGCGGACCCTGGCGTCACCATAGGGGTCAAGCTGAGTATTCACCCAAAGTGAGTTGGGCCACCAGTCCAGATAACCATAGGGTGGGTTGGCACCACTGTGGGTAGTGATTTTGGGGTTCTGGGCAACGATATTTTTGATCACCGCACTGCGCATGTCGAGCGAGGCGTCCATCTCGTTGTTGACGATGCGCTGAGCAACGATGTCCATGCCCTGACCAACCTGACCACCGATATTGACCATAATGATGCGCTTGACATCAGGCGTCTCAATGCGCCCTGCTTCCACGGCCCACCAGTCGTCACGCAGATCGAAAATCTTCTGATTAGGGTCCCAAAGCACAATGCTGTAGGGTCCAGAGTGCGGCATATCGAGGTCACCAAAATAGGCATTGACATCTTCCTGAGCTTCCAGAACATGGGCTGGAACAATGGGAATGCCCGTGTCAAACTTCAGGGTCAGCACTTCAAAGGCAAAGCGGGGGGCTGGTATTTTGAAGTTGACTTTTACCGTCAGGTCATCGGTAGCTTCAACCGATTCGACAAATTGCTGGAATTGCGCATGATAGGGCAGGCTTTGAGTATTGAGCTGACCTTCCATGGTGAAGACCACATCACGGGAAGTTACAGGTACACCGTCACTCCACTTGGCGAGTGGATTGAGTTTGATCTCGAGTTCGGTGAAATCATCGTTGGTGTATTCCATGCTGTCTGCCAGCCAGGGAATCTCCTGATCTGAGAAGATGCCAAAATACATAAGCGGCTCCCACATGAAAGCATTACCTTCCTGATGGGTATAACCAGGTACAGCCCAGGGGTTGGTCACACCAATCGGCGAGGTAATACTCCAACCCAGAATCAGCGTTTGATCGCGCGGCACTTCTTCGACAGACTGCGCCGTGGCCACCATTAAAGGTAGCAAAAGCAAAGCCGTCAGCACCAAACACACTAAACGCAAAGCACTTCGTGTCATAAACATCCTCCTGAAACCTGTATTTTTTTGACCTAGTCTTACATTTTAGGTTGTGAGTCAGTATATTGGCTAAGCACGTTCAATGTCAATGTCAAGTTTGGCTGCTTACCTGCATCCCAGACTATGAGGATGGATTTTGACTTGGTATGTAAGCCCTGCCGGTTATTGGCAATTGGAGCAAAGCCCGGTGAAGCAATCCCGCATAGCTAGCGACAGGGATTTTCTTGGTGCTGCTGGCTTTGACGGATATGACAAGATTCCAATTGCCATTGTCAAACTTCTTGCGAAACAGCACTTCCACAATAAAACCAGGCATCTTTTATTTGTGGCTCTTGCCTTTCTCCTAAATCACACAGACGTGGCTACTGCAATACCAAATGCACTACCCAACGTCATTCCAGCGAAAGCTGGAATCCATAGCTTGACAGCAAAAA
>CAZZPQ010000185.1:0-6415 GCA_964655595.1 uncultured bacterium
CTTAGCAATCAGCCCCTGGAAATCCTCGAGCGCGACGGTGTGCGCTACACGATTCTGGGCACTGCCCACGTGTCTAAAAGCAGTGCTGACGCCGTTGAGCATCTCATTGCCACCGGAGATTTCGATGCTGTTGCCATCGAGTTAGATGCCAATCGCCACGCCGCTCTAACCGATGCAGATCGCTTCGCCAAACTTGATCTTTTTCAAATTATTCGCCAGGGCAAAGCTGGGATGATTGCTGTAAATCTGGCACTGGGCGCTTTTCAGCAGCGCATTGCCGAACAGTTCGGTGTCGAACCTGGTCAGGAAATGCGGGTGGCCATTCGCGCCGCGAAAGATGCCAGGTTACCACTACTGCTGATTGACCGCGATATCGGCATCACCCTGCGGCGGGTGTACCGCAGCGTTCCCTGGTGGCAGAGGCTGACGATTTTTTCTGGGCTGATTGCCAGCCTCTTCTCAAATGAAAAGATTACTGAAGACGACATTGAGAAGCTCAAGCAGGGTGACATGCTCGAGTCTACGTTTACCGAGTTTGCCGAGTCCTCAGAGCAGCTGTACACGCCTCTTATCAACGAACGCGACCGCTACATGGCTGCCAAACTACGGGAGAAAACTCAGGGAACTGATTTTCGGAAGATATTGGTGGTCATTGGCGCTGGACACTTGCGGGGTCTGCGCGAGGCACTTGCCAGTGATGAGCATGATCCAAAAACCATCAGTCAGGAACTCGAGCAGTTACCCCCCCCTAGTGTCCTGCCCAAACTCTTGCCCTGGATCATCGTCACGGTGGTATTTTTTGGCTTTTACCTGGGCTTTCGGCGCAGTCCTGAGCTGGGCTTTCAACTTCTAAGTGACTGGTTTTTTATCAATGGTGGTCTGGCCGCTATTGGTGCCGGCCTGGGGCTCGCTCACCCACTCACCATCATCGCCACATTTTTCGCAGCCCCCTTCACTTCGCTCAATCCCCTCATTGGTGCGGGCTTCGTAGCTGCAGGGCTCGAGTTATGGCTGCGCAAACCCAATGTGCAGGACTTTGGCTCCCTGCGCAAAGACGTTGCAGAGTTAAAAGGCTGGTGGCGCAACCGTGTTGCGCGCACCCTGTTAGTCTTTTTTCTGGTCACCCTCGGCTCAGCTGCAGGAACCTATCTGGCAGGCTTTAGAATTTTCGGACGCTTGTTTGCCTAGCTACCTTCGGGGGCAGGACGTGACTCAATAGGTGGCTGACTGCGTTCTTCCTGCGCTCTGGCACGCTTCTCTTCGGCTTCTTCCTGCGCACGCTTGGCAGCAGCCGAAAGTTTTTCCTCCGCCACTTTTACTTCCTCAACGATCATGTCCGTGATTTCCTTTGCACTCATCTCACCATCGACCGACTTAAGATAAGCCTTTTTCACTAGCACACCATCGATGGTTTCCTGTTGTAACAACGCTTCAGCAACAGCTTCTACTGCCAGCCAGTGCTCATCGATCACGTGCTTGGTTTCCTGATAGGATGCCTCGAGAATCTGAATCACCTGCTCTTCAAGCTCTCGAGCGGTCTGCTCGCTAAAGTCCTTGCGCCGGCTGATCTCACCACCCAAAAATACCGGCCCACTATCACTGCCCCAGGCAACATATTCATTGCCCCCCATGCCCAAATCAAAGACCATCTGCTTGGCGATGTCAGTGGCCTGACGCAGATCACCAGAGGCACCCGATGAAATCGTGCCTGTCAGCTTCTTCTCTGCCACACGACCACCAAAGGCAAAGACTAGCTGCTGTTTGAAACGTGCCAGCGAACTGTACATGGTTTCCTTGCCCAGGGGCGCTACAAAACCTCCAGCATTGCCCCTAGGCATAATCGTCACCTTGCGCAGGGAACCTAATTCGGGCTGGGAACAAAAGGCGACTGCGTGACCAGCCTCGTGGTAGGCAGCGACGCGCCGCTCCTGCTCACTTGGCATCAGACTACCGCGCCGCAAACCCAACACGATACGGTCTAAAGCATCGTTAAAATCTGTCCAGGAGATAATCTGCTTGCCACCTCGAGCGGCAATCAGAGCTGCCTCATTGCTAAGGTTTTCAAGGTCTGCTCCAGAAAACATCGGGGTTGCCTCAGCCAAACGCTCGAGGCTCACATCATCTGCAATAGGCTTGTTGCGCACATGAACCCCAAGGATGTCCTTGCGCTCGGACTGTGTCGGTAAACCAATTGTTACCTGCCGATCAAAACGACCAGGCCGCAAGAGTGCCGAATCGAGCACATCAGGACGGTTGGTCGCAGCGATAATGATGACCGAAGTATCCTTCTCAAAACCGTCCATCTCACTTAGAATCTGATTCAGGGTCTGTTCACGCTCGTCATGACCACCACCAATACCTGCGCCACGCCGACGCCCAATCGAATCAATCTCATCAATAAAAATGATGGCTGGCGAGGATTTGCGCGCTTCCTCAAAGAGGTTGCGTACACGGCTTGCACCCACACCCACGAACATCTCCATAAACTCGGAGGCGCTGACCGTTAAAAACGGTACACCGGCTTCACCTGCCACAGCCCGAGCCAGAAGGGTTTTACCAGTTCCTGGCGGACCAACCAGCAGCACACCTTTGGGAATCTCAGCACCGATACGCAGATACTTTTGTGGGTTTTTCAGAAAATCCACAATTTCAAGAAGCTCCTGCTTGGCTTCTTTATGCCCAGCTACATCATTAAAGAGGGTCTTTACTTTGGACTCTCGCCCATAGGTTCGCGCCTTTGATTGACCAAACTGCATAACCTGACTGGGTCCACCCTGGGCGCGCATAAAGATGAACCAGAAAAAGGCAATCAGGATGATGATAGGCAGGATAGAAAGCGCAAAACCGATCCACTGAGGTGGATTACGAAAGGTAATGGCATTTACATTGCCCTCAAGACGCTGAATCAGTGTATCTGTCAGGGTAGTGGTCGTCACAAAGTTTTTAATGGCTACCACACTGCCACTCTGGTCCTCTATCTGCTGTTGTGACCGGAGTTCACCCTCAATGCGTCCACTATTGCGGTCTATAGTTACCCTGGCAACATTACCAGCATCTACCAAGCTGATAAAGGTCGAGTAATCAATCTCACGATTGGGAGTTCTGGTGTTCAGCTGGCTAAATATCGCAATCCCCAGAATAATCAGTATCACGAGTAACCAGGGGCTAAATGATCGTTTCAAGAGTTCCTCCTACATAACATAAACGGGTGAGTTTTAACCAGTAAAACTCGCTGACGTATGTTAAGGGTAGCACTGTCAAAGATGAGTTAGCTGTAAGCTATCGGACGAAGTCACGCTTGGGTTTGCATCTTGCTGCTAGCGGTTGCCGCCAGTGTGAATCGTCCTCAAGGATTGGTATAAGATTAGGTGTGACACAAAAATCAGCTGACGTACGCACACTGCTCAGACGGGAAGAGAGTTACGCCGTTCATGCACTGCTCAACATTGCGCAAAATCCAGGAACCAACGCCCGCAGGATCGCGAAAGATCTGCAAATGCCACCAGCATTTATGGCGAAAGTCTTACGCAAATTAGTCGAGGCAGGCTACATCAATAGCGTGATGGGCCGCAAGGGTGGCGTTCATTTAAGCCAAAACCTTGATCGGCTTTCCTTACTGGATGTTATCGAGACGGTATCTGGTCCGGTGATGATGGATGTCTGCCAAACACAAAGCCTGTGCGCAACGCAGCAGCGCAGTGGCCACTGCCCACTAAATGCAGTATGGGTCTCTATGACTTTGGAAATCAGAGACTTACTCAGCGCAATCAAGTTGGGTCAGTTGTTGAATTAGGGTACACAGAGCTGTCAGTTGTGCGTTGGTGGGAGGAGTTCCCGGAAATAATCTCCCAAGCGAAGCTTGCCAACACGCGGCGCAACACAATCTCCCTGACTGACTGCCAGACCAAACTCGAGCAAAGCATATACCCGTGGGTTAAGCACGTGCACAGGACTGATCATCGCCTTAAAAAGCCGAGGTGATATCTGCCGAATTACGGGTGGACGACCAAGTACCTCAAAAGCCAGTTCGGCAATTTCCCGTCTTGAGAACACTTCTTCACCCCCTACAGCGATTTCGCTATCTGCTGAGCCAATGGCTTCAGCACAGATACCTGCTAACTCAGCCTCATGAATCGGATTGGTTTTTGCCTCACCCTTGGCAATGGTAAAGCCTACACCGCGTTGAGCCAGCTTCAGAATTTCACCATAAAAATAAAAAAAGCCTGTCGGGCGAATGACACTATACTCGAGCCCGGAATCTTTCAGTGCCAGCACAAACTGCTCATGCGCTCTGACATATTTTGTGTGCATGAGCCTATCCGCACCTGCCAGCGATACATAAACGAACTTTCGTACGCCCGAGTTTTTGGCTTCCTGCAAGAGGTTGCAATTTCCCCGGTAATCAACCTGCATAAAGCTGCGGCGGTCGGTAAAGTTGGCCAAATTCATAGAAGCCCCAGCGCAGGAAAGTACCACCTCTACTCCCTGACAGCAGTCCTGTAGCGAGGTCGGAACAGTTAAATCAGCCTTCAATATCTGATCGGCGAGCAATCCTGGCACTTTTTGTGGTTGCCGAAGCAGTGCCCGAACACTGTAAGCGCGACCTTTGAGTTGCTGAGCCACGAGCCTGCCCAACTTGCCCGATGCGCCCGCTAGAAGGATGGTAGTCATGGCTTGTAGCATAAAGGAAAATAGCAACAAAAACATCCCCACCAGCAGAAGCCTTCCAGCTCACTCTTGCTAGAAATTTCTCGATTTGGCAACTGAACAGGTTTCCTGTTAAAAAAATTTTAGACTACAACGACCGTAAAAAGCTCGCTATAACCGAAGCTGTCTCACTAGGCCACTGGTGCGGGTAGTAACGCCCACCTCGGGTATAGTCTTGGCTGTGCGGACACCACCACACTGCTGGGCTAGCAACCTGCGCATATTTAACACAATCTAAAGCAGGGTCCACAGGCACTGCTGTTAAGCTACTCAAACCGTTGTGATGGATAAACAAACGTTGTACTCTTTCACCCTCATTGAAACCCACCAGATTATCCCTTGGATTGTGCAAAATGAGGGCAGCCACCCTGCCAACACAGTCCGATTCGGTAATGCCACCGCCCAGACTGACCACAGCCTGCACCCGGTCACCGCGCTTACAGGCAATATCGCTGGCGAAGTAGCCCCCCAAAGAATGTCCCACCACCGTCACCGTTGACAGATCGATACAGTAAGCAGCAGCCAGTTCATCCAGTAAGCGATCAAATGCCTGATAGTCGTTCCGGCCTGTGGCATCAGTCCAGGAAAAACCTGAGGACAGTTGTCTGGCTGCCGGGTAAACAATGATAGCTTCTTGGCCTAAAACGGGCTCGAGTCCGTAGTATTGCTGCACCTGATGATTGGGGCTGGTGCGCCCATGAAAGGCGAAGATCAGACGCAGGGGCTTTTGTGCCTCAGCGGGCTGCGGCGCTGCCACAATCACGCGGTTCTGCCCCCAGTAAAACGCATCTTGAGCGCTGGTCATAGCGCTACAGCCCGAGGAAGGAATCACAGCGCCACTCGTCTGGGCCTCGGTTGCCAGCCAGGCAAAGAGCAATTCGGCTAGCGCGCCCCTGGTCATGCTTTCCAGCGGCTCCCTTGCTTTGTACCAGCCAAGCTGCGAAGCAGTATAGATGTAGGGTTCAAACCAATTGCTTCCCGACACCGTCACGCTAATGCCTGCGATGCGCATGAGCACTGCCAAGCCCTCAGCATAGCGCAAGGGTTGCTGAGGACGAAAGCTCCCATCGCTAAAACCGGTAATTAAGCCCAGCGCCTGCGACTGACACACTGCATCGGCATACCAGGCGTCCGCAGGCACATCGCCGAAACAGGGCTGGGACACCTCCGTAGCAGGTTGGAAACGCATGATGGTGACTGCAAACTCCGCTCGAGTCACCAGCTGACCTGGTCGAAAAGTCTGATCGGGATAACCACTTAGAATGCCACGCTGAGCCAGATAACGAATAGCTTCTGGATAGGTTGCCGCCTGTAGATCGCTGAATGCCTGTGCAAAGCTCAGCAAGAACAAACCGATAATGTAAAAGTGTTTCACATTGAATCCAATCGCTAGTAAGCGCCAGTTGCTTACCCAAGAAAAAGTTCTGATTGATTATAGGCAGATTAAATTAAGATTAGATGAAGATGACCATCTGGGTTCACATGCTGGCAAGCCACAGCAGTTGCAACAACAGTTCCACAGCAAAACCAGGTATTGGCCGAAGCACTTACCTATCCCCCAAATACCCCAGGCCTGGCTGCTTCTCTGAAATCTCTTAATACCAAGCCCGATACTTTGGTTACCGATTTGAAAAGCAATCCCCGCTTCCTACTCGCTCTGCTCGGGATAAATCATTGGGATAAACCCAACGATTTATCCGGAACTGGT
>CAZZPQ010000186.1:0-6372 GCA_964655595.1 uncultured bacterium
TATCGGAATCGGTATTAGTGCCCTTGGGTCTCGAGCCGCAATTCTCCGTCCTGGTAGTCCAGTGTCACTACACCACCTTGCCGCAAGTCACTAAAGAGCAGCTTGTCAGCTAAGGATTTTTTGACTTCATCCTGTATCAGCCGTGCCAGCGGGCGAGCGCCATAAAGTGGGTCATAGCCCTTTTGTGCCAGGTAAGCAGTGGCAGCTTCGGTCACTTTCAGGCTCACCTTGCGCTCGGCAAGCTGTAGGCTGAGTTCGTGCAGGAACTTCTGCACAATACTGATCATGGTCGCGGCTGCCAGCGGTGCAAAGTTGATGATGGCATCAAGTCGATTGCGAAACTCTGGTGTAAAAAGTCGCTTGATTGCCGCGTCACTCTCATGCGCCCTTGTAGCTTCACTAAAGCCAATGGCATTTTGTGAGGCTTCGGCAGCTCCGGCATTGGTCGTCATAATGAGCACGATACTGCGAAAATCAACCTGCTTACCGTTATGGTCCGTCAGCTTGCCATAATCCATGACCTGCAAAAGGATGTTAAAGAGGTCAGGATGTGCCTTTTCAATCTCGTCAAGCAAAAGCACCGCATGTGGATTCTGACTGACCGCATCAGTAAGGAGACCACCCTGATCAAATCCCACGTAGCCAGGCGGTGCGCCAATTAAGCGAGAGACCGTATGTTTCTCCATGTATTCACTCATGTCAAAGCGCAGAAAACCAATACCCAGTTGCGCCGCAAGTTGCTTGCTGAGTTCGGTCTTGCCTACCCCGGTTGGCCCAGCAAAAAGAAAGTTGCCAATGGGCTTGTTGGGGTCTCGCAGACCACTGCGTGCTAACTTTATGGCACTGCTGACTTCGCGAACAGCCTCGAGCTGTCCAAAGACAACTTCAGCGAGCTTGTTTTCAAGCTGCTCGAGCCTGCTGCGATCATCACCAGAAACGGCTTTGGGAGGAATGCGGGCCATGCGGGCCACAGTCTGTTCAATATCAGTTACACTCATACGCTTCTTGCGCTTGGCTGGGGGCACGAGCGCCTGTGACGCACCCGCTTCATCCAGCACGTCAATCGCCGAATCCGGTAAGCGTCTGTCAGGCAAATGTCGCGCTGCCAGATTGACAGCTGCCTCCAGCGCAGGCATCGTATAGTGCAGACCGTGGTGAGCTTCAAAACGGGTCTTGAGTCCCTCGAGAATCTGTACGGCTTCTGTCAGTGAAGGCTCGAGTACGTCGATTTTCTGAAAGCGGCGATAGAGCGCACGGTCTTTTTCAATGATCTTGTATTCCTGAAAGGTCGTCGCACCAATGCAGCGCAGTCCCTTGCTCAGGGCAGGTTTCAGCATATTACTAGCGTCCATCGCACCACCCGAAACTGCACCCGCTCCGACCACAGTGTGAATCTCATCAATGAACAAAATAGCATTGCCCTCAAGCTCTACCTCAGCCAGTACAGCCTTAAGGCGCTCCTCAAAGTCACCTCGGTAGCGCGTGCCCGCTAACAGACTGCCCATATCCAGAGCATACACCTGCGCCTTATAGAGGCTTTCAGGCACATCATTCTGCACAATTCGCTGCGCCAGGCCCTCCAGTAAAGCTGTCTTGCCTACCCCTGGGTCACCCACCAAAAGCGGGTTATTCTTGTTGCGACGCGAAAGAATCTGCAACATTCTGTCAAGTTCAGCCGCGCGCCCGATAAGTGGGTCCAGCTTACCTGCCTGGGCGTCTCTGGTCAGGTTCTGGCAGTAGGCCTCGAGTGGGTTATCTGCCACACTAACATCATCGCCGGCAGGGCCGGGAGCTTCTTGGGCTTTGCGCTGGGAACTGCGCGCCGGCACTGGCAAACCGTTCGCCAGTGCTGCAGTAACGGTAAGCTTGGTCATTCCGTGTCGCTGCAACAGCAGACAGGCTTGCGTCATCGGTTCGTCAAAAATCGCTGCCAGCACATTGCCGCCATGAGCTTCACGGCGACCTGCTGCCTGCATCTGGTACTCGGCTCGCTGGATCACACGTTCAAAGGCTGCCGTAGCAACGGTTTCCACCTCAAACTGCACCATCAGCGCTTCGGGAATAACGTCCAGTGCCGATAATAGCTCATCGACTTCCTCGCAAAGTCGCTCTATATCCACAGCAGCGCGCAGTAGCGGCAGGGCGTCCGGGTCATCGATGAGGGCGCGCAGCAAATGCTCGAGCCCCACATACTCATGATGGTTATCCCGAGCAAGATTGACCGCATTGATGATGGTGCGGCGCAAATCATCTGAAATCATGTATTTAGGGTACACGCCAGTTACTGCTCAGGGTGAAAGGAAGCTTACCAAGCAGAGCGATTCAGTCCTATGCTGATGGTATCTACCAGAAGCTCGCTAGCCTGTAGAGATTAGCCGATACTGTGTTCAGCTTCTCTTGCAACAGGTCACTGCTGCAAAGGGTAACGGCAGAAAAACTTTGCCAGTCAAGTAAACAAACCATTATGCGCTAATTGCTAACTGCTATTTCAGGCAGGCTCGAGTGCCAGCCGCAGCGGGTAGCCTTCTCTGCTGGCATGCCGCTCTACCTGTTTGACCTTTACCTCGGCAATTTCAAAGTTATAAATACCCGCAGTACTGAGTCCCTGCTGGTGGGCCTCGAGCATGATGTGCTGGGCTTCACCGTCAGACTTGCCGAAGTAGCGCTTTAGCACAAAGAGCACAAAGTCCATAGGCGTGTAGTCATCATTTAGCAGCAAAACCCGGTACATGGGTGGTTGCACCGTGCGCTGTGCAGGTTTCAGATCAGGCCGTACACCCATTATTCCGGCTCAACCGTCGCCCGAAAAGGATGTCCTTCCTTTCGAGCGGCGCGAATCACCTGTTCGGCCTTGGTCTCCGCCACTTCAAAGGGATAGACCCCGGCAAGTGTCAGACCCTGCTGATGGACCTCGAGGGTATGCCGGTGTGCCTCTTCTTCAGTCTTGCCAAAAAAGCGCATCAGCACATAAACAACAAAGTCCCAGGTCGTGTAATCATCATTTAAGAGCAGCACCTTGTACATAGGCGGACTGGTCGTACTGGTCGTGGTTTTGGTAAGCGTATCCGTTCCCGAGCGACTCATAAACTTACTATAGCAGCAAGCGCAGGGGCGCTCAGGTTATGGTTTAACGACAGAAGCCGTAAAGGCAGAAAATGCTGCGCGTTTTGAGCATGGCAGTCACACTGCCAATACTGCTTAATACCGAGCCCGATAAATTGCTTACAGATTTGCAAAGCAATCCCCGCTTCCTACTCGCCCTGCTCGGGATAAATACCTGACTCACCTATCGTTAGCCAGACGACGCCTACCCCACCCCAGGGGGGGTAGGCTGGGTAGATAATGGCAGAGAACCCTATGGATCTTCACTTTGGTATTCAGGGCATGACCTGCGCTAATTGCAGCGCCCGTATTGAACGGCAGCTTGGCAAACTAGGGGGCGTTAGCTCGAGCAGCGTCAATCTGGCGACTGAACGTGCCACCCTAACCTACGACCCGGAGGCCGTGACCGTAGACGAGGTGCTTGAGACAGTCAGCCAGGCTGGCTACAACCCCATCATTGCCGAAACCAGCTTAAGCGTCACAGGCATGACCTGTGCTAACTGCAGCGCACGGGTTGAGCGCACACTGAACAAGATAGACGGCGTGCTGAGCGCTACCGTCAATCTGGCATCTGAGCGAGCGCAAATCCGCTTTTTGCCGGAGATGACCAGTATTCCACGTTTCGCAGAGGCGATTCGGGCCGCAGGTTATGACGTGCTACTAAGCGACACGCAGCAGCGCAGTGAGGCAGAACGCGAAGCCAAGGAGCGCGAACGCAAAGACCTGCGGCGCAATCTGATCGTGGCAGCCAGCCTCACCTTGCCCATTTTTCTGCTGGACATGGTGCCGATGCTGATTCCCAGCCTTATGCACACGCTGCACTCGCTCATTTCGATGCAGCAGCTCTACATTCTCTTTTTCGTCCTGGGAAGCATCGTCCAGTTTGGTCCTGGTCTGCGCTTTTATCAAAAGGGCTGGCCTGCTCTGCGCGCGCTATCTCCGGATATGAATAGCCTGGTGATGCTGGGAACAACCGCAGCCTACGGCTATTCGGTCATTGCAACATTTCTGCCGGGCGTTCTGCCAAGAGGCACTGTTCACGTCTATTACGAGGCTGCCGCAGTCATTATCACCCTGGTGCTACTGGGTAAGTATCTCGAGGCCATTGCCAAGGGACGCACCAGCGAAGCGATTCGCAAACTCGTGCAGCTTGGAGCCAAAACCGCACGGGTCATCCGGGGAACAGAGGAACTCGAGCTAGCCGTTGAACAAGTGCTGCCAGGTGACACGCTCAGGGTCAAACCCGGGGAAAAGATTCCAGTTGATGGCCTGATTACCAGCGGCGCGTCCTATGTAGATGAAGCGATGATCACAGGTGAGCCCATTCCCGTGCAAAAGAGCCAGGGCGATGAAGTCATAGGTGGAACCATTAACAAAACAGGGGCCTTCGAGTTTCGCGCCACCAAAGTCGGTGCGGATACCCTGCTGGCACAGATTATCAAGATGGTTGAGGACGCCCAGGCCAGCAAGCCTCAGATTCAGGCGCTAGCGGATAAGGTTGTCAGCGTCTTTGTTCCTGTAGTGCTGGTGATTGCCCTTATAACACTCATCATCTGGCTGGTCTTCGGCCCCGAAGGTGCACTCACTTTTGCTCTGGTCAATACCGTTGCCGTACTGATTATCGCTTGCCCCTGCGCCATGGGCTTAGCGACTCCCACCAGCATCATGGTCGGCACAGGCAAGGCTGCCGAGATGGGCGTGCTCTTTCGCAAGGGAGACGCCATCCAGAAACTTCAGGAAAGCACAGTGATTGCCTTTGACAAAACGGGTACGCTCACCAAAGGACAACCGGAGCTAACCGACTTTATACCTCTGAATGACCATGAGCCTGAGTGGCTTTTACAAGTCATTGCCTCAGCTGAAGCACTGTCAGAGCACCCGATTGCCAGCGCCATCACGCAGGCCGCCAGAGCTAAAGGACTCGAGCTCCAGACAGTCAACGACTTTGATGCCAAGCCTGGCTTTGGCATCAGTGCAACGGTTCATCAGCACGAAGTGCTGGTGGGTGCTGAACGCTTCATGAAACACCAGGGCATTAGCACAGCCAGCTACAGCGAAACCATTCAGCAACTGTCCAGCCAGGCCAAGACAGCTCTGTTTGCCGCTATCGATGGAAGCCTGGCTGCCATTTTGGCAGTGGCCGATCCCATTAAAACCTCAACACCCACTGCCATTCGCAGCCTGCATCAGCTCGGCATCAGGGTGGTCATGATAACAGGCGACAGCCAGCAGACCGCCCTGGCCATTGCCAAGGAACTTGGCATCGACGAGGTGAAAGCCGAAGTGCTGCCAGATGGCAAGGTTGCTGCCATCAAAGCGCTTCAGCAAGACGGCAAGGTCTGCTTCGTGGGTGACGGCATCAATGACGCACCTGCTCTGGCACAGGCCGATGTCGGCATTGCCATCGGCACAGGAACCGATATCGCTATTGAAAGTGCAGATGTTGTCCTGATGTCGGGTGACCTAAGAAACATTCCCAACGCCCTGGCAATTTCCCGCGCAACCTTGCGCAATATCAAGCAGAACCTGTTTTGGGCCTTCTTTTACAACAGCCTGCTTATTCCGGTTGCCGCGGGCATCCTCTACCCTGCTTACGGCATCCTGCTCTCACCGATGCTAGCCGCGGCTGCCATGGGTAGCTCGAGCATCTTTGTACTTAGCAACGCACTACGGCTTAAGCGTTTTAGCGCCCCCATGGAGGCGCAAACCACTCCTACCCCCAGTCGGCCGGTAGAGCAACTTGCATGATAGCCAGCAGCATCCTCACTTGTCCGTACTGCCAGCAGCAGCAAAGCGCCACCATGCCCGACAACGCCTGCCTGATTCGCTATATCTGTCTGCACTGTAAAAAGCTACTTTCACCCAAAGAGGGCGACTGCTGTGTATTTTGCTCTTACGGGACAGCTCCCTGCCCACCCAAACAAGCCTGTTAGTCCAAAAAATGAAGGGGTATCTGGGGGATTTATAGCCTTTCTCGGATTCTACTCGCCCTGCTCGAGACAAGCACAGCAGGAGCGACTGCAAAAGCAACACAGCTCCATACGTTAAGTAAAACTTGCCACTAGGCTATAGCACAGTAGCACTGGCATGGGGTTTGAGGAAATTTTTGAAAAACTGGCCCTGAGATTTTCCTCTAAAGGGCATCGGCATGGATTCCAGCTTTCATTGTAATGACGAATGAGGGAGAAGTAAACGTGTAAGGCGCTTTAATTCATCATGCCAAGGACGCTTGGCATCCATGGTTTGAGGTTGGGCGGTTATTGCAAATGG
>CAZZPQ010000187.1:0-6213 GCA_964655595.1 uncultured bacterium
ATACCAGTTCCGGATAAATCATTGGGTTTATCCCAATGATTTATTCTGAGCAGAGCGAGTGGGAAGCGGGATTGCTCTTCAAATCTGCAATCAATTTATCGGGCTCCGTACTAGCACATGATTGCAGGGTTGTAAGTGAGTTGTGTCACACATAAAGGCTTCATGAGCATCGTATAACTATTGAAGCTGTTTCGGAGGTACAGCAATATGATGTTTTTTAAGCTGATACTGCCTCGCAAGAAACGCCTAAAGGCTCTCAAGCAAGAGCTTGATGTACTGCGCCGCTGGGCGAAACGTACATCGTTAAAACGTTATTGAGGCAATGCCCAAGCTCCCCACCATAGTGGGGAGTTTCCTTTTGGGAAGAAATACTTTGCTTTATCATGGACATATTTGCTGGACGAGCCTGGTGTTTTGTAAAAGCTGCTAAGCTGCAAAGCATAGATGGACGTGCAGTAGGGCTACCTGAGTTTAGGCTGCACTTTTTTGGAGGTTGGATGAAGGCAACTCTTGAAGTATATTATGAACAGGTTCACCGTGTCATTTTAAGCAAGCAACATCCGATTACCGGGCTGCTGCCTGCCAGTACTGCGGTCAATCTGCATGGAGATTACCGCGACGCCTGGGTGCGTGACAACGTTTATAGCATACTGGCGGTTTGGGGATTAGCCAGCGCCTATCGCCGCCTGGATGATGATGATGGGCGACAGTACGAACTCGAGCAAGCCGTTATTAAGCTCATGCGCGGTCTGCTTGTAGCCATGATGAAGCAGGCAGACAAGGTCGAGGCCTTTAAGCAAAGTCAGCATCCAAAAGACGCGCTGCACGCCAAATTCAGCATCCACAGCGCAGAACCTGTGGTAGCCGATGATGCCTGGGGACACTTGCAACTGGACGCGACCTCACTCTATCTGCTGATGCTGGCACAAATGACTACCTCGGGGCTCACTATCATTCAGTCACTCGATGAGGTGAACTTTGTACAGAATCTGGTCTACTACATTGCACGTGCCTACCGTACGCCAGACTACGGCATCTGGGAACGCGGTGACAAGACCAACCACGGCGAGCCTGAGCTGAATGCCAGCTCGATTGCACTTGCCAAGGCAGCGCTCGAGTCGCTAAGTGGGTTTGATCTTTTTGGTGCTCGCGGCTCACAGGCATCGGTTATTCATGTTTTGCCCGACGAAATTGCCAGAGCCAGCATCACGCTCGAGTCTCTTTTGCCACGTGAATCCAGCTCCAAGGAGGTTGATGCAGCTTTGCTGAGCGCGATCAGCTTTCCGGCTTTTGCTGTCTCTGATGATTTGGCAAGCCACACCCGCGCAACCATTATCGAGAAGCTATCTGGACGCTATGGTCTCAAGCGTTTTTTGCGCGACGGGCATCAGACCGTGATTGAAGACCCAGAGCGCCTGCACTACCAAGCCGAAGAACTCAAGCAGTTTGAACACATCGAGTGCGAGTGGCCCTTGTTTTTTTGCTATCTGGCATTGGATGGTTTTTTTCGCAATGATCGCCAGTCAGCAGAGGCGTATCTGGATAAACTCAGCCGACTAACGGTTGTCAAGGACGGGCTGAATCTGCTGCCTGAGCTTTATATTGTGCCTCAGGCAGCACTTGAACAGGAGCGGCTGCAGCCAGGTTCCCAAAAGCGCCTCCCCAACGACAATCTGCCGCTGGTCTGGGCGCAAAGCCTCTACCTGCTAGCACAACTGCTGGCTGATGGCCTGATCAGCGTGCATGAGCTTGATCCCTTGGGGCGTCACCGTCCGCTACGCATTCAGCAACCTGTGGTGCAGGTTGTACTGGTTGCTGAAGATGAAGCTGTGCAGCAAGAGCTGGCGTCATTGGGCATTCAGAGTCAGACGACTGCCGAGTTGAGTCCGGTACAGCTGGTGTCGGCGGCTGATCTCACTCGGGCCTATACCCAGGTTGGGTGCAATGCCAAACTCCAGCTGAGTGGTCGCCCGCTCAGGCGCTTGCTAAGCCTCTCCACCTCACGCATCTTTCAGGTGCGCAGGCAGACAGTGATCTGTCCACCGACTTTTCTCGATAAGGAGAACTTTTACCTGTCGCTGGATCCGCGCTTTCTCATCACCCGCTTGCGCAGTGAACTGGCTTATATCCAGCGTAACTGGCAGGCTTTAGGACGTCCCACGCTTACGCTACTCATCAGTCATGAGCTCTTAAAGGCCGACAGGGACGCCATCATTGAATTGCTCTACGCCCTGCGCAGCGGCACTTGTGGCGATGTGCCTGTCCGTTTGATGCCTGTTCAGTTTGCCATGCAGCGCTCTGCGCAGGAGCGTATTGATGAAGTGTACGATTTTGAGTTTTCACAGACTGGGGCACAGCGGACGAGCGAGCAAAGGCTTCATTTTGCGCTGGATGCCTGTCGCGAGCTCAGCCCTGATGAACAGCTCAGCTTAGAGCTCGAGACCAGCCCGGACGTTCTGTGGGCAGGCCTGAGTGATTCACGTAACCTCTACGAACAGGTTGAGATTCTCGAGCGCCTCTTGAGTTTGCCAAGCGAAAAGGCACATGCCGAATTGTATCAACATCTGGAAGAACTTTACAGCCACGCTGCCGCGACACAGCTATGGGCGGTGCTGCGCCGTGCGGCAAGCCTGCTTAACAAGGTAGACATTGGTATTAGTGAGGCGGTGACTGATATCCTGGTCAGTCAAAAGACTATCGTGCTAGGCAAATCCTACTCGGAAGGTTCACTGATAAATCGTCCCTTGCCACAGCAGGATCTGTTAAAAAAGATTGACCGCTACTGCCGTGATGATGTGCGTGACCGCGTGCTGACCCAGGAAATGCTGGTTTATCTGGGTTTACTTATTCGGGCTGAGCCGGAGTTGTTTAAGGGCATGCTGACGGTGCGGATTGGTTATCTCATTTTGCTGATTGCCGCAGACTTGGCCCAGGAACTGGGTCTTTCCCAGGATGAGGGCTATGCCTGCCTGATGCATCTGCCGCCCTCGGATATCGAGACGCTTTTACGCGATACCCTGAAGCGTTTTGCCGAGAAGCAGCAGGTTTTGAGTGCTCAGGAGAGCATTCGTGCCAGGGGCTTTCAGGATGCTGGCCACTGGCAAAGGCCAACGCTCGAGGTAAGCGAGGAGAGCATCAACTGGTGGGACTGGCGTAGGCGTGAAGGCGTTGTGACCCGCTTGTCCAAAGACTTCTATGCTCAAGTCTGGTATCTGCTCGAGCACGCTCAGGGCATTATCATAGGGGACAAGCTCGAGCGGCGTAACCGCCTGGAAAGTCACCTGCTCCTTTCTGAAACGACCGCAGGCGAGAGAAACTTCGCCATGAGGGTTGAGCATTTGCTGAATAAAATCGCTTCGCCCGAATACCGGCAGCTCACCATAGAGGCTCTGTCTGTGCTGTCCGAACTCAGCGAGCAGCAAAGCATGCTTTTCATTGAAGATTATCTGGTGCTGGATGTTATTATTGGTCATGCAGTACGCCTGGCCTTTGCCGAGACAGCACCCGAACGCGCGGCGCAGTACGAAGCCAACAAGGCCGCAGCCTGGGCAGCTTTTTATAATCTGCCTCCGCAGGATAGTCAGGCCTATGTGCTTAAAGCCTTTGAGTTTTTGCTGCAGCAGGACCAGGATGATGTGGCTGCCTGATTAGGTTTATGCTGCGCCAAGCTAGCTAAGTCTCAGGTGGATTCGTTACAATCAGCTAGCAACTGAGCCAAGCGAAGGAGTAGCTATGAGTAGTAGCCAGGAACAAGAAAAACTGAACCGTCGCAGTGCCCTGATTACCGAGGGCGATCAGCGCGCACCGAACCGCAGCATGATGCGGGCAGTAGGCTTTAGCGATGATGACTTCGGCAAGCCCATTATCGGTCTAGCCAGTGCTTACAGTACGATTACCCCCTGCAATGCTGGCATTGCCCCGCTGGCGACAGCAGCTGAAAATGCTATCAGAGAAGTCGGGGGCATGCCGCAGCTCTTTGGCACCATCACCATCAGCGACGGTATCAGCATGGGCACTGAAGGCATGAAATGCAGTCTGGTCAGTCGTGATGTCATTGCGGATTCAATAGAAACTGTGATTCGTGGGCAGTGTATGGACGGACTTATTGCCATTGGTGGCTGTGATAAAAACATGCCGGGCGCTATGATTGCTATTGCCCGTCTGGACGTTCCCAGCATCTTCGTTTATGGGGGGACGATCAAGCCAGGGCATCATAATGATAAGGACCTGACGGTTGTGAGCGTCTTTGAGGCGGTCGGGGAGTACGCCGCAGGCCGGATACCGCTCGAGACCTTCAGGGAAATTGAGCGCTGCGCTATTCCTGGTGCGGGTAGCTGTGGTGGTATGTACACCGCCAATACCATGAGTAGTGCCTTTGAGGCGCTTGGTATGAGCCTGCCCTATAGCAGTACAGAGGCTGCTGAAGACCCAGAGAAGACCCAGAGTACCGCAGCTGCCGGACGGGCGCTGGTTGAGCTGATTCGTCAGGATATCACGGCGCGCAAGATCATCACCCCTAAGTCTTTAGAGAACGCCATCACCGTGGTTATGGCCATTGGTGGCAGCACCAATGCTGTGCTGCACTTTCTGGCGATTGCCCACAGTGCCGGGATTGAGCTGAGCCTGGACGACTTTGAAGTCATTCGCCAGCGCACGCCCCATTTGGTTGATCTGAAACCCAGCGGCAAATACGTGGCCACCGACTTTCACAAAGCAGGCGGTGTGCCTCTGGTCATGAAGATGTTGCTCGAGCAGGGCCTGTTGCATGGCGATTGCCTGACCGTGACCGGTAAGACCATCGCCGAGAACCTGCGCGATGTGCCGAGTCAACCCCCAGCATCTCAGGATGTCATCATGCCTTTTGACAAACCCAAGTATTCGCAAGGACACCTGAATATCCTGCGCGGCAATCTGGCACCCGAAGGGGCAGTTGCCAAGACCAGTGGTCTTAAGCACACCAGCATCACCGGGCCTGCCAGGATTTTTGACAGCGAGGAGGAAAGCCTCAAAGCCATTCTGGGGGACAAGATTCAAGCTGGTGACATTCTGGTGATTCGCTACGAAGGTCCCCAGGGTGGTCCAGGCATGCGCGAGATGCTTTCGCCAACCAGCGCGATTATCGGTAAAGGGCTGGGCGATAGTGTTGGACTCATCACCGATGGTCGCTTCAGTGGTGGAACCTATGGGCTGGTCGTTGGGCACGTTGCGCCTGAAGCGCAGGTCGGTGGGCCGATTGCCCTGCTACAAGAAGGAGACAGCATCACCATCGATGCAGCAAAGAACCTTCTGCAGGTCAACATCTCAGATGAAGAACTGGCAGCACGCCGCCAGCACTGGAGTGCGCCCCCTATCAAATATCCCTATGGTGTGCTGGCGAAGTACGCCAAGTTGGTCAGCAGCGCCTCAAAGGGTGCTGTAACCGACTAAGCCGCCTTATGTCAGATTCCCTGCGAGGCAAGGTGGCGGTTGTTACCGGGGCCAGCCAAGGTATTGGCAGGGCCATTGCCTTGGGCTACGCTGCTGCAGGGGCTCGCGTCTCTTGCGCTGCTCGTAGTGCAGACGCCCTTCAGCACCTTGTTTCCGATATAGAAGCGCAAGGTGCTGAGGCCCTTGCTATCCCCACCGATGTGCGGGATGAACAAGCGGTCATGTTGCTATTTGAAGAAACCGCCCAGCGCTTTGGCGGTATTGACATTCTGGTTGTCAACGCAGGTGGCAACTTTGAATCTGGCAGTGTCGAAGATAGCCAGACAGAGAGCTGGCAGGCGACGATAGAGCTTAATCTTTTTGGCGCGTATTACTGTATCAAACACGTGATTGCTCACTTGAAGCGGCGTGGTACGGGCAAGATCATCACTATTGGTTCGGGTCTAGGGCATCATGGTATGCCCGATAATTCTGCCTATGCCTGTTCCAAGGCTGCCCTGTGGATGCTGACCCAGGTGGTAGCACAAGAACTGGCCACGCACAAAATCAGTGTCAACGAACTCATTCCAGGCCCGGTAGCGACAGCCATGAGTACCGAGGATTTCCGAAAGAACGTCGTCGAAAAGCACCATGACTGGCTCAAAGAGCCTGAAGATGTCGTACCGCTGGCGCTTTTTCTGGCGACGCAGCCTAACTGGGGCCCTTCTGCCCAGAGTTTTAGCCTGATGCGCCGCGCCAGGTAATATCGGTTCCGGATAAATCCTTGGGTTTATCCCAAGGATTTAT
>CAZZPQ010000188.1:0-6091 GCA_964655595.1 uncultured bacterium
AAGTTTATCGTACACTGCGAGGTTGCTTCACTCCACTGCGTTCACCTCGCATGGGCAAGTGCGTAAAGTGAGTTATACAGAAATCCAGGCTCACCCTGCACCTGCGCCCAAGGTAACAAACGATGAGACGCCTACTGGGCAGAGCTCTAGTCCACAAAAGACAGTTTAATGACTAATATGTGATTATATTCACGATATTATGCTTGTGATATGTTTGTTGAATTTATTCTATGAATTGACCAATGTCTCTGGGATCAATATCCACGCGCACTCTGGCTGATCCTCGGTAAGCCAGCGCTGGCCTAAGCAGAGTTGCAAAATTCTGATCATCGGTAGCGCGGACCAGTAACTGGAAGGTGTGCTGACCTCGAACTCGAGCCACAGGTGCCAGCACTGGGCCAAGCACCTCTGCTTCAGCCTCCATATGCGTTCGCAGTGCACCAGCCAGCCAGTTGACTTCTTTTTCTGCCTCATGGCGATTCTGGTGACTGACCTGTACCTTGGCAAGGGCAGCAAAGGGCGGATAGCGGTACTGCCTGCGTCGCATCAGAATATCTTCCAGAAACATCTGGACTTTCGCTGACGATAATGAGCGTAGCACCTCCAAAACCTGATGTCCAGCCTGAAAACACTGAAGAACCATCAAGGGCCGCTTGTCAGGTGCAAGCTCAGCCAGTTGCAAAAGCAAGCGCAAGGCTTCTTCTTCTGCCCGAAAATCGCTGGCTGTCAAGAGACTATCCACCAGTGTAGCCGCAACAAGTGACACTTCTGGCAGCGCCTCATGACGCAAAACTGCCGTTGTGGCTACCACCACACCTGATTCGAAGTGCATGAGCGGAGCAAGATCATCACGATAATCTGCGTCAAAGCGATAAACTGGTAAATCCGGCACCATTCGGGCGATGTCCTGAGCAATCCACTGCGTTCCAGCAGCCCGCATTGCTGCGAGTTTCGTGGACTCGCAGGCGGGGCAGACCTGGGGCGGAACTTGTTGAAACCCACACTGATGACAGCGCAGAGCTGCTGCATCCTTGTGATAGCGTAGCGCCAGATCGCAATTTGGGCACTGCGCGACCCAGCTACAGTCTTCACAGCCTAGCGCAGCTGAAAAACCACGGCGTGACGCCAGGATAATGGCTTGCCGCTTCCGGTCACGCACCTGTTTTAATACCTGAATCAAGTCGCTGCCTAGTGGCCAGTTTGCAGCACTGCCCAGGTCACTGATATGAAGGCGCATTTCAGGATAGTCCAGCCAGAGTTGTTTGTCTTTGGGAATACGCTGGTAAGCCTCGCCTGATAACACACTTTCGGTCATCACCAAGGAAGCACCACAGTATTCAGCAAGTAAGCTGGCAGCCGACGGTACGAACAAGCGCGTTCCGCCATGAAGCTTGTAGCTATTACTGGCTTCTTCCAAGACCACGACTCGAGCAAGATCCTTTAGCGGTGCCAGTAAACCCAGATAGGTAGTTACCAGCACCACCGGCGTAGTCTGGACCTCTGACCAAAGTCGTTCACGCTGACGATCTGTCAACTCCCCACTCAAGGCGTAAACTGGCATAAGTGAAGCCAGGCAACGCGCCGTTTCCTGGAGCAACGCCCCTTCCGGAACAAGTACCAAAGCACTCTTTCCCTTTTGCAGGTCCTTTTTCAGCAGCGCTGCAACTGCCGCCAGCCGCTCACGTCTGGACCCACCCACAACTGCCCCCATAGACTCATCAATGTCGCTTAGAGACGGCAGTGAGCCGCCATCATACTGCGGTAAGGCAGGGGGTGGCGCTGGAAATTGCTCGTACCTCAGATAGCCTTTTTTAACCAGGGCCCTGACTACGGACTCCGAGACCTCAGCATCTTTGGCAAGTTGAGCAGCACTCGAGCATTCTTCCAGTTCCCAGGCACGCTCGAGGGCCATCCGCTGCTTAACACGGGCCTTGCCTGAGAGCTCAGCGTCCACCGGTCTGACCGCCCGCAAGACAGTCTGCATCGGCGAACTTAAGCGGATACGCTCCTGAACCAGTCCCTGACGCCGGAATACCTCGAGCTCTCTTGCTTTGAGCTGATTTGCCTCAGACCAGGTCTCAGATGATAAAGCCACATCACTACCTGCCACCGCGCGAACCTCGTGGCTGAAGGGGGCGGTGAGTCCCACGGGTAAAAGGCTTGCCAAGAGCTGCCCGGGTGGCGCGCAGATACGCTCAGCCAGCTTGAGCAAAAAGGCAATTTGCTGCGGCAGTACAAACGGTACCTCATCAAGAATACTAACAAGCTCCCGCAGTTCCATCGCCTTGCTGGCAGAAACGGCCTCCACAGCCACCACCAAAGCCAGACGAACACCTTGCTGCCAGGGTACAGCTACCCGCACCCCAATCTCAGGTGGCTCGAGTTCAAAGGGTAACAGGTAGCTGAACTCAGATAAGGGCAGGGGCAACAAAACTCGGACTACATGAGGCACAGCTCATGATACCGTGAAAAAGTCAGCTTATGGATTACCCTGTGGTCCCATCAGACTACGAACATCTAAAAGAAAGTTGCCATCTGACGGTAACATGATGGTTTGTAACGACGGGGCCAGTTTTTGTGCTACCTCGAGCTGGATAATCTCAGGATGCTCCCGAATAGCCGATCCCCGCAGACGCAAAGCCTGTGCTTCCCCTTCAGCCTGGGCAACAGCCGCATCACGACGCCCTTCCGCTTCGATGACCGCGCGCTGCGCAGCGATGCGGGACTGTTCACGGCGATTTTCCTCAACCTGAACTTGCTGCTCGGCTGCCTGTTTTTCTTCGATAGCCTGTGCGATACTTGCCGGAATCCTGATATTGCGCAACAACGCATCCAGCAAAATAACATTGCTGCGAGCTAGCTGATCACCGAGTTGTTGCACAATTTCATCCTGAAGTAACTGGCGGTCAGTACTGATCAAGTCGGCAGCATTATAGTTTGCAATGGCACTGCGAACCGCAGAGCGAACCGTTGGCATAATCAGATCGGCTTCATAGGTAGTACCACGTGTCTGGAACATTTTGGCTGCCTCAGTCCCATCAATGCGGTAGCGAATCGTGGCTTCAGTGGTAATCTGCAAGCCTTCGCGCGATAGTGCCGGAATCTCGTCACGATCCTCAAAGTTGATACTCTGCTCACGCACACTCAACAAGGTAACCTGCTGCAAAAACGGCAAAACGATGTGGAACCCCTCACCACGCTCCCGCTCCTGAACACCACCAAAAACATTAAAGACGACACCTACATTTCCTGCAGGCACAACTACAAAAGCGCTGGCCAGAAAACTAACCGCCAAACCCAGAACGACTGCCAAACCACCCAGACTGCGGTACAGAGCTTGCTTCGCCTGTACCCCCTGGACAATCAACACAACACCAAATACAGCTATAGCCAAGCCAATTAAAACCAACACAACGTACCTCCTAGGTTTTTTCCCGCCAAGCTTGACGAGTCAATACTACCTAGCGTAAACCATTGGCAAGCAGAAAATCATCACCCAGGCAGCAAAATGCTGCTTAAACCCGCTCAGGTTGCTTTGGTCGGTTCCCGAACAGCAGTGAAAGTTTGCTTAAGCAAGTTGACCTCGGTACTCTTAGGGCGATAGGCGGGAAGCGTTACGGTAAACACAGTTCCTTCACCGATACGTGAACGTACGCTCACACTGCCTTCATGCTGAGTCACAATCCACTTGACAATGGCCAAACCCAGCCCACTGCCATTGCCTCTGGTGGAGCGGGCGCCATCCACACGAAAGAATCTATCAAAGAGGTGAGGTATCGCCTCTTGTGGTATCCCAGGACCATCATCCAATATCTCGAGCTCGACCTCTTTTTTGGTGGCAGCAAGGGAAATGGAGATATGTCTGGCACCGGCATTGAGGGCATTCTGCACCAGATTGAGTACCACCTGCTTTAAGCGCGCCGCGTCCCCATCAACCTCGATTAAGGGGGAGTAGCTATTGACCGCAATTTCAGCGTTACCAGCTACCGGAGCAATTTCCATATGGACAGCTTCAACAACTTCAACAATATTCATGGGTTCACGGTGAATCGCAAAACCTGCATCGGCCCGTGCCAGTTCCAACAAGTCATTAACCAGTTTGGCCATACGCTCTGCCTCTCGGCGGATAACCGTCAGCGAATCGGTTTGTTCTTCGCTAGGCTTGGTACGCCTGATGAGGTAGTTGGCATGGCCCACAATTGCTGTTACGGGTGTGCGCAATTCATGGCTGGCATCAGCAGTAAAGCGCCTCTGCGTATCAAAAGATTCCTCGAGTCGGTCAAGCATATGGTTGATCGACAGAGCCAGTTCCTTGATCTCATCTTTACTTTTTGGCACGGGAACCCGCTGGGTCAAATCCTGTCCGGAGACCAGTGATGCAGCGTGGGTGACTCGCTTGACAGGTTGCAGCACCTTTGAGGATAACAACCACACCCCAAGGGCAAATATCACAAAGGCAATACCCATGGTGCGTAGTAGCAAACGCTGCAAATTACTGAGCGTTTCAGTCGGAAACTGAAAAGCAACCAGGGACGCTGTTGCATAGTTAACGCCTGGCGCATCTGAGAGTTCAGGGCGCCACTGAATCACATCGCGCATAGCAAAACCAATGTACTGGCGTTCCTGCACACGAAAGGTCACATAAGCCTTGCCAATATCAAAAAGCTCTTTAAGGTCATCAGCGCCTACATATTTAAACAGGTCATCAGTAAGGACTCGCACAGGTCGCTGCGTTGCACCAAAAGCAGCCACTCCCCCAAAGGCAGTGCCACTGCCAAAGGGTGACGTGGAATAAGCCAATCCGCTGGCCAGCTCTTCCCAGTGCAGAGGCGGTGTGGCATAGAGCTTGAGAACAAATAAGGCGTCCCGTGGCAAGGACTGAGCGTCAATATCTGCATAGTTGCGACTTCTGAATTGCTCGAGTGTACGCTCAGCGCGGTCTTCGAGTGAGAGAATCAGAGAACGCTGCGTAAAGGCATAAACTGCTGTCGCCACCACAATCAGCACGAGTGCCAGAAACAGCGTATAAAACAGAGTGAGACGAACTTGTAAGGACACGTCAGGGCTATTCCTCTCTCAGGACGTAGCCTACTCCTCTAACCGTATGAATCAAGCGCCGTTCTCCATCACGCTCGAGTTTGCGGCGCAGATAACCCACATAGACATCGACCACATTGCTTCCCCCTGTGTATTCGGGCCAGACCTTCTCCTCAATTTCAAAGCGGTTAAAGACCTTACCTGGATTGCGGGCAAAAAGTTCCAGCAGTTCAAACTCCTTGGCAGATAATTCAATGCGCCTGCCATCCCGAAAGACCTCACGTCCGTCCAGGTTCATAACCAGATCAGCAACCCTGACTTCACCTGTTACCGCCGGATTAACGCGCCGCAGATGGGCACGCACCCTGGCCAAGAGCTCTTCAATAGAGAAAGGCTTGACCAGATAATCATCAGCACCCGAGTCCAGACCCAGCACCTTGTCCTCAACATTGTCCTTGGCGGTAAGGATGATAATAGGCGTGTTGCTGGTTTTGCGAATACGCCTGGCCACCTCGAGCCCATCCAAAACGGGAAGCATAAGGTCCAGTACTACCAGATCCGGATTGAGTTCACGAAATTTTGAGAGTCCTGTCACACCATCATAGGTTACAATAGTCTCATAGCTTTCGGCCTGTAATTCAAGGTCAATAAACTTGGCGATTTCTTTTTCATCCTCAACGATAAGGATTTGGGGTTTTCGGTCCATATCTGCATTATACGAAGCGGATTATGAGAGACTTAATGGATGTATGACAGTTTTGTGAGGAATTATCAATTACACAAACCTTTCCCTACAAACTGACGCCTAATATGGAGCCCGATAAATTGATTACAGATTTGAAAAGCAGATCCTCGGTTCCTACACGCTTTGTTCGGGAAAAACCCAACGATTTATCCGGAACTGGTATAAGCACTAAAAAGCAACCTTCTCCTGTTCTGAACGGGCATTTCACATCTAAAAGCAAAAGTGGTAGCAGGTTTTTCTTTATGTCATAGCAATGGCACTTCCACGAAAAATCCTTCAAAGCCTCAGCGCGTCGTGCCAGCGCAGGCT
>CAZZPQ010000189.1:0-1979 GCA_964655595.1 uncultured bacterium
TTCGCCAAGGTCCCATCCGCCGCCCAGTGCGCGATAGGCGCCAACCGTCGCGGAGAGCACTTCACCCTTGCCCCGCGCCACTTCCGATCGTGCCGAGATCAATTGCCTCTGTGCGTCGAGCAGCACCAGCTGGCTATCAAGCCCTTGCTCGAACCGCAGCTTTGCAAACCCATAGCTGCGGCTCCGCTCGGCCAGAACGGCTTCAAGTACGCTCAGCCGCCTTTGCGCGTAGACATAGGCGGTCAGTGACCGGTCTGCGTCTTCAAAGGCGCGCAGCACCGCGGCGCGATACAGCGCTCGGGCCTCGTCTGCTCCGGCCCGCGCTTCGGCGATTTCAGCGCGCGCTCGCCCGCCGGAAAAAATCGGCCAGTTCAATGCCGCCCCGATCGACGTATTCTGCGACCCGCCCGCGAACAGTGTGTCGAGCGCGATCGAGGAAAATCCGAACAGGCCCGACAGGCTGAAGCTGGGATAGAGATCGGCAATCTCGCCGCCGATGTCAGCCGTTTCGGCAGCGAGCCTGCGCTCGGCCAGACGAATGTCGGGCCTGCGGCGAAGCATGTCGCTCGGCATTCCGGCGGGGAACGCGTCGCGCGGCGTTGCGATTTTGGCGGGCGCGGTCAGGCTGTCACCCAGTTCGGCCGGAAAGCGGCCAGTCAGAGCGGCGATCGCCGCATTGTTCGCACTGATCTGTGCTTGCAGCGGCGCAAGCTGCGCCTCAGCGGTGCGCGCGTCGGCCTCCCCACGGGAAAGGTCGAATTGCGACGCCAGCCCCTTGTCGAGGCGCATCTGCGTCAGCCTGACCGTCTCGCGCGTGGTGGCCAAATTCGCTTCGGCCGCGTCGATCTGCTCCTGTGCGATCCGCAGTTCGGCATAGTTCTGGACGGTGTCGGCGATCACGGTCAGCATTAACCCGTTGCGATCCTCTTGCGCCAGGCCGATCCGTGCTTCGGCGGCCTCCACCCGGCGGCCGATCCTGCCGAACAGGTCGATCTCCCACGATGCCGATGTGCCGACGCTGTAGATTGTCTGCGGGGCGCCAATGCCCCCGATCGGCGGGCCGCCTGCTCCGCCCCCCCCTCCGCCAAGGCCGCTGAGGTCGATGGCATTCTCGCTGGTCTGCGACCGGGTCACGCTGCTGTTGGCCGAGATATTTGGGCGTCCGCCTCCGGCAGCGACTGCGCGCAGCGCCCGGGCCTGTTCGATCCGGGCAGATGCGGCTTCGAGATCAGCGTTATTTGCCACGGCATCGTTGACCAGCTGATCAAGCACCGGGTCACCAAACGCGCGCCACCACCTTGGGTCAGGAGCGGCTTGCGAAAGCTCGGGCGCATCGGGCAGCGTCGTGATAGTGAGTGGCGCAATCTGTTGAGGCCCGGCATAATCAGGCCCTACCGCGCAGCCGACCATTCCAAAGGCCATCGCGCTCAGCATGAAAGCGCTTGGGAACGTTCGTCTGGTCATGTTTGCGCCCCTCGCCGCCCAAACGGAAGGCTACTGATCAAGCGTCTCCACCAGGGCTCATCAGGCCTTGCTTTGGTTTCACCGTCTTGGTCCGGCTTCCGGATGCCGAAGAACAGGCAATACAGAACCGGGGTGAGCGCCAGCGAGACCACGAATGTGCCGATCAGCAGGCCGAAAGCGACCGAACTGGCGAAGCCATAGAATAGCACGTCCTGCGCGATGATCAGCGGCAGCAGCCCCGCTATGGTCGTTAGTGTCGTCATGACTACCGGGCGGAAGCGCCGCCGACAGGCCGAGATCACCGCCTCGAAATCGAGTTCTGCGTTGCTCTGAGCTTGTGCTGCGCCGTCGGCGAGGATCGCGCTCCGCTCAATGTCGATCCGATCAACCAGAACGATCGAGTTGTTGATGATCACCCCGAACAGCGCGAACAGGCTGAGGATCGCCATAAAGCCGAAGGGTGATTGCATCACCAGAAGGCCGAAGAATGCCCCAAAGGTGGCGAACGGCAGGCT
>CAZZPQ010000189.1:2079-6087 GCA_964655595.1 uncultured bacterium
TCAACCTTGAGATCAACCTCGACCGTGCGCGACCGCCAATCGGACCAGATGTCGATCATCCCTGGCTGCTGGGCGAGCATATCCATCACTTCGCCTGCGCGCGCGTTGATGTAGTCGGCGTCCGGCCCAGTGATCTGGAGCCGGATGACTTTAGGGTCTTCCGGTCCCAGAAACATGCGGGTGACGCGGGCGTTGATATCCGGGACGCGCGCCGCAAACACTTCGCGCAGGCGCGGCACGATGGCTTCGGCGCCTTCGAGATCTTTCGTATTGATGACGATGAAGCCCTTGTTCGGTGCAGGATCGACCGGCGACAGCGACAGCACGAAGCGGGGACCACCAAAGCCGACATAAGCAGCAAAAGCCTCGACTTCGGGGAAGGCTTCCTTGTCATCGATCAGCTTCACGATATCGCGAACGCCCGCGTCGGTCTGGCTGCTGGTCGCGCCCGAGGCGAGTTCGATATAGACCAGCACCTGGGGGTTGTTATTGCTAGGGAAGAATTCCTTGGGGATGAAGGATTGCAGCAACCCTGCCGCAGCGAACAGCGCCACCATCGCAGCCACATAGACCCAGCGGAAGGCAAGCAACTTGCGTAGGATGCCCGCATAAATATCGGTGAGCCGGTCGAAGGCTCTTGCGATCCGGCCCTTTTCCTCATCTCCGTCATCAGTGCCGCCGGCCTCGGGAACCTTGAGAAAGCGGTAACACAGGGTCGTGGTCACCGTCATTGCGAAGACGTAGGACACACCCAACGATATCGTCACCACAAGGCTGATCGAGCGGGTGTATTCGGAACTATCGCTGTTTGCGATCAGCAGCGGCAGGAACACAGCAATCGTGGTTAGGGATGACACCAGCAGCGGGAATGCAAGCTCACGGCTCGTCTGCGCCAGTGCTTTGTCGCGGTCGCCCAGTTCCTGAACGCGCCGTTTGAAGTCTTCGGCAATGACGATGCCGTTGTCGACCAGCAGGCCCAGCGAAATGATGATCGTCGCAAGGCTCATGCGTTGCAACGCAATCTCGAACGCGCCCATCACTGCAAAGGTCGCAAGGATCACCGCCGGAATGATCGCGCCCACGATAAGCCCGGTACGCACTCCCAGAAACAGGATGACGATGCCCAGCACCACCGCCAGCGTCTGGAGCATATTGAAGGTGACGCCGTAGACTGCGGCTTCGACCTTGGTCGCTTCATAAGTGACGATATCGAGCGACAACCCGGCAGGCAGTGTCTGCGCGATCCGTTCAACCTCTTGGCGCGCGACTGCGGAGTAGTTGAGAACGCTCAGCCCCTCTTCCATGACCACCGCGAGGATCACGGTTTCGTCCTTGTTGTAATAGGCAAGCCGCTGGGCGGGATCTTCGTACCCGCGGCTGACAGTTGCAAGGTCTCCGATCCGCACCAGTGCCCCATCAGGTGACCGCACAAGCGCGCTGCGCACATCGTCGATGGTCCGAAAGTCCCCGCCAGGCCGAACCGTAATCGAACCCTCCGCCAGTTCGATTGAGCCGCCTGGACGAATTGTGTTTTCGCTGTCCAGGGCAGCGGCAATAGCATTGGGCGAAATGCCAGCCTGCGACAGGACCACATTCTCGAATTCGACAAAGATGCGTTCCGGGCGAACGCCGAGAAGATCGACATTCTTGGTGCCATCGACCAAAATCAACTGGTCTCGGATATGCTCAGCATATTCGGCCAGCTCGGCATTGCTGTAGTCCGGACCGTGGAGCGCCAGCGTCATCGCGGCAATATCGCCGAAATCATCATTGACGATCGGCGTAAGCGTGCCTTCAGGGAGCGCAGGCACGGTTTCGGCCACGGTCTCTGCCAGGTTTTCGAAAGCCATTTCGAGATCAGGCGTGTCAAAATCGAACCGTGGCTTGATGATCGACACACCATTCATTGATGTGCTCGTGATATCCCGGATATGCGGGAGCGCCATGATCCGTTCTTCAAGCGGTTTGGTAATCAGTAATTCGACCCGGTCTGCGGGAAGTCCCGGATAGGCCGTCGTTACCAGAGCCTGACGAATGATCAGCTTGGGATCTTCGCGCGCTGGCAAGGTGAAGTAGCTGTAGACCCCGAACAGCATAAGGATGCCAACCAGAAACAGCATGAGCGGCCCAGCCCGGAGCGCAGCGACCGAGATGTTCACCTGTTGAACTGCCTTGGACCCGAAGACGTCGGGCGAACCACTTCGCCGGGCCGGAGCAGCCGTGCGCCCTTGACCACCACGGTTTCACCGGGCTTCAATCCAGCCGTGATGGTCACTCCGCCATCGCTGACCTGCCCGATCACGACCTTGCGCTCAGCCACTGCGTTCGTTTTCGGATCGACCACCAGCACGCTGCCACGCTTATCCTTGTCCATCCGGATCGCTGCGAGCGACAGGCTGATGGCTGCAGCGCTCTGCGTCCGCAGGACCACCTCGCCGCGACTCCCGGGGGCAAGGTTGCTCCGCCCGGCGCCCGGCACATTCAGGATGATCTCGAACAGGCCATTGCTGCCGGCCGCCGCATTGATCTGTTTCACGACAGCCTGAAGCTCCGGTGCGTTCGGAGGGCCGCCGTCCGGAACAAAACTGACACGCTGCCCGATCGCAAAGGCGCCGCGCTGGCGGGCAGGCACTGTGATGACCGCTTCGAGCGCCGCGCTGTTACCGCTGACTTCGAGCACAGGCTGGCCAGCGCCCACGACCTCGGAAGGCTGGACGAGCCGCCCGGTGACCACTCCATCATAGGGCGCATAAATCCTTGTATCGCGCAAAGTGTCCTGTGCCCGGCCGGATTGCGCGGTCAGCGCCTTAACGCGCGCGGCGGCTTCGTCGCGGACGCGCCGCGCATTATCCACTTCCGACTGGGAGACAGCGCCCGTCCCCTCAAGCGCAGCCTTGCGTTCGAAATCGAGCTCAGCCTCGCGCGCCAGAGCGCTTGCCTGTGCAAGGTCTGCCGAGGCCGCCTGCGCTCCGAATTGCTGTTGATTGGCCTGCAATGTCGCAAGCAGTTGGCCCTTCCGGAACCGGTCGCCCACATCGACATTGACCCGCGCCACCAGCCCGGCAAGCTCAAACCCGATCTGTCCGCGATCTGCCGCGCGCAGCAGGGCGGGAAACCGGTCGCTGGCGTTGACACTTGATGGCTGTACGACCTCGGTCACTGCAACACGTGGCGAGGGGGCCTGCTCGGCATCGCTGCCACAAGCGGCCAATGCCGACATTCCCAGCAGTGCAATTCCAGGTAGCAGCGATTGACGCATGGTTCTTACTTCAACTTCTGCAAAAGTTGCGACGTCGTCAGGATTTCATGAGCATAGGTCGGGCCGTTGATCTCATGGGCGGCGTGCATCGCCTCCGGCGAAAACGCCGCCGTCGCATCGCGCACCAGTGTCACATGATAGCCAAGCTCTGAGGCATAGCGCCCGGTCGTTTCAATGCAGGTATTCGCAATCAGCCCGATCAGGATGACATGCGTGATGCTGTTTTGTCGCAGCTGCACATCCAGATCGGTATTGGCGAAGCTGGAGCCGCCCCAGTGTTCCTTGACGACGATATCGCCCGGTTCCGGGCCAAAGCCTTCGTACCATTCGCCGCCCCAGCTATCAGCTGCGAACAATTGCGCCTCGTGTGCGCCAAGCTGGAAGGGCGTGGGATGCTGCCATCCCGCAAAGTCGGTGGGCAGGTGCCGGTGGTGCGGCAGGATGAAGACCGGCAAGCCCCCATCGCGCGCCGCAGAACGGATACGGGCGAGGTTGGCGTGAAGATCAACCGATTGCGCCACCGCGCTGACCATCGGCCAAAGCTTGCCCCCCTCGGCCAGAAAATCATTGTAGGGGTCGATGAAGAGCAGCGCAGTGCTGCCTATGGGATAATGGGTCAGTTCCACAGAAAATGCCTTTCTGGCCGGAGCAATCGTTCCTCATGCGAGGCTGGAGGAACCGGGCTCATGCGAAGGTGATCGACTTGCTGAACGGCATTTCCCGCAAGCGCTGGCCGGTCGCTGCAAAGA
>CAZZPQ010000190.1:0-6075 GCA_964655595.1 uncultured bacterium
AAAATCCTTCAAAGCCTCAGCGCGTCGTGCCAGCGCAGGCTGGCACCCATGGCCCTGCGGAAAAAGAAGAATGCAGCATGTGCTTAAGTCACATTAGTTTTTTGCTGTCAAGCTATGGATTCCAGCTTTCGCTGGAATGACGTTGGGTAGTGCATTTGGTAGTGCAGTAGCCACGTCTGTGTGATTTAGGAGAAAGGCAAGAGCCACAACTAAAAGATGCTTGGTTTTATTGTGGAAGTGCTGCAATTCCGATAAGAAACGATACAAAACCAAGTGGATTTTGTTATTGTATTATCGGAATCGGTATCCCAAGTCAATAATCAACTTGCAAATGACGCCTCAACTTCTTTGGCAGCTTGCTGCACGGCATCTGGAAAGCTCGAGGTGATGTTCTGGAGAACTTTGCCAGCAGTAAATTCAATCATTCTGCTGAGGGCCTTCGTACCCCACTTTTCTGCCTTAGGCAAGTGTAGATGAATCGTAATATCAAAGGTATAGGTTACATGCGAGCCACTCACCGCAGGTCTCACCACGGCCTCACCAGCCACCTCCGCCCAGCCTGGCTGGTTGGTTGTTACTTCAAGGGCTGTCAGAGCTGCACCTGTGGCTGTGGGCACAAGCTGACTGCAAAAAAGGAGCGTTTGTTGACCAAAAAGTGCTGCATTCACAGGCAAACTCGCCGTTACTTCACCGCTGACAAGGTCAAACTCAAGATTTTCGATAAAAGTGGCTTTACTGAGACTAACCCGCACATCCCGAACGAAATCAATTGCGTCATGGCGCGGCAGGCTAAGGTCAAAGTCAAAACTGATGGTGTGGCTTAGCTGCATCACTTGTCCAATCTTGTGGCTATAGGTTTTTAACCTGGCATGCGCCCCACCCATTCTACACGAATATCATTCTCCCTGACTGCAGCCTCGATTTCAGCTTCTGAAGGGCTGCGGAGCTTGGGTAAATCATTGAAAAGGGCAATGCTGCTGGCTAAACCAACGCGAATCGTCAATGGGGCATCATCACTCAGGCGTCCTATGCGCCATACCAGTTGATTGGCCAGATTGTCAAGCGCAGCCGCATTTATGTCCTCTTTAGAGAGAAGTTCAAGCAGACGCTTGTTGGTAGGCTCGAGCATATCAAACTCCTAAAAACAGTCCACGACTTCAAAGCTATATAGCTTCAGGTAATGGCTTTCGGGCAAGGCCAGCAGTTCCGGATGGCAACTTGCCTGTGTGCGCCGTGCCAACACCCGCAGTTGTAACCTGGCATCAGCAGCAGCTTCCTGCAGTGTAGCGTAAAACTCACTATCAGAAACGTGATAACTACAGCTTGCAGTAACTAGCCTACCACCCACCTTAAGCAACTTTAAGGCTTGAAGGTTAATGTCCTTGTAGGCCTTTAAGGCTGCTGGCACCTGGCTTCGTCCTTTGGCAAAAGCAGGGGGATCAAGCACAATGATGTCAAATGTTCTGTCAGCCTGTACAAAGGCGCGTAAGGCCTCAAAGGCGTCTGCTTTATAAGGCTGAAGGTTGTTGAGTCCATTGGCGTTGGCTGCATCCTGTAACTGCGCTAATGCAGACGTGCTACTATCAATCGCCAGCACCGATTCCGCACACCTGGCAAGTTGCAGGCTAAAGCCGCCATGATAGGCAAAAACATCCAGTGCGCGACCAAAAGCCAGATGACCAACATAGACATGGTTTTCACGCTGATCCAGAAAGGCGCCCGTCTTCTGTCCACTGAACGGCGCAGCAAAAAGCTGCACTTCAGCCTCCTGAAAGGCAACCTTCTCGGGTACCTGACCACGGAGTACGGTCACAGAGCGCTCGAGCCCTTCAAGGTCGCGTACCGGACTGTCATTGCGCGCCAGGACTCCTCGCGGCTTATAGTGCGCGCACAAGGTCTCCAGAATCGCTGGCATGAACGACTCCAAAGCCGCGCTGTGTTGCTGCAGCACCAGAACATCCGCGTAGCGATCAACGCTCAAGCCCGGGATACCATCTGCTTCACTATGGATGACGCGGTGCGCTGTGTACGCTTCAGATGAGGCTGCCAGTAAACGCTCGCGGTAAGCAATAGCAGCCAGAACACGCCGCTGAAAGAACGCCTCGTCAATAACCTCAGGAATCCGGCCAAGCACCCGCAATCTGATTTTCGACAGCGGGTTTTATACAAAGCTTGTCCCAGAACGTCTCCCTGTCGACTACAGACGCTGGCAAGCCCTGCTTGAGACCCAGCGTCTGCTGAAATGACATCACTATCAAAAATCCAGGGATGACCCTTGGCCAGTCGCCTTTCACCTTTTGCGCTAATTTGCACCATCATTTCACAGTAACATATACAGCAACCCTCTTAAGCCTCTGGTGCTAAGCTCAGCCGGTGACTACCAAGCAATCCAGTCCTCTCAAGAACAGCCTGAAAACCTTTTGGCAGGGTTTTGCCATTGGCGCAGCGAATACCGTTCCCGGTGTCTCAGGTGGCACGCTGGCTCTGATCTTTGGCATCTATGAAACCTTAATCAACAGCCTGAAAGCCTTCGGACAAGCCCAGACGCTACAGGCTCTGGTCAAATTACAAATTGCCGAAGTGTTTCGACGCGTGAACGGCAGGTTCTTATTCACACTCATTCTTGGTGCGGCTCTGGCCTTATTGAGTCTGGCAAGGGTACTTGGCTTTCTTTTTGAAAGCCAGCCCAGCCTGGTTCTCAGCTTCTTTTTCGGTTTGATTCTGGCTTCGCTGCTACCCATTAGTCGTTATATTAAGGAGTGGACCCCCACTGTACTACTTGCAGCGAGCCTCGGCACCATCATTGGCTTTTTGCTGGTGGGCTTAAACCCGGGTTCGATACCCGATACTTTGCCGATGTTTTTTCTGAGTGGCGCACTCGCTGCTACAGCACTGATTCTGCCAGGAATTTCTGGCGCTTTTGTGCTGGTCTTACTGGGCAATTACGATACCATTCTAAACGCTCTGAATAAGGGTCAACTGCTGATTATTGCTACTGTACTGTTGGGTGGTGTAATCGGGGTGCTTAGCTTGGCGCAGCTCCTTAGTTGGCTACTCAAAAAATATAAAGCAGTAACCCTAGCGATCCTCAGTGGCTTTATGCTCGGAAGCCTGCGCAAGATATGGCCCTGGAAAGAAGCTGGCTTTGGCGATAAGGAAGTTCCGGTCAATGTCCTGCCAAATGTTATGATGAACGGACAGTTAAATTTCGAATTCCTGACATCAGCAGCTTTGATCATTGTTGGGATAGGGCTAATTCTGCTTCTGGACCGAGTTACTAAGGCAAATGATACCTAGGCTTCCATTTTTCCCATTCTTGCGTCTCTCACGTTCCTAATGCGGATTTAGGGACATCCTAATGCTTGCGCTCTAGCCTTAGTGAGAGGCAGGCGTCTGCCAATATCTAGCAAATTTCACGGAGGTTTTATGAAACGCTATATCCCAATGGCTCTAGGCGTGCTGGCGCTGGCTGTCCTGTTACTGCTTGTCAACCCTGGCAGCCCTAGCCGTGCCCAAACCGTCATCCCACCATTCAGTGAAGGTGAGGGGCTGTTACAGGACGAAAACAACACGATTCAGATTATCGAAGCCTATGGCCCAAGTGTCGTGGCAGTCAATGTTGAAGTCTCAGGACAGCGGGTCAACCCTTTTCAGGATTTTGAGCAATTTTTTGACCAGTTGCCACCGCAATTTCGTGACTTCTTCCAGTTTCCAAATCAGCCACGCACTCCACAGGAGTTCAGGCAACAAGGCTCGGGCAGTGGCTTTGTCATTGACGAAGCCGGACGCATCATTACGAACTATCATGTGATTGAACTTGCCCTGCGCGGTACCTCTGTCGAGCTGCGCGAAGGCGCAAGCCTTACCGTTAGCTTCCCGAATCACGATGGCGAGCTGCCCGTTAAGGTTATCGGTGCGAATCCTGATTATGACCTGGCACTTTTAGAACTCGTCAATCCTGATGAGCTACCTGCTGGCTTAAGACCCATTCCAATCGCGGCATCCAGTGAAGTTCGTGTTGGTCAAAAAGCCATCGCCATCGGTAATCCTTTTGGCTTGCAATCGACCGTGACGACCGGCATCGTTTCGGCAAAAGGTCGTAGCCTGGCATCGATAGGACAGGTTCAAATTGAGATGATTCAAACCGATGCCGCTATCAATCCCGGCAATTCTGGTGGTCCCCTGCTCAACTCGCGCGGGGAGCTGATTGGCATCAATACCGCCATTATTCCGGGCGTTGGCATGGATGGACGGCGCGGCAACCTGGGGATTGGCTTTGCTGTTCCCAGTGACCGCTTAACTGAAAATCTGCCCGTCCTTGAAGCCGGTGGTATCTCAGGGCGTGGTCAGGTCGCCATTACCGGGCGTCCCCGTATTGGCATCAGTGGCTTTAGTGTGAGTGATTATCCTGAAGATGTCCGCGCCAACATAAACCTGCCCGAAGGTGGTTTTGTGGTCGCTGACGTTGCAGCTAATGGACCAGGGGACAAGGCTGGGCTGCGCAATCCGCAGTTCACCATTGAAACAGGTGAAGGGCGCCGCTATCCGGTCGATCCTGATGTGATTATCGAAGCGGATGGACGCCCTATCATGGAGTCTCAGGAACTGGTCAATTACATCCTCGAGAAATCTGCAGGTGATGATATTGACCTGCTCGTGTGGCGCAATGGTGAGGTGCGCTCCGTGACGGTAACTCTCGAGGTCGTCGAGCAGTAAATAAAATCGGCTACAAGAACATTAAGACCTGCCTGACTGCGAGGCAGGTCTTAATTAAACATTGAACAAGAAGTTAATAACATCTCCATCCTGAACAACATACTCCTTGCCCTCAGTCCTCACCCAACCCTTTGCTTTGGCAGCCGGAATACTGCCTGCTTCGATGAGTTTTTGCCAGTGAATGACTTCAGCGCGAATAAAGCCCCGCTCAAAATCCGTGTGAATGACGCCTGCTGCCTGTGGGGCTTTAGCGCCAGTCCTGACCGTCCAGGCGCGCACTTCCTTCTCCCCTGCTGTTAGATAGGTAATCAAACCAAGCACGTCATAACCTTTTTTGATAAGCCTATTGAGCCCTGGCTCTGACAAACCCAGGTCCTGCAAAAACAGACTGGCATCCTCATCAGAAAGCTCAACCAGTTCCCCTTCTATCTTGGCAGAAATAACCACCACATCATCACCCTGTTGCTCGGCAAACTCTCTGACCGAGGCAACATAACTATTGCCGGAAACCACATCCTGCTCGGCAACATTACAGACATAAATCACGGGTTTCATAGTCAGAAGATTAAAGTCTGCCGGTAACTCGATGTCTGAACTTCGGGCCCTCGAGCCTGCCGACAAATGCGCCACCATAGCCTCAGCCTGCTGCAAGGTCTCAGCATCTGCCTTATCACCCTTAGCGCTGCGCCGCAAGCGCTCAATGCGCCGTTCGAGCGTCGCAATATCTGCCAGGGCCAGCTCGGTATTGATGATTTCAATATCATTGAGTGGATCAACACGCCCAGCCACATGCACAATATCCGGGTCATCAAAACAGCGAACAACATGAGCAATCGCCATGACTTCACGTATGTTTGCCAGAAACTGGTTACCTAAACCTTCACCCTGACTTGCCCCCTTGACCAGACCTGCGATATCAACAAACTCTACTGTTGTGGCGACAAGCGGCGGTACGCGCTCGCCTTTTGTGTAAAGGCGCTGCAAGGCTTCCAAACGTACATCTGGCACAGCAACTACTCCTACATTCTTATCAATCGTTGCAAACGGGTAATTTGCTGCCTCCACCTGCGCTTTGGTGATTGCATTAAATAGCGTACTTTTGCCCACATTGGGCAAACCCACAATACCGATACCTAACATAGTGCTCCTTCACAAGTCGGCTGTCACCGGACCAAGTGCGTTCAGCACTGGGGTCGCCGAATTCTTACTTAAATCACGGGTCACAGGTACGTGTTCTGTGACAGAATGGGTGTCAGCTACCATCCAAAGGCGAAGTATAGCAGGCATTGCCGGGTACAAACCGTAAGCAAACAAAACCTAAACTTGCCGCAAACAGTCAGCAAGCACTTGTAGGCTAGA
>CAZZPQ010000191.1:0-6024 GCA_964655595.1 uncultured bacterium
AAAGTCATTGGGGCTAGTCGTGATAATGGTGTAGGAATACAGATCATCAGTATCATCTTGCCAATAGTCATAAAGACCTGCAAACATCATGACACTCTGGTCTGCAGGGCGAATGTAGTAGGGTTGCCTGGAAGCACCTATTGTTTTCCACTCATAGAAACCACTGACAGGCACAAGACAGCGCTGGGACTTAAACGGACCCTTGAAGCTGGCTTTGTCCTGGAGTGTTTCTGCTCGAGCATTAAATAAACTGGCTTTAAACGTCTGTGGGTCCCTAAGCCAGTTTGGCATGAGACCCCAGCGTGCGCTGAGCCAGGCTGGCATTCCTGCTTCTTGCCAGATGATGGGAGCATAGTGTGTTGGAGCAATATTGTAACTTTCAAAGAGAGACCCCTGAATACTGAGCTGGCTGTAGAGGGTATTCGCCTGGATAAAAGCGTAGCGACCGCACATATTGACTCCTTCAGACTATTTTGTGACTATCCTTGCTTGACAGAAAGACAAAGTCATTTTAGACTTAGAGTATACCTTATTTTTTAGGGTATACAATGCTATATGTCACTAAGCCAAGGATGCTTAGCTGGTCACAAGTAAAGGGTACAACCAGCCATTGCGAGGATCAGGATGTACCCCTCACGCAGACCCATAGGGAGGTCTTTAGTGCGTTCTTTAGATTATCACAGGTATGGCTACGCTTTTGAGGGCTGGAAGCAATGATTGCCTGCTTACTATTTGAGCCTTTTGTACTGTGGCAGGCGCAGTGGCTTGAGCCTTCTTTAACAGATGAAGCGCTGGTTCACGCTCAGCAGGGCAAGGTTGTAGCCGCTTCTGGCTTGGCAGCAGCTCAGGGCGTGAACGTGGGTATGAGCCTGGATACAGCTCGAGCCTGCTGTCAAGACATGCAGCTTGTCTCAGCGACAACTGCCAGCCTGCAACGTGCCTGGGAGATGGTGCTGACAGAACTCTATGCTTTCAGTGACCGCATCGAGAGCCCTCAGCGGGGCCTGGTTTTTCTGGATGTAGAAGCTACGACGCTCAGAGACTTGTGTCAGCTCTATGGGGTAGCAGCTGGACTTGCTACCACCCAGGAAATGGCACATCTGCTGGCACTATCAACAACGCCAGGAGACTATCAGGCTGATAGTGAGAAGTTAGCAGGGCTTTCTCTCAAGCTTTTGCAGTCTCTGGGTCTGGACGAGCGGACTCGGCAACGCCTGAGCTGGCTGGGCATTCGTGAGTTGGAGCAGTTGCAAGCCTGGAGCAAAGCACAGTTGCAGTCCTATTTGCCAGAAACAGCTAAAATGCTGATTCGCTATCTCAAGGGGCCACAACGTCAGGATGTGGCACGCTTCAAACCGCCCTTAACGCTAAATGCCCGCTATAACTTCACGGATGCAGTGACCGAGCCCTATCAGATTTTTCCCATTCTCGACTGGTTAGCAGAAAGGCTCGAGGCACAACTTGCTGGCAAGGTCGCTTATCAGCTGAGCCTGAGTGCTACAGCGAGTGGCTTAGTATTTTCAGGCAGTCGTCTGAGCAAACTGCCACTGGCTCGAGCAGGCATGATTGCCCGTCAGGCGCGGCTCTCTTTGCAGGATAGTGGGGTGCTGGGTCTGGGGATTGAGCAGCTTCAGCTTGAACTCACAGGAATTGCGCACGAAGCGCTGCAGCTTTCCCTGTGGCAACAACGGGCGCAGCTCTCCAAAGCGGTTCAGGCTGTCAGCGAGCGCTTTGCTGAGGGTTTGTTTGTCTTTCGGGAGGTGAATCCTTACATGCCCATTGCTGAGTTTCGGTTTCGTAAACAGGTTCTTGCTCGGGAAGGAGAAGGGGATGCAAAGACTGAAAGTAGATGTCATCAGTCAGGATGGCCTACCCATAAGGGTGAACACTCAACCCGTATTGCAGCTGATCGACAGCTATCGTCTGTGGCCTGAGTGGTGGCAGGGACAAGCGCCACGGGACTATGTGCTGCTTGATCTGCCCGATAGAACAGTTGAACTCTACTGTAGTGAGGGAAAATGGTTTTTAGCTGGCACGCTGGACTAGGGCAATTCCAGGCTTGGGAATACTGCTCGGTACTTGCCTTGGTCAAAGGTGAGGAGGCGACCTGCGGCTTCCAGGGCATGGGCGCCAATAATAAAGTCGGCCAGCAGACGTTTAGAGCCTTGATCAGCACCCTGCTGGCGTCGCCTGAGCGCATAGGCGCGATAGGCATCCGCTGCCAGTCGCCAGCTGGTTTCGCTCAAGTGCCAGTCCACATCGATGCGCAGATCATGCAAGAGTGCTTGCACTTCGTCTTCACTGCCTTTGGGTGCGGCCCTGAGTTCGGCATAAACCACTGGCGAAATCAGCAGACTGCTCTGCTCAAGTGCCTCTCTCAGCTTTGTTTGAGCGGTCAACGCCTCCTCGGCTGTACCGCTCAGCAGTGCCGACAGCACATTGGTATCCAGCGCTGTTACCAACCGCGTTGCTCGCGTTCCCGCTCGAGAATCTCAGTCAGCGTTAAACCCTCGCCTTCACGCCAGGCACCCAGCCAGCCTGCCACAGGATCGCTGCTTTGTTCAGAGCGCAGAGTGAGCTGCCCTGTTTCATCCACGGCGAAGGTGAGCACGTCGCCTTCTCGCAGCCTGAGGGCCTTACGCACATCTTGTGGAATGGTGACCTGTCCCTTGCTGCTTAACTTAGCTTTCCTTACCAATTGCATTCTTACTCCTTAAAGTAATGATAGCACACCTTCCAAATCGCCTCAGCAGCCTGCTCAGTTGCCACTCTCATTTTTCCTTTGGTCGTGGGGTATCGAGTCCAACCATGCTGGTCGAAACGGCTGCCGCACTGGGCTACAGCCACTGCGCGATAACAGATACCCTTGGTGTCTACGCCGCGGTGGAACTCGTCAGTGCTGCCCAAAAGCATGGCGTCACACCGCTCATAGGGGCCTGTATTCCCTTTACGCACAAGTCAGCAAGTTATCCGCTTTATCTGCTGGCAGGCTCACGCCAGGGCTATGAGACGCTCAATCGGCTCATCACACTAGCAAAAGCTGGGGATAAAATCGTGACGCTTAGCATGCTCGAGGCCCACAGTATGGACCTGCACTGTCTGACGGGTGGGCGCGAGGGATTTTTAAGTCGGCTTTTAGGCAAGCGCCAGCTCAGCGAAGCAACCTATCTGCTGAGCGCTCTCAAAACAGCCTTTCAGGAGCGACTATGGGTACAGCTCTTTTTTGAGCATTATCCCTGGGATATGCGCCGCGCTGCTGCGCTCAGGCGCTTTGCCCGTGAACATAAAGTGCCTGCTGTCTATTCACCTGAGGTACGTTACGCCCAGCCGCAACTGATGCCACTTTATGACACACTTCTTTGTGGACGACTGGGAATCACCCTGAGCACAGCCCATCGTGATAGACCCCTGAACGATTGTCAGGCGATTCCTGCCCAGGCAGCAGTACCCTTTCAGGACGCGATTGATAATGCCAACTATCTGGCAAGTCAGCTCGGTTTTGAGCTCTTGCCCGACCGACTGATACCACCCCCTGCCACCGTAGCCGAGGGTTATGACAGCGACAGCTACCTGGAACAGCTCTGCCGCGATGAACTTCTAAAGCGCTATCCTGGTGCTGTTTTTACCGAGGCCAAAGACAGGCTCGAGCGAGAGCTCTATATCCTAAAATCACTGGGCTTTGCAGACTTTTTTCTGGTGGTGAAAGAGGTGATGGATTTCTGCCGTGCTCGGGGCATTCTAGCCTCGGGGCGGGGTAGCGCAGCGGGCAGCGTCATTTGCTATCTGCTAGGCATTAGCGAAGCCGACCCCGTAAGTCATGGGCTGCTCTTTGAGCGCTTTTTACATAGTGGCAAGCGCAGTATGCCAGATATCGATATCGATATTGCCTCGAGTCGTCGTCGTGAGGTGTTTAGCTGGCTCGAGCAGCGCTTTCCCAACAGCGCCATGGTCTGTAACAAAATTAGCTACTATCTGCCTTCGGCCATCCAGGATTTGGGGCGCGGACTGGGCCTGCCCGCCAAGCAACGTGATACCCTGACACGCTCTCTGGGGCGCGACTTCCGACATCTGCGCCCCCAGCGCGTAGGCGAGGCACAAGAAGTCTTTGATGAGGTTTTGGGAGAGGCCCCGGTCAAGATGGTTCTGAGGCAGCTTTTACAAATGATGGAGCGTGGTTTTGTGCGGCAGATTGCACCACATAGCGGTGGCTGGGTACTGAGCCGCTATCCACTAAGCCACTACTCTCCACAGGAAGTGAGTAGCGGCGGTCTGCGCTGCTTGCAATTTGACAAGGACGACATTGAGCGACTGGGGCTGATGAAGCTTGATTTGCTGGGCTTGCGGATGCTGGGCGTCTTTGAGCGTGCTCGAGAGGAAGTCTTACGCAGCGAGCGCATTTATCTTGACCTGCATCCACCGGATGACCCAGCAGTCTGGCAAACCATCCAGGCAGGGGATACCATGACGCTCTTTCAGATTGAGTCACCAGCGCAGGTCATCATGAGTGTCAACCTCAAACCTGAGAACCAGCAGGATCTCAAGGATCAGGTCGCCCTGGTGAGGCCGGGGCCCATTCAGAGCAACAGCGTGCATCCCTATGTCAGGCGCAGACAGGGCAAAGAAGTGATCAGCTATTTGCATCCAGCTCTGGAACCCATCCTGAAGCGCTCCTATGGTGTGCTTTTGTATCAGGAGCAGGTGATGCAGATTGCCCATCATGTGGCAGGTTTTGACTGGGAGGCATCAGACAGGTTTCGTAAAGAGGTGGCGCGTTTTGAAGACGAAGCCGAGATTCGCAGCGAGCTCAGACGCTTTATCGAAGGTGCGAGGCTGACCCTTGGGGCTGATGAGCAAACAGCGATGCGCATCTTTGAGCTGTGCGCCTCGTTTCGGGGTTATGGTTTTGCGGAGAGCCACGCCTGGGCCTTTGGGCTCCACGCTTATACCAGCGCCTGGTTAAGACACTACTACCCAGCCGAATATCTGGCTGGAGTGATGAGCGAGCAACCGGGCATGTACAGCGCGGGTACGTTAAGGCAAGAGGCGCGGCAGCGCGGGGTAGGCTTTGCCAGACTGGATATCAACGCTTCTGGTTTTTACTATACGGTGGAAAAAACAGCGTATGGCAAACGGCTCAGACCACCTCTATGCGCAGCGAAAGGGGTATCGGTTGAGGTTGCCAAACAGCTCATGCTGGAACGGATGCTCAGGGGGCCATACCTGAGTCTGCGTGATTTGTTAGAGCGGGTCGCCCTCGATCAGGATGTCCTTGAGGTCTTGGACCGTGCGGGAGCTTTTGACCGACTTGTCGACAGGCGCGAGGGGCTTTTCCGGCTTGGTGTACTCGCCAGACAAAGTCAGCCCGGACAGGCCAGTCTGTTTGACTCTGTGGATACGCCCCCTTTCCCAGAACTCTCCACCATGGAGCGCTTAAGCTGGGAGTTTAATCTCAAGGGCTACAGTGAGCACGCCGTGCATCCGGTTGACCTTTACAGAAATCAGTTGCTCGAGCTGGGGGCTGTACCGATGGAGCAAATCAGACACGGCGGCGCGGTGAGAACAGCGGGGCTGGTGATAGCGCGGCAAAAGCCACCGACAGCGCAGGGCTTTGCCTTCTGGTTACTAGAGGACAACCAGCGGCGGGTGCAGCTTGTGATCAATCCTGATCTATGGCGTGAAGCGCGCACAACTTTAAGAGATGCGCGCATCCTGGTGAGTGAAGGTCAGCTCAGTCAGCAGCAGCATGCCTGGACCTTGCAGGCCAGTAAGTTGTGGCAAATTGCGTGAACAGGCTAGTTGGCTGACTTGACTGCGCTATTCTCGAGCAGTGTCTCCAAGAGTAATACTGGTTCCGGATAAATCATTGCGATAAACCCAACGATTTATCCGGACCTGGTATTAATCACAACCTAGATTATAACGTATAGCGTTAAACGATATAAGCTATGCTTGGGATGTACATTTGACACTTAACGCCCAAGCTCAAGGGTACTTACGGTCAAAAGGTTTAAGGTTGATGTCAAT
>CAZZPQ010000192.1:0-5918 GCA_964655595.1 uncultured bacterium
TTAAGGAAATAACCGGAATTGTTATTATCCCGAGCAGGGCGTTAGGAAGCGGGGATTGCTTTTCAAATCCTTAACCAATATATCGGGCTCGGTATTAGTGGATGACTTAGCAAAAGTTTGAGGCCTTTCGCTCGAGTTTGATGTTGCTGCTGTGCCTGGGGTTCATTTCTAGTCTTCCCTGCCCAACGACTCTGCCTGGACAAAGTTCTCCAATGCTAAAAAATGTGGTGACGTTTCAGCGCTTCAAGTAGCGTTTCCATGGGTCATTGAGATGCTTCAATGACCCATGCGACCTGGGGGTTTGAAATAAACTCATTCAGCTTGTCTCAACAAAGCCTGGAAATGCTATAGAATAGACACCATTATGCACATCAGCAACATAAACTTAGCTTGCTGATATATAAGCGTCCAGAACATCATTCGGATCACCTTGCATATTCACCACACCATTTTCAATCCAGATAACTCTGCTGCACAATTCTCGCAGTATTCCCGGACTGTGCGACACCAGTACGACCGTACTCGTATCTCTGAGCAATTTTTCCTTGATGGCTTTTTCAGATTTCTTTCTAAACCGCTCATCCCCCGTGCCCAAGGCTTCATCAATCAGGATTAAGTCAGGATTGGCATATTTCGCTACCGAAAAACCCAGGCGCGACTTCATACCACTTGAATAAGTGATGACAGGCTGTTCAAAAAATTCACCCAATTCGCTGTACTCCTTGACGTCATCAACGATTGCCAAAGCACTCTTTCTATCAAGACCGAGCAGCATTGCCCCAAGAACCACATTATCGCGCCCAGAAAGATGGGCTACAAAACCAACATTTAGCGCAATCAAAGATGCGGTGAAAGGACGGCAGTGCTGCATTTCACCGCGGTCAGGTTGGTAGATATTGGCAAGTAATCTCATCAAGGTACTTTTACCTGAACCATTGCGACCCACCACACCCAGAATTTCCCCTTGTTGAATAGTGAAACTAATGTCCTTGAGCGCCCAGAACTGACTAAACTTCCAGCGGCCTTCACGGCGCTCATACTTAACGCCCACATTTTTTAGGCGTATAAGATCCTGTTTCACACTTTAACCTCGCGCCATTTTAGGATAAACATAGCGGAGTCGGTTCAGTACTCGCAAACCCAGTATCAGCAAAAGCACCGAGCATAGGGTGATAACCAGCAAACTTTCCCACATAGGCCACTGCCTGTAGAGCAGCACGTTTCTGGTACTCGAGATGATAACAGCCAGCGGATTGAGGTAAAAAAGCTGCTGGACTTCAGGCTCGAGCGTTTGAATCTGAAAAAACACCCCTGAAGTAAAAAACAGCAGGCGTGAGAAACTTGAAAAAACCAGGCGCAAATCCGGCAGGAATGGCACTGCTGCCGAAGCGAGGATGGCTAACCCCAGCGTGAGCAAGAAATAAGGTAGTAACACAAGCGGAAAAGCCAGGTAATGTACCGAGAACGGCGCCCCCGAAGCCCACAAATAGGCAAAGAGTACAAAAAGCAAAAAACCGTATTTTACCAGGGTATAGAGATAGTTTTGCACTGGGAAAATCCACATGGGCAAGGCGACTTGGTTCATCAGTCCGCGATTGGCAGTAAGTGAACCTGCACCACTGTTAAAGGCACCCGTAAAAAACTGAAAAGTCAGGATACCAACGATGATAAAGTCCACACGAGCATCATCGCCACCAAAGCGCAAGCCTGACTTGACCAGGACAACAAAAATCAAAATAAGCGTTAGTGGTTCCAAAAACCACCAGAGAATCCCCAGATAAAAGCGCTGGGACTCATTTTGCATATCTACTCTGGTTTGATGAAGGACGATGTTCCAGTGATGGATGAACTGCCGAAATGCAGCATGGCGACGGCTTCGCTTGACTATTTGCTGATTCTCGGCTGCTTCTCTGACACCTGTTTGACTTACTTCACTTGAAGCTGGCAACATAATCCAATCCCTAGGCTAGCACATCTGCTAGCGAAACGGCTGCCTTTCAACATCCAGAAGATTCTTATTTGTAAAAAACTTAACAACCTTAATCTTGCGCTCCAGCGGTATTCGTTTCAGAATACTGCGAACCATAGGAAAGCGTTTTAAACCCAGCAAATGACCCAGCAGTCGTTCCTTACGGTTTAGTTTTGGCACCATCCGATATGCCAGTCCATCCAGCAATTCGGTCTCACTGAGTGTCGGCTCGAGTCTGGAATATGCTTCTACCAAATAGTCTTGTTGATAAAAGCAACCTGGCGCTTTCTGGGATTCCCAAGTGAATGAGCCAGCTTGACCTGCAATACTGTGTGCAAAATCCTGCAATGCGGCGATTATACTAGCAACATCTGCCAGGGAATCATAGGTGTTACTAAGCGGTCTACCCACGAGTCGTTCCGGAAATATACCCAGACAAGGCGCCAAAATCGGCTTCCCAGAGCCAAGAGCGGCACTGAGTGTATAGCTATAGGTTTCCGGCCAGGTGGCGGTAAACCAAATCAGATCGGGGTTCTCCGTCTCAATGAGGTGCGCTACCTCACTGTTTTGGTAAGCTCCAAGCACCCGCACTGATGAATCAAGTTGCCGGTAGGCGTAGCCCAGCAGGCTAAAACTAAACTCGCCAGCTAGCGTCGCTTCTTTCGCTACAGCCTCGAGTAAATCAGCACCCTTGGCTTTATTCAGGGCGCCAAGTACCATCACCCTAATAGGTCTGTGTTTTATTCCTTGTGTAACTACAGCAGGATGGGGAAAAGAAAGCTCGGTATCCAGATGCGGGGCGAGTTGGTATGAGAGGTCATGGAAACTCTGCTCGTATAGGTCCCTAACCACCTCTGACGGACAAATAATGCGCTCAGCAGCCTTAAGGAAGGCATGTTGCCTGCTTTGCCACTCTGCCAACTCCGGCCTGTAAGCAAGAGCTGGCTGATAGCGCCCTTGACTATCGGTCAGGGTGGGATTACTGGCAAGAAAAAAGTAATCATGCAGGCTTACATCGTACGGCAGTCCTGCTTCACGAATAAAGGTAAAAACCTCCTGAGGCAAACCTGCAATATGATGAACATGTATGCGGCTAACGCCAATATATTTCAGGATTTCCCAGAAAAAAACCTGGTCGTCTTGTGTATCAATATCGATATAGCAAGAAGGTGCCGTTGCCCACTCGAGCCTCACCACATCACCATTGAGTGAGCGCAAGGCCCAACTGATTGCTGTGGACTCAAAATGAGCAGCAAGCTCCCGAATATGCTGCAGTGTGCCTCCACCATGGTTATGACACACGTGCAGGATGACGGGCCGCTTATCAACACGTGAAAGTTTCAGGAGTACCTTAAGGCGGTATTCCCTGATGGGATCGAGTGACATGAACTCATGGATGGCTCGGTCATAACCCGGATGTAGCTCATTGAGCTTTGTGACAGCCTGCTTCACACGCTCTTGCTTTTCACTACCAAAGCTGACCCCACCCGCATGATGGACGTACACATCGCAGGCAAGCAGGTTGACAAAGCCTTTCGTACTTGCCCTCAGACAAAAATCATTCTCTTCTCCATAGCCGCGCCCAAAATCCCGACTGTTCAAGAGACCCACGGCGTCAATCGCAGCCCTCGAGATATACATGCAGAAACCAACCCCTGTGGGCACTTTGACCGATACCTGTCGATTACTTTGGTAACACAGCTCATGAAGGACTTCAGGCTTTAGTCCCAGGCTACTGTTGGTTTCAGAGTTCAGCTCTGGAAAACTGGCAAGCGTAGCATTGTTTGAAAGCGGTGTAATCGTTGCTACTTTGGGCTGAAGCTGGCTGTGCGCATAAAGTCTGTCCAGCCAGTAATCACAAACAACCGTATCACTATTGAGCAAAACAACGTCACCACGACTGAGAGACAGGCCCTTATTGACAGAAGCTACGAAGCCAAGGTTCTCAGCATTGGCTAGCACAGTCAAACGCCCTTCACTGGCAAAACCCTTAAGATAGGGGGTTACTGCAGGATCGCTGCTGGCATCGTTGATGACAAACGCATGCCAGGCTAACTCATTCTTGCTGGCAAGCAAACTACCAAGACACTTTTTTAAGTCGTCCAGGCCGTTATAAACAGGAACAATAATATCCATAAGGTCTCACTACAAAACTAAATATCCTGCCATCATAACAAAATCAGCCAAATGCTGGCCTTCCCCAATGGCCGACCTTTCAGCAATCAGGATTGCGCACCTGACTAGTCTTTCATAGCAGGATTTAGAACCTGTGGCTCCTTAGGTACCAAAGAGAGAGCAGGCACATCCTTGGCATAGGTGGTCGGCTGGCGCTCGAGTCCTCGCCCTTGAGAAGTTGCAGCTGCCGACAACTCTGAGGTGGCTACAGCAGGGCTCTGTAAGTTCTGAAAGTTACGCCAGCGCAAGTCAATCCAGCCAAACGCCAGAGCAACGCTGATCGCCAAAGAAATGAGACTTGCCATCTGTACCCACAGCGGTGCGTAAAGAAGCAAAACTGCACAAACCGCTGAAATCAGCATGGCAATATACCAGGCAATGCGAACATCCGCCTGCGTCCAGCCCATACGAACCAAACGCTGATAATAGTGTTTGTTATGTGCTTGAAAAATATTTTCACCATTGATTGTACGTTTGAGGAGTGTGATGGTAGCGTCGGCAATAAACGGCGCAAACACGACCATTGGAAACCAGAAAGGCCACATCGTCTCCCGCCAGCCATAAAAGGCAAAGGCAGCCGCAATAAAACCAATCGACGTTGAGCCAACGTCACCCAGAAACAAACGTGCAGGGCGCAGATTCCAGCGCAAGAATGCCAGTGTTGCTGCCACTACCACGATGGCCGCCTGCATAAGCATGACATCCCGTGCAACCAGGTAAGCAGCGATAGCAAAAGTGCTGAATCCAAAAACCGCCATGCCTCCTGCCATACCGTCTAAACCATCCATGAAATTGTAAAGGTTGACCATCCATACCACCACAAAAACAAGGATGAAGGCAAGCCAGCTCTGATTAAAACCAAACTCATGATAGATAAAAGCGAAAGCCATACCAAACTGGGCAAATAGACGTATCAGAACAGGTAATGTAAAAAGGTCATCAAGAAAAGAAACAGCTGCGATGCTACTGCCAAGAAGCAGCAAAAGCCACCAGGAGTTCACGCCCAAAATCAGCCAACCTGTCGTTATACCCAAAATAATACCAATGCCACCGAAACGTGGTACCAGGCCCTTGTGCATCGAGCGTTCGTCAGCGTGGGCAACTACCCGCTGACGCCAGGATGATTTCAGTAAGAGATGAAGCGCAGCGAAAGAAATTATGAAAGCAAGCAAAATGGCGATCATGTCAATACGTCTTCATCGGACGATGGTTTTTGATCCTGTGACAGAAGTAAAACCACTGCTGTAAAAAACGGCTGCTATGTAGTAGGGACATACTCATCCGATTTGGCAATCGCCAGCATTGATTGATGTTACTAAATACTCTAGTGCTAGACACATAGCATCTCATAGCATAATTCAGTCTTCCCATGATTTCAGATTGACTATCAACTCTGGCAAAGCAACCTTTACAGTGAAGACCTTTCTCCTCTCGCACGCATTCAGAGCCTTGACAAAGGGCTCGATCACTCTCTGCTTTTGAGCTTAACCCATGATTGCCAGACTTGAAAGTGAAAATGTCACAGGACTGTTTGTTGTTGTGAGCAGGCATCAGGTTTGCCATGTGTGAGAAGGCGATAAAAATAGCGTCCAGAAGGTTGAATTATGCAACATTCGCTATCACCAAACTACATACTAAACCTCTTGCGAAAGTATCAACTGAGCAATCTTGAGACCGACAATGTGGACTTTTGCAAGAGGTCTACTATTCAAGGTAGCGAGCGCTCGAGCACCTGATGCTCTTGCAAATAGGCAATAATCTGCTGGCAGGTCTC
>CAZZPQ010000193.1:0-5915 GCA_964655595.1 uncultured bacterium
GATTTATCCGGAACTGGTATTACAGTGAGTTACCGTCAAGTCCCAGGCTAGCGGCACGTGCCTGCATTGCCTCCAGCACAAAAGCGACATGCTCCCACAGCTCCACACCTAGTTCCTCAGCCCCACGGATGACATCTTCACGTTGCACACCACGCGCAAAAGCCTTATCCTTAAACTTTTTCTTCAGGCTTTTGAGTTCCTGATTGGCAATGTTTTTATCAGGGCGTACCAGCACCGCTGCGGTTATGAGACCGGTGATTTCATCACAGGCATAGAGTACCTTGGCAAGCTGTGTCAGGCGGGGTACGCCACTGTAATCGGCATGTCCTAGAATGGCCCCAAGCATCTCTTCGGGATAGCCCAGGGTTCTAAGGTGTGCCACACCTGTAAAGGGATGACCCGTTTGGGCAGCCACATCATAGTCGGGGTGGCGCTCGTAGTCAAAGTCGTGTAGCAGCGCTGTTGCCGCCCATAAGTCTTCATTTTCACCGAAGCGCCTGGCATAGGCACAAACCGCGCTTTCCACCGCCAGCATGTGCTTGCGCAAACTGTCAGATTCCGTCCATTCGGTCATGAGTGTATAGGCCCTGTCGCGCAACATCAGGCCCACCTGATTGCATAAGCGTCGAAAGGACTGGGTAAGTGCTCATGTTGCGGATAAGCTCTGACACCATAAACAAGCCGTCCGGAAATCTCTGGAGTAAAGCTGGCCTGATAGACACGTGCCCCATCGTCAAACTCCTCGCTGGGCGTCATAGCGACCGTTCTGAGGTTCTGCTTAAGATCATCCTGCTCGAGACTGTAAACAACCTCAACAGAAATGGGCAAGTCTGCCAACTCTCTAGGATGCAGGACCGCACCAACCTGAATCTCATCACCCACGCGGTGAACCTCCGTTACTACAGGTTTGGCACTGAGATAAATGCTGTGCCAGTGCTGGGCGATGCGCTGCCGCCAGGCCGCCAGGTCTTTGGCTGGCTGATAGTTGTTGGCTGCCAGGCCTAGACCGCGCTCAGAAGCAGGCTGATAGTACTTAAGAACATAATCACGCACCATGCGTTGCGCGTTGAACTTTGGACTCACCGTCATAATTGCCTTCTTGGCACGGTCACACCATTTGTGGGGTATGCCCTTGGCGTCCCGCTCGTAATAGAGCGGAATGACCTCTCGCTCGAGCAGGTCATAAAGAGCGTCGGCATCGGTGGCATCTATGGTTTCCTCGACACCTTCGGCTACAGTTCTGTTGGAGCGGTGAGAATTGCCAATGGCCCAACCATTTTCACCGTCATAACCCTCAGGCCACCAGCCATCCAGAATGCTCAGATTCAGGATACCGTTCATCGCGGCCTTCTGTCCGCTGGTTCCCGAGGCTTCCAGAGGTCGGCGGGGGTTGTTTAACCAAACATCGACACCCCTGGTCAGCGCCCGCCCTACTGCCATATCATAATCTTCAACAAATAGAATTTTGCCAATGAAGCGTGGATCTTGGGAAAGGTTCTGGATCTGCATAATCAGGGCTTGCCCAGGCATATCTGCCGGATGTGCCTTACCGGCAAAAACCAGCTGCACAGGACGTGTTTCATCATTCAGAAGCGCTTCCAGGCGCTCCAGGTCACGAAAAATCAGGGTGGCACGTTTATAGGTAGCAAAGCGCCGTGCAAAGCCGATAGTCAGCACCTCAGGATTAAAGAGCTCCCCGGAATCATGCTTGGCTGTAGGACTGGCACCATGGCGTGTCAACTGCCGCAAAACCCGACGGCGCAAAAAGCGGACACTCTGTGCTTTGAGCGTTTTGCGAATATCCCAGAAAGTGTCGTTGGCCAGGTTACTGACCTGCTGCCACATACTGGTGTCAGACAGGTTGTCCCGCCAGCCAGCAGGCATCACGGTGTTGAGCAAATCCTGCATCTGCGGCGCTACCCAGCTCGAGTAATGAACTCCATTGGTCACGTGACCGATGGGAACCTCTTCAGTAGGCACCTCGGGCCACAGGTCACTCCAGATGCGTCTGCTGGTATCACCATGTAACTCGGCAACACCATTGCGCCCCGAGGAAAAACGCAGTGCCAGGGCTGGCATACTGAACATTGGTCCCCAACCAAGATCATGGCGGGCCAGCTCGAGAAAGGCATTCTGACTCAGACCAAGGCTCCCCCAGTAGCCGCCAAAATACTGGCTTACCAGGTCAAAAGGAAAGCTGTCATTACCGGCAACCACCGGCGTATGGACGGTAAAAACCGTTGAACTGCTGACCAGTTCCCTGGCCACGTCAAAACTCAGACCCTGCTCAACCAGTTCGCGGCAGCGCTCCAGCGGCATAAAAGCGCTGTGTCCTTCGTTCATATGCCAGGAACTAGGCGCGATCCCCAGTGCCCGCAACATGCGAACCCCGCCAATACCCAGGACAATTTCCTGAGCAATGCGGGTACGCTGGTCACCACCATAGAGGCGCTTGAGCAACTCACGGTCCTCAGTGGCATTATCAGCAATATCGGTATCCAGCAGATAAATGGGAACACGCCCTGCCATAACCCGCCAGGCACGAATCTGCACTTCACGTCCCTGAACCGCAACGCTGACCCTTAACTCCTCCCCTGCAGCATTCGTGACAGCTTGTAAGGGAAGGTCATAAGGGCTTTTTACCTCGTAGACCGCCTCTTGCTGACCATCCGCAGCGACCCGCTGATGAAAGTAGCCTTCGGGATACCACAGACCCACACAGACCAAGGGCACACCAAGGTCAGACGCTGCCTTGGTATGGTCGCCCGCCAGAATGCCGAGGCCACCCGAGTACAGCGCTACCGCCTCGTGCCAGCCATATTCAGCACAAAAATAGGCATAGAGCTGATCGGTTTTGCCTAGACTGCCAAACCAGCCTGGGCGCTGCTGATAAGCGTCAAAAGCACTTAGTACCCTGACATAATCTGCCAGGTATGTTTTATCCTTGGCGGCCCGCTCGAGTTTTTGCTGGGAGATATCGCGCAGGAGTACCACAGGATTGTGATCAACTTTTTCCCACAGATCTGGGTCCAGTTGCCGAAACAGGGTGCGGGCCTCAGGTGTCCAGGTCCAAAAAAGGTTCGTGGCCAACTCGGATAAACGCTCGATTTTGCTCGGCAAGTTGGGTAATACAGTTACCCGTCCAAGAATATTCATAATGTTTCTCCTCAAGCCCCCAGGCTAAAAAGCCTGAAGACAACAGTGCAAAGTGTACCACTGCCGTGTGAGTTGTGACTAGCGGATATTCCCCAACGATGATTTATTCGGAGCAGAGCGAGGAGGCAGTGGGATTGCTTTTCAAATCTGTAACCAATGTATCGGGCTCGGTATGAGGGAGCCAGATTTGGTATAACACACTATGCCAGCTCGAGCTGTATATCCTAGCCCTCGCTTGCTGTCTGATAACCCAAGCAAGGGTAGCAACCCTCAGCACCTCTTTTGCATCCTATTGATCTCGCTATGCCTGTTGCTGGTTTTCACAGCTAAAGCCCAGACCCTCACCATCGGTGTTGGCACGACAACATCAGGGGTTGACGAGATGACTTCTGCTTTCGGTATACGTCTTTACCTGGGCAACCTGCGGCTGGACAGCACCAGGCTTGACCTGCATTTGGCAAGCGACAGACAGAACCTGAGTTTTGCGCTGACGATGCGGGAAACGGAGTCATTTGGCCCACTGGGCAACATTAGTCTGCTGGCTGAGCTGGCCGCTTCAACCAGCGGTCACTACGATATATCCTTTGGGCTGGATGGGGTGATTGCGTCTGTTGCTGCGGCGCTTGGTATATCGATTTTTTCCAGCAATCCAGCATTTGACTGGTCTGGCCGTTTTCAGGGTAATTCCAGGCCCATACTGCCCGTCACAAGTTGGGGGCTGGCGACTGACATCAGCCTGAGTTACCGTGTTAACCGTGATCTGATTGTCAGCGTTCAGCCCTCGCTGTACTTTGCCGCAGGTGAGGGGCTGGCTGGTCGTCTGGGAGCTGAGTTGCGCTTGCTCAGAATCATCGATGACGGTGAGTTGCTTATTAAGACCCTTGCCTATCTGCCCCCCGGGCTTGCTTCAGGCTTTCTGGCTGCTGGAACAGAGTACCGCCTGAGCCAACGCAATACCCCGCGTGTGGCAGTGGCCCTGTGGCTGGCTGCCAGTTCAAGCGGTTTGGGTCCTGGCATTAGCATGGAGGTATCACAAAGCCTGCGCGAGCCTGGTTTCAGCTATCGCCTAAACGCAAGACTCGAGCCTTACCGGACAGATATCCAGCCGCTTCGTCTGGAACTTGCTACAACACAGGAGCTTGGTTTTGGCCAGCTGATTGCCGAGCTGTACCTTGACGCTTCTATCAGCGAGCTTATGAAAAACAGCGCGGGCCTAAGCCTTGCTTACCGCTTTGAACTGCCCTGAGTATCGTAATATAATGCGAGAAGTACAGCAGTTTAAGTTTGACTGGAACCTAGAGGAGGCAAGACATGAAACTGGTTATCGCCGTGATTCAGAATACCGATTCTGACAGGTTGCGTCAGGCCCTGACCGAACACGGGTTTCGGTCCACCAGACTTGCTTCCACCGGAGGCTTTTTGCGCGAAGGCAGCACTACCTACCTGATTGGTGTCAAAGATGACGAGGTTGCGCAGGTCAAGGTGCTCATTGCCCAGACATGTCGTCAGCGCAGCAAGATGATGCCCATGACCACCCAGTTTGATATGTATGCCGAAGCTATCGAAGTCACTGTGGGTGGGGCCGTTATCTTTGTGGTACCCCTTGATGAGTTAAGCAGGTTATAAGGCTAGTGCAAAGCTAAGCGCATCTGCTATACCATTGCGCCAGTTCACCCAGTTGTGTCCGGCATTGCGCTCTGTGTACTTTAACTCCGCGCCGCTGGCTTGTAGCGCGCTTTGAACGCTCCGGTTTATGTCTGTGAGCCACTCGAGTGTGCCCACCTCCAGATACCAACGAAGCATCGGGTCATGGTAGTGCTCTAGTTGTTGTAAAACCCAGGAATCTGCTGAATAGTAGACATCAGGGTTACTGGGCGTACCCAGAAATGCTGCTGACTGACAGATGACGCTGTGAAACGTACCCGGATTCTTAAGTGCCAGACTAGCACTCAGCAAACCACCCAGGCTTGCCCCCAGTAGCAAAATCTCATGAATAGCCAGGCGTTCCTTGGCAAAAGGAATCAGTTCACTTAGCACAAAGGTTTGATACCCCTCGTAAAAGCGGTACTCAAGGTCGCGGTCATGGGGTTCTATAAATAGCAGATGTGCTGGTCTGATAAGAGATGCTTGCAGCAAGGACTCGAGCACCCCAGGTAGCCCTGCAATGTGATAGTAGGCTTGTCCATCCTGCACGACTACGAGTGGCAGACTCGCATCCTCGTGCCCAACAGGGCTGTAGAGTATCAGTCGATAAGTTTGCCCCAATACTTTAGAGGCCAGTCGCTCTCTTTGGCTACGACCTTGAGGTTTTACAGGATTGGCCAGCTGATGCGCCTGGTAATGTGGTCCCATTAGGGCGCTGACGTTGGTATACCAGGGATTCTTTGCCCGTAGGGGGTTTTGCGGATCAGCACGCATCCGTCCATGAGCATCCAGAAAGGCATATTCAAAATACACATCGTCGGGAAGCTCGAGTTTAAGGCGTTTAAGCCCCGCAACTGGATGTGGCTGACGGTGCATATTGGTCAAATCGGACAGGACGTACTGCGCCCAGCCAGGAACATCAATACTCACCTTCATGAACTGTATCCTGACAGTTTTACCTGCTGAATACAAGCAGGTAACCTGCAATTCGCAGGGCGATTAAATGCCAGGTAATACCAATTCCTGTTATCTCCTTAAGAAATAACCCAAGCGGAGCGAGTTTCCGAATGAAGTGAGAGCGATTGAAACAGAGGTATTCCGCTTGAGCCACTTAT
>CAZZPQ010000194.1:0-5890 GCA_964655595.1 uncultured bacterium
GTAACTTTTATCCGTTGATCGATGGCCCTTCCACAAGGTACCACCGGTTCACTAGAACCGACTTTCGTCCCTGCTCGACATGTACGTCTCGCAGTCAAGCTCCCATATACTCTTACGCTCTCCGCACGATTTCCGACCGTGCTGAGGGAACCTTTGTGCGCCTCCGTTACACTTTAGGAGGCGACCGCCCCAGTCAAACTACCCACCAAACACTGTTCCCCACCCGGATAACGGGTGAAGGTTAGACGGCCGAATTCATCAGGGTGGTATTTCACCTTTGACTCCACCGAAACTAGCGTTCCGGCTTCACAGTCTCCCACCTATGCTACACAGATAAATCCAGACGTCAGTATCAAGCTATAGTAAAGCTCCACGGGGTCTTTTCGTCCTGCTGCGGGTAGGCCGCATCTATACGGCCAATTCAATTTCACCGAGTCTCTCTCCGAGACAGCGCTCCAGTCGTTACACCATTCGTGCAGGTCAGAACTTACCTGACAAGGAATTTCGCTACCTTAGGACCGTTATAGTTACGGCCGCCGTTCACTGGGGCTTCAATTCGCAGCTTGCACCGCTCCTCTTAACCTTCCAGCACCGGGCAGGTGTCACACCCTATACGTCCCCTAAACGGGTTTGCAGAGTGCTGTGGTTCTGGTAACCAGTCGCTAGAGCCAATTCACTGTGCCTACCTCGGGCTTGCACCCTAATGTAGGACCCCTTCTCCCGAAGTTACGGGGCTATTTTGCAGAGTTCCTTAGAGAGAGTTCTCTCGCGCGCCTTAGTGCTTTTACACTCGCCTACCTGTGTCGGTTTTGGTACGGGCGCTCTCGCTTCAACGTTTAGAGGGTTTTCTTGGCACCATGGATTCAACCAGTTATCACCCCCGTGGGGGCTTCCCGACCAAGGTCACTGTATTGTCAGGCGGATTTGCCTATCCTGACCAGCTTCCTGGGCCGCCGGGCATAGCCGTAGCTCCGGTTGGCCTATCCTAATGCGTCACCCCATCACTCCACGTCGGTGGTGCAGGAATATTGACCTGCTGTCCATCGACTACGCCTTTCGGCCTCGCCTTAGGTCCCGACTAACCCTGAGAGGACGACCCTTGCTCAGGAACCCTTGGGCTTTCGGCGGAAGGGATTCTCACCCTTCTTATCGTTACTCATTCCTGCATTCGCACTTCCGATACCTCCACGGCTCCTTACGGTACCGCTTCAACGGCCTACGGAACGCTCCCCTACCCATGTACAAAGTACATGCCGCAGCTTCGGTATGTAGCTTAGCCCCGATCATCTTCGGCGCAGAGACGCTCGACTAGTGAGCTATTACGCACTCTTTAAAGGAATGGCTGCTTCTAAGCCAACCTCCTAGCTGTTCTAGCGTCTCCACATCCTTAACCACTTAGCTACAATTTAGGGACCTTAACTGGCGGTCTGGGTTGTTTCCCTCTTGTCTACGAAAGTTAGCTCACGCAGACTGACTCCCGGGGTATAAACCAATGGCCTTCAGAGTTTGATAGGGTTTGGTAAGCTGGTGGGCCCCCTAGCCCAATCAGTGCTTTACAGCCATTGGTGAACCCCCGAGGCTAGTCCTAAAACTATTTCGGGGAGAACCAGCTATCTCCAGAATCGGTTAGCTTTTCACTCCTAACCACAGCTCATCCCAAGAGTTTTAAACCTCAACGGGTTCGGCCCTTCACTTCCTGTTACGGAAGCTTCAGCCTGGCCATGGCTAGCTCTTCTGGTTTCGGGTCTACTAACAGCGCCTGAACGCCCTATTCAGACTCGCTTTCGCTTCGCCTTCGCCTAACGGCTTAAACTTGGCACTGCTAGTAAGTCGCAGGATCATGCTTCAAGAGGCACGCCACCACCCATTCACAAAAGTGCATAGGGCTGTGACTGCTTGTAAGCACACGGTTTCAAGGTCTATTTCACTCCCCTCACGGGGTGCTTTTCACCTTTCCCTCACGGTACTGGTTCACTATCGGTCAGTCGGAATATTTAGCCTTACGGGGTGGTCCCCGTGGATTCACTCGAGGTTTCACGTGACTCGAGCTACTCAGGTGCTGACTAAGCTTCCGTGGTTTTCGTCTACAGGACTTTCACCTACTTTGGTGCGTCTTTCCAGTACGCTTCGACTAACCACTCGAGTCCATATTGTCAGTCCTACAACCCCGCCTTCCGTAGAAAGCGGTTTGGGCTATTCCCTTTTCGTTCGCCACTACTAGGGGAATCGAGGTTTCTTTCTTTTCCTCCAGGTACTTAGATGTTTCAGTTCCCTGGGTTCCCTTCACATAGCCTATGTATTCAGCTATGGATACTAGAGGTTCGCTCTAGTGTGTTCCCACATTCGGAGATCTCCGGGTCAAAGGTTGCTTCCACCTCACCGGAGCTTATCGCAGGTAACCACGTCCTTCATCGGTTCGACTGCCAAGGCATCCACCGTGTGCCCTTAGTAACTTAACCTATTTTTCATAGTGGCAATTCTGACTTGCGTCAGACCACTAAATGTCAAAACCTTAATTGGAGAATGTTGCACATCAGACACGCAATCAAAATTTCTTTCAATCGCTTCAATTTTGGCTTTCCTATCGCGAAAAATCGCTATAAGAGTTGAGCCAATTTTGGATGCTCATTCACTTCTATTCGCCTGTCATGGTTCGCGCCGCTTTTTTAGCGGCAAACGTAAGTATACGCAGTTTTCCCCAACCGTGTCAAGCCCCCGCGCACAATTATTAAGAAATCATCACGCTATTCATAAAAACGTAGTCCCGCAGGCTATTGGCATATGAGCATGGGCACATCACTGCGCTTAAGAATCTCATCGAGCATCCCTGCCAGCAGGGTCTCGAGCAGTGGATTGTATTCATAGCCTCCCAAAAGCAGTAGGTCGGCCTGCCGCTCGTGAACGAAGTCGAGGATCACTGTGGCAGGCTGACCATCACGACTTACGAACCTTGCAGTAACATTATGCTGCTCCAGATATAACTGAGCCTCGGCCTGGATGCGCTCTACGTCACGACCAAAAGTCGTAACCGTCAGTACATTCAGCTCAATCTGCCAGACAAGAGCCAGATGGGTAGCGGCAAATAACGCTATTTTTGACTTATTCGAGCCATCATAAGCCAGCACCGCACTACCTGGCTGAACACTGTGCCCAGGCACAGCAAACACGGGTCTGGAACAGCGGCGCAGTAGAGCCTGAAAGCCACTGCGTGTATTCAAGGAACTGACTGGTGGTGGCTGCCTGAGATTGGCAAAGACTATATCCACCCAACGCGCCCGGTCACTAACCAGTTGGACTACATTGCCAACCTCAACCGCCAGTTGACCTTGTACCCCTGCATCTTGACACAAGGCGTTAAAGCGGTCTTTAAAAGCTTCGTAGGCTAACTGCTGCTGCTGCAGCGTCGGAGCAACATGTAAGGCATATACTCTTGAGCGCTCCCGTTGAGCAATCAGCAAAGCCTGCTCGAGTACCCGCCAGGCATCCTCCCCAGCTGGCAGGGCGACTAATAGGTCATCCACTAAATAAGTTCTGGGGTTTTCCTCTTTGAGCCGCGCAAGTCGCGGTTTATCCTTCAGACTTTCCGACAAACCCTGAGCGATGGCTTGTGGTGTCAGCGACCAACCTAGTTCACGCTCGAGTTCAGCACGGTAACTGGCCAACCACAGATAAATGTCCGTTTCACTGCGATCTGGAAAGTGCTTAAGCAGTCCCTGATCATGAATCATTTGAATAACGGGCAAATACACCGTGTCATACCAGTGCGTCACCGCCTCTTCGTAAGGAATATCTCTTTTTTCATCCAAGCCCATAAAATACTGATGCACCTGAATGTGTTCCAAAAGCACATCATACTGACCAGGGACACTCACACTCAGATCAAGCTCAGGGCGCAATTTGCGAAGGTTGGTCTGTTCCAAAAAGTGAACATACTCCTCTTTAATGATGAGGTCATCCAGGCTGAGATCCACATTCACCGGCACCGACGTACGTACTGGCGTCACATAGGCTTCTATAAACTTCTGCTTGAGGCTACGAGCCACCGACACTCGATGATTCCCATCTTTAACAAAAAAGGCATCACCAAGCTGATAGACCTCAATGGCAGGAACGCCTTGCGGACTCAGCATGGCTTTTTTTACCCGCGCCCAGCGCGTGACATCACTATCATTGCGTGGCAGAAAGGTGCGGTCAAAATCATGCTGCCGACCAACGCTACCAACAATAGCGTCCAAGGGTATTTCCTTAAGAACTTTGGTAGGAATTTCAACCGCCCGCAGCTTTTGACGAATCTCATCATAGGACAAGAGCTCATTGGACTGACCAGTTAGACGGTGAATGACCGCCTGCAAATCTGCCTTAAGGCGGGCCCGCCGAAAATCCTCTGATGCTTCAAAAAGGGAACTTTGAGTCACAGCTTTGACTGTAGCGAAGTCATCTGCGGTTTGCAACAACCAACATACCCAACCTGTTCATCATTGCCAACAGTTGCCGTATACCTAATTGGAGTCTTTTAACAAGGCCCACACCAGCTCTCCTCGTAGTAGTCCCTGATACACCCCATCAATCTGCAATGCATCTGCTTCTACCTCGAGGCTGGGATAGTGGGGGTTATGAGGTTTCAGCAGGTAGCGACTCTCCTGTGGCTCGAGATACTTCAGTGTTACCTCGCTACCTTCTATACGAACCGCACAAATCTGGCCTGCATAATCAGGGCGATGCTGCTGCTTAAAAAGCACGATATCCCCATCCTGAATCAGGTCTGCCATGGAGTCCCCCTGTACCCTCAAAGCGAAGTGACTATTCTGATAGCCCCTCAAGGGCAAAAAGCCCTCAGCTTCAGCAAAAGCATCACTTAAGGGACCCGCAGGAATCTGCCCCAATACCGGTACACCCGTCAGGGCTGGGGGCAACTCGAGTAAAGGCGAACGACCCCGCCCTCGACCTTCAAAAGTCAGATAGCCTTTTTTAGCCAGCGCCTCAAGATGTTGCCTGAGAGACACGTAGTGAATGCCGAACTCCCTGGCAAACTCTGATAACTCGGGTAACTGCCCTTTGCGCTGCTGATAATCCCGTAGTTTTGCAAAGACCTTTTGTTGTACTCTTGATAGTGGTTTTAACATAATGTCACCATATTCCTTAAATTTTAAGGTAAACGAGCGCCAATGTCAAGCCCCTATAGATTAGCTATAGATTAGGATGACGGGCAACCGTTCAAAAACTCCAAAATCTCAAGGTGTCGCCATAAGTTAAGCCTTCTTCTTGACCACCAGTCCGCTACATAACCCTGCCCTACTTAAATTTTCCGACTGGCATAAGCGGCAACCTTAACTAGTAAAGACTATCGGTCTTTTGGTTTTTTAGGGTGTTGACACTACCCCTAGTGAATGCTAGGCTATCTAGCTGGACAGTCGCTGTCCAACTGCCCTCGGGAGCGCGCCACCCTAGCTCAATTGGTAGAGCACCCGACTTGTAATCGGAAGGTTGTCGGTTCGATTCCGATGGGTGGCTCCAAAAGCTTCGGGACTATGGTCTTAGGCTTTTCTTGGGTCGGTGCCCGAGTGGTTAAAGGGGACGGACTGTAAATCCGTTGGCTATGCCTACGATGGTTCAAATCCATCCCGGCCCACCAAAATCAGGGATTCAATCTGTCTCTACAGATGATTTCTGAAACTTGGGGCTGCCATCTTAAAGTGGCCGTCCCAATATGCGGGAGTAGCTCAGTTGGTAGAGCGTCAGCTTCCCAAGCTGAATGTCGCGGGTTCGAATCCCGTCTCCCGCTCCAGCAGGGAATGTCCCTGTGCCCATGGCGATACATCGCCGGGCGAGAGTTCTGTTAGGCTCGTGTAGCTCAGTGGTAGAGCACTCCCTTGGTAAGGGAGAGGTCGAC
>CAZZPQ010000195.1:0-5875 GCA_964655595.1 uncultured bacterium
CATGTTACTCGGCATCGATGTCGGCACAACTCACACCAAGGTTGTAGCGTACTCCAAGCAGGGCAAGGTACTCGCCAGAGCCAAGTCACCAACACCCATAGGGCGGCACAGCGACGGGCTCATCAACTACTTACCCGCTGAAATCTGGAAGCGCTGCGCGGGGCTTATCCGCAAGGTTGTCAAATCCACAGATAGTATTGAGGCTGTTGCCGTGGCCAGCATGGGCGAATCGGGGGTGCCGCTTAATCAGGATCTCGAGCCCGTTTATCCCATCATCCCCTGGTACGACGGAGAGCGCTCCAAAACCGAGCTTCAGGACTTGACTGGCATCCTGCCCAAGTCACGTTGGTATAACATCACAGGTCTTTATCCCAGTGCCATCCACTCTGTTTTTAAGTGGCGCTGGCTGGAAAAAGAGCGCCCCGATGCCTGGCGGGATACCCGGCTGTGGCTCAGCATGTCTGACTATATCGGCTTCAAACTGACAGGCAAAGCCGTCATGGAAGCTGGACAAGCTGCGCGGACCATGGCCTATGACGTTCAGCGGGGCGACTGGTCAGACGACATCCTCGGACTTATTGGCAAACGCGGTTTTCTGCCCGCTATACGCCCAGCAGCCAGTTTTTTGGGTGAGGTGCAGCCAGAGGTTGCCAGCATCACCGGGCTACGCCAGGATACTCCTGTGTTTGTCGGAGGACACGATCATTTTTGTGCTGCTTTTGCCTGCGGCGCACTAAGCCCCGACATCGTTATGGATTCCTTTGGCACAGCCGAGGCCATGACTGTTGGCTTTGCAGGTCAGCCAGAGCCGGCGCGGGCCAACGCACTGGCAGTAGGACCCCATGTTGTGCCTGGGCACAGCTATTTGCTGGGAGGCATCTACAGTTCTGGCGGTGCCATCCGCTGGATCAAAGACCTCCTGAAACTCGAGTACGCACAGCTACCCCGTCTGGCAGCACGTATCGCGCCTGGCCACGCACCCTTTTTTATCGCTGAGTTTCATGGGGCAGCGCCACCCTTTAATGTTCCAGGTGCTGCCGGGGCTTTTCTCGAGCTAAACCCAGAGCACAAGGCCGGCCATCTGATTCGTGCTGTTTACGAGGGCGTCGCCTTTGAACTCAAACTAAATCTTTTGGCCTTTGAGGCGACAACCCAGCAGCACATTGCCTGCGTCCGCATGGTCGGCGGCAGTGGCAGTCTGCCTCTGTGGTCAAAGATTCGGGCTGCCATTTATGAAAAGCCTGTTGAGATTGCAGCACATGATGACATGGTGACGCTGGGCGCCGCGCTGCTGGCAGGCTTGGGGGCCGGCATCTACAGCAGCCCGGAGCAGGCAATCACTAGCAGCTACCGACGCCGCACAACCGTACAGCCAGATGCGCGCTGGCAAGAGGTCTATCAGACATCTTTCGCTCGCTATCAGAGCTATGTCACAGCACTTCGGACCGTTCAGGAGGGCAGCTAAATGCTACTCGGTATAGATCTCGGTACAGGCTCTGTCAAAGCGCTCTTGCTGGATGAGCACGGCAAGGTAGTGAGCGAACACAGCGTCAACTATGATGTGCTGGCACCCCAGGCAACCTGGGCAGAAAGTGCGCCTGCCGACTGGTGGCTTGCCACCTGTCAGGCTGTTAAGCGCTCTTGTCAGGGCTATGAGGTAAGCGCCATTGGCTTATCTGGGCAAATGCATGGTCTGGTCTTGTGCAATGAGCGTGCTGAGCCGCTCCGCCCAGCCATCCTCTGGGCTGATACACGCTCGCAGCAGCAGCTTAAACTCTTTGAAGCGCTAGCCGAGCCACTCAAATACCGGCTGGCAAACCCATTGGCAGTGGGCATGGCGGGTGCCAGTCTGCTGTGGGTTAAGCAGCATGAACCCAAGGTGTATCAGCAAGCCCGCTGGGCTTTACAACCCAAGGACTGGTTGCGGTTTAGGCTGACCGCAGAAGCCAGTTCAGAACCCTCCGACGCATCTGCCACACTGCTTTATGACATCGTTCAGGACCGGTGGTCAGATGAGGTTTTAGCAGTGCTGGACTTGCGCGCAGACTTGCTTGCACCCTTACGACCCTCGAGCAGTATTGCTGGCTATCTACATCAGGAAGCAGCAGGCGCACTGGGTCTGACTGCGGGTATTCCGGTAGCCGCTGGTGGCGCTGACGCTGCTTGCAGCGCCTTTGGTACCGGCCTGATGCACGAAGGGCAAGTACAGGTCAACATCGGCACTGCCATGCAGATTTTTGCCATTCGTGAGGTGGCAAGCCCCGACCCACAACGCCGCACACATATGTACCGGAGTGTGCTGCATAACTGGTATGCCATGGCAGCCATGCAAAACGCTGGTTTGGCGCTCGAGTGGGTACGGCGTATTCTGGGCTATGACTGGGACAGGATGTACCAGGAGGCCTTCGCTGCATCACTCGACTGTGATGGCCTGGTGTTTTTACCCTACCTCACAGGTGAGCGCACGCCTCACCTCGATCCCCAGGCTCAAGGAACCTGGCACGGCCTGCGCCTGAATCACGAGCGGGCACATCTCGCCAGAGCCGCCTTTGAAGGTGTCGCCTTTGCCCTGAAGGATGGCCTGCTGGCGCTGCGCGACATCGGTATCCAGCCGAACCAAGGTCTGCGCCTGGCCGGGGGTGGGACACTCAAAGAACCGTGGCGTCAGTTGCTGGCTGATGTTCTAAAAGAAGACCTGTATGCCGTGAGCGTGCCCTCAGCTTCAGCCCAGGGAGCAGCGCTGCTGGCGGGTCTTGCAAGCGGTGTTTGGTTAGCTGGCGAAGAACTCGAGCCCTTATTTCCCGACCCCGCTCTGGTCGCCAGCCCCAAATCCACTCCTGAGCTTGAGGCCCGCTACACGCGGTTTACCAAGCTATACCCGGCACTCAAAGGACGCTAAGCCATGAGGCGAATCGGACTCCTGACCTCAGGTGGTGACGCGCCGGGCATGAACGCCTTTATCGCACTGCTCAACCGCTTCGCTGCTGAACGCCAATGGCAACTTCTGGGTATTCGGGAAGGCTTTAAAGGTCTTTTGGCTGGCGCAGTAAGTGAACTTTATCCTGAAAATACCTGGGGTAAGTTCCGCTACGGAGGCTCACTGCTGGGCTGCTCGAGACTCGCTGACTTTAGCAATCATCTTGCCAAGCTTCATAGCGCCTTGGACAGACTGGAACTCACTGAGCTGATTGTGCTGGGTGGCAATGGCTCAACTTGGGCTGCCTCACTCCTGGCGACTCCCCAACGCCGGATTTTGACAATTCCCGCTACTATTGATAACGATGTCCCAGACAGCGAAGCGTCCCTCGGTTTTGACACCGCGCTCAACACGGGCATACGCATGATCGACGGTATTCGTGACGCTGGTGAAGCAATGCCGCATCTCTTTGCCCTCGAGGTTTTAGGTGGTGGGCGGGGGGTTCTGGCGCAGGCAGTAGCTGAGGCAGGTGGGGCAGATGCCGTGCTGCTCCCTGCGCAGGCTCTGGATATGAACGCGATGACTGAGCAGCTCCAGGCGGCGATGTGTAAGCGACGCTATGCCATTGTAATCACGCCCGAATACTACCCGGATGTGGAAGCTGTGATTGCTCAACTCTCAGACGCACTTGGTGAAAGTCCGCGCTTCGGTCGCATCGGTCATGCTCAGCGTGGCGGGATACCCAGTGCCAGGGACCGCCATTTGGCGCTCGAGTTCGTGATTGCTGCTGTGAATGCTCTTGAAACTATGCAGGGCGGACGCATCGTTTGGCGTGCCGGACGCGCAGAATTACTCAGTTTTGGCAGTCTGCAAGACACGACCAACACAGCATTTCACTGGCGTCTTCCATCATGATAGGCTGAGCTTGTGAAGCGCATCCATACTCTGACGCTTAATCCAGCTCTGGACTACCACCAGTTTGTACGGTCACCGCAACTCGGCGTTCTGAACCGCGCTGAGTCAACCCACCTTCATGCCAGTGGCAAGGGCATCAATGTGGCGCAGGCACTCCTTGCCCAAAACAGCCCAGCTACGGCGATTGTCCCCTTAGGTGGTGGTTTTGGCAAGCTAATAGAAGACGCGTTGAAGCTTGCCCTACCAGATCTCAGGGTCGTTCCAGTGGCTGGCGAGACCCGTTGTAATGTCAAAATCAATGACAGCCAAAACGCAAGCATGACCGAGTTCAATGCTGCGGGCGCGGCCTTGCGTCCTGAAGAATTGCAAACCTGCGTCCATGCTGCACTGCACGACCTTGCAGCTGGTGACGTGCTGGTTCTCTCTGGCAGTGTGCCTCCTGGGGTCTTGCAAAGTATCTACGCCGACCTCATTCGTGAAGCAAAGTCTCGCAACATCATGACAGTAGTGGACAGTAGTGGTGAAGCACTCAAGTTGGGCGTGGCAGCAGGGCCCAATATCATCAAACCCAACCGTGTTGAACTCGAGTATCTTCTGGACAGACGCCTACATTCATATGCCGATGTCATCTCAGGCATCAAGCAACTTTTGCAGCAGGACTTGCCTTATATCGTTGTCTCACTGGGTTCAGATGGTGCTGTGTTTGCTACTGGCGAAACCATCTGCCTGGTGGTACCACCAGTCATTACGCCCGTGACGACCACTGGCTGTGGGGACAGTATCGTGGCCTCGGTTTTGACGGGTTTGCAGCGCAGCTGGAGCTGGGACTATACCTCACAGTTTGCCACTGCAGCCTCAGTGGGTCGAGCGCTACTGGGGGGCTCGAGCTTTCCCTCAGAAGCCCAGATTCAGGAACACCTGCACAGAGTCCAGCTTATTCCCGAAGACAGCATCCCTGATCAAACATTAAAGGAGACCTCATGACCATCCGCATATCCAAAGAAAAGCTCGCGAACCTGGAAGCCTGTGCCAATACTGCTGGCATCATTTCCGCACTGGCTGTCGATCAGCGCGGGTCCCTGCAAAAAAGTCTCAGCGCAGCCGGTGCTGTGATTGAAGCTGGAACCTTGGAGAGCTTCAAGAGCCATATCAGCGAAACCCTGTCACCCTATGCTACGGCTATTTTGCTTGATCCCGAATATGGCCTAAGCGCTGCCAGTCACCGTGCCAGCTCTTGTGGGTTACTTTTGGCTTATGAACAAAGTGGTTACGACAACAGTCGCCCAGGGCGCCTGCCTGATCTGCTACCGGGCTGGAGTGCGCGGCGTATCCGTGAAGCTGGTGCTCAGGCCATTAAAGCCCTCGTTTACTACAACCCTGCCGACAGTGACAGCATCAACGAGGAGAAAAAGGCTTTTGTTGAACGGATTGGTGCCGAGTGCCAAGCCGAGCATCTGGCGTTTTTTCTCGAGCCCTTAACCTATGATGACTCAGTCACATCAGCTATTGACTATGCCAGACTGAAACCCGAACTTGTCCGAGCTTGCCTGAAAGAGTTCTCACAAGAACGCTACAGAGTGGACATTCTCAAGGTTGAGTTGCCCTTTGATCCTAACTTCGTGGAAGGATTTGCTAGCCAGCAGCATGCTTACAGCCAGGATGAAGTCATGGCACTGAGCACTGATGTCATGAAAGCCAGCAGCAAAGCCTTCATCTTCCTATCGGCTGGCGTAGCTATGGATGTGTTTGCTGGCTCACTCGAGCTTATGGGGCAAGCCAAGGTGCCATTTTCTGGTGTCCTATGCGGTCGGGCAACCTGGAAAGCTGGCATTGATGTTTTTGCCAAAAACGGCGAAACTTCACTTAAAAATTGGCTAAAAGGCGCAGGAACTAATAATATCAAACAGCTCACTACCGTAGTTGATCAACACGCTGTGCCCTGGTGGCACCTATATGGCAGCAAAGGTGCCATCACCATCAACTAAAGGACGACCCTAATACGGAGATCGATAAATTGATTACAGATTTATAAAGCAGTTCCTC
>CAZZPQ010000196.1:0-5813 GCA_964655595.1 uncultured bacterium
TCGGGTGGTGTCGGGTCGTCGGTTGGTGGCTCCTGAGGGTCGGGTGATGGCTCGGCTGATTCAGGACTGATGGTAATCGTGCGATTACTGGAAGCCGTTAAGCCTTGACTATTGGTGACGCTCAGGCTTGCAGTAAAGGTTCCCGGGCTGCTGTAGGTGTGGTTGGTCGTCACACCTGAGGCACTTGCACTGTCACCAAAGTTCCAACTGTAGGTGGCGATGGTGCTTCCGGGCGCACTCGAGCCCGTAGCATCAAAGCTGACCGTGAGCGGTGCATTGCCTTGGTCGGCTGATACCGTGAATGCAGCTACTGGTGGTTGACTGGTTACTGGGTTTGGCGTGGATGTCTGGCAAGCACTTAGCGCCAGAATCAAAACACATACGATACTGCCTACATATTTCATATCCTTACCTCCTGCTGACAGTATGAAAGATCAAGCGTTACATGAGCGTTACATGCAACTCTGCTGCTCAGGCAGGCTGATGCCGAGAGAGTAGTGCTACCGTTTGGTACTGGCGCAGCACGGTGTCACCAAAGTCATCTATCAGCTTTGACATCTCGCCAAGAAAGATTTCTCGGCTTGCCTCAGGTAGGACCCGTATTGGTGAAAACGTCTGTAAAAGTTTGAGAAACTGGTCTTTGCTGTAGCGCCGCTCCCAGCTGACGGCTGTTTCTCTAATGGGGCCAAACGCAGGGTGTTGCCCCAGGGCTTGTCGGTAACGGTCTGCTGCGGAGGGTAGCTCTGGCGTCTTGGCAGTGTTGACACAGCGCTCAAAAAGGGGATTGCTTGCCTGATAAAAAGCTGTTTCCTGTGAGGTATCCAGTGTCCAGACCAGTGCGATTGCCGCACCGTGCTGCAAGAACTGAGTTGCACGGTGCAGTGCTAGCTCTGCGTCAATCCAGTGAAAGGACTGCGCTGCCAAAAGGAGTTGATAGCGCTCTGCATCTGCTTGATAGTTCTCAAAGGCCAGGTTGAGAATCCGAACATGGGGCTGCTGCTGAAACTTCTGGGCGCAGCGCGCTGCAAGCCTGGTGCCGAGCTCGAGAGCGGTAATAGCGTAGCCTCTGTCGGCAAAAGCCTGCGTCATCTGACCAGTTCCCGGGCCAATCTCGAGAACGTGCCCCTCGGGTTTAAGACGGGCTTGCTCGATGATCGCCTTTACAATGGCTGCCGGATAGCCTGGACGAACTTCATCATAAAGCTCAGCCACGTCATCAAAGACTTCACGGTGTTGCATCTAGACCCCCTGGATAAAATAAAGATAAGCGACATAAAGCAGATAAGCGATGACCAGAAATATACCTGCGGGGCGGCCCAGGCGGTAATTTCTGAAAAGAAGAAGTGGCAAGGCCAGGCTAAAGCCCATCATGATGATTAAATCTGTGCTGATACTGGCGAAGGATTCACTGAGGGGCTGAATCACGGCTGTTACACCTAAGACGGCCAGAACATTAAAGACATTTGAACCTATAATGTTGCCTAGAATGATATCTGTTTGTCGCTTGAGGCTGGCCACCACACTGCTGGCCAGTTCAGGTAGGCTGGTGCCAAAAGCTACCACCGTCAGCCCGATAACGGCTTCAGAAACACCCAGATTGGTGGCTATGGTTACTGCTCCTATTACCAGTAGTCGCGCACCAGCAACCAGCAGCACAATACCTGCGGTAGCCCCCAGCAGCGAGAGCCAGATAGAAGCAGTTGGTTGTTCCGGGTCAACCTGATCGCGAAGCGCGGTAGGTGATTGCCTGAGTAAGCGCCACAGGTAGGCCGCGAGCAACAATAGCAGCACAGCACCTTCCAGGCGACCAATGTGGCCGTCCCACAGCAGGGGAATCATCAGCGCACTGATACCAATCATCAGGGGAATCTCGCGCACGAGAAATTTGCGGTCGCCCTGTAAAGCATATAGGCTGACTGAAAGTCCCAGTATCAGCCCGATATTGGCGATATTCGAGCCGATTACATTACCCAGTGCCAGGGCAGGTGCACCTTGCAGGCTCGAGGCAACTGTGGCTGCCAGTTCAGGCATCGAAGTGCCAAAAGCCACCACCGTAAGACCAATAACCAGAGGGCTGATGCCTGAGCGGCTTGCCAGATTAACCGCATGACGCACTAACCATTCCCCTCCCAGATACAGCAAAACCACACCTGCGCTAACGAACAACCAGCTAACCATGGATTCCACACCTAAGTCCTTAAAAATGGGCAGATAACTGCCATGGGAAAGCCTAGCACGGAAGTAAAGCACAGATGGGCGATTGGTGAATCTCATTGTCACTATTAATACGGAGCTAGGTAAATTGATTACAGATTTGAAAAGCAGTTCCTCGGTTCCTAACGCTCTGCTCGGGATAAATTATTGGGTTTATCCCGACGATTTATCCGGAACTGGTATAAGTCTCCAACTGTAGGCGGCTCAAAGAAAGTTCATCTGCGAATGATGTAAGCTTTACATGAGGGAGATGCGCTTGTCCCCACAGGAGTCATCATGCTAAGAGAACGAATTATCGATATCAGTTTGTTGATCGCTCTTGTGTGTATTGCCGCTGTGATTATCTGGACCTTGTTCAGCGCAAACTTTTCCTTTCCGCAGCGTGCCAGTACCCCCAATACGACGCAGGTGCAGCCAGAGGCTGATCCAGCAATTATACCGCTGTTGCCAGAGGGGTCAGGCACACCTTCTGCAGGAGGTTCTGTAATTGCTGTTACGCCAGAGGTAAGTGCTGCGCCAACAGAGGGTACGGCAAATATTAATCAGCCTGTTGCAGAGACAGAACTGCCTCCTGTGGAAGCGGTTACCCCAGCCTTGCCCGAGGGAGCATTAGAACTGGAGCGCATCGGCTTTAGTTTTGTTACAGGGGGTCCGGGAGCTTGTGGTATGACACTCGAGTCCTGGACGCATGTGGCAGTTAGTCGTGATATTTTGGAGCGCTATCCTTGTGGCAGCGTCATCACTATTCAGCTCAGTGAAACCGTTGGTGGTCGCAACAGCTTTTTGGCTGTAGTGGGCGATACCATGAACCCGGTACACAGTCGTACCGTGAACGTCTACGTCGGACAGGATGAACCTGCCTTGCAATACGGGGTCAGAGAGGGAAGTCTGATTCCCTAGTCCAGCAGTGCCAGAACGTCTTTGGGTAATATGCGGTCTTTAAACCATACTATTTTGGCAAGTACCTCTTCCAGTTTGACTCCGGCCTCGCCGAGTTTTAAGCGCTCAGAAATAAGCAAAATCAGGTTTTTGACACCGGATTTGGCAACCTGGGCAAACTTCTTGCGCAGATATTCTGGACGCCAATAGCCGATAATTTCCAGTACATAATCCCGTCCATCTGGATGTACCAGGCGAAAATCAGGCACCATGACACTGCCTGGAATGGGCAAGAGATCCACTTCGCGCTCGAGCTGCCACTCGGTCTTGGTTTTTTGCCAGCGTGCGGAAAAGGCTTGCTCGAGTACACTGTCATAGACTTTGCCCTTCTTGTAATGCGATACCAATCCACAGTCCGAGTCCAGACTAAAACGTGCTGCTAGGGGTGTTCCATCAAAACGTTGGTAGGGGATGAGTTCGGCGGTCATTTGCCACTTGCTGACATGCAGCAGGGCAGGCAAAAACTTTGCCAAATCAGTGCCATAGCGGGTACTGGCACCAAAAAGGCTGGCTGGGCCATCAATGCTGATGCTGAAGCCGTGCTCGACGTCCCCTTCGATATAGGCCATGAGACCAAAGAGCTTCAGGTAGCGAAAGAGCTGCTTGTATTCGCCTGGTACGTTGCGATAGGCGGTGATGACCAGCTGCTGGGCACGATACAAAATCCCCTGCACCTGGGCCAGGTTGTAGCGGTGCAACAGCGCTTCGGGCTCCGGAGCGTCGAATGATGTCAGAATGGCGTTTTCCTTTAGGTCAGCGTAAAGACCAGCCCTGATCTGGGCAGCGCTGACCTCGCGGCGCAATTCCTCAGATAACACTGCTGCCAGGCCAGAAAGCAAGCTCTCGGTGGTTTCGGGTCCTGGAGGATACTGTGCCGAGAGGGCAAAGACCCGCTCACGCAGGATGGCGGGTTCAAGGGGGCTGATGGTTTCAAAGTTGCAAAAACCCAGTAATAGATGTGCCAGGCCGCGCTTGGTGCGGTAATCGGTAGCCTCGCCCTCGAGCACTTGCAACTCATCGTCCAGAACTGAGCGTGCTTTGCCCTCACAAGTCCTGAAAATACCAATAATTTCTTTCGCCAGATTCACCTGTTTGAGTGTTATGGCAAGGCGCTTGGGGATAATCTCCTCGCCATTATAGCGGTGCAGCAGCAGGTGGCTAGGCAGCATGGCTCAGATATTTGAATGAGAGAACAGCTTGCATAGCATCAGTTTAGCGTAGACCTGCTGTCATAATGGGATGATGCGTAGCGCTGAAAACGGTTGTGCTACGCAAGTTCGTCTTTGGATTTCATCACAGAGCAAGAGCACATAGTAGTATAGGCTAAGAAGATGCTCTTGCTACATCCCGCTAAAAGTTTGCTAAGCTTTACTCCTTATAGGCAAGCTATAGACTCGAAAAAGACTAAAGAGGTGCAATGAATCAGGAACTAAGGGACATAATTCGAATTGCTCAGGAGGCGGGTGAACGCATCCTCGAGATTTATCATTCTGATGATTTTAATGTTGAGTATAAGCAAGATGAAAGCCCTTTGACCAAGGCAGACCTGGCGGCTCATCGTCATATTCAGGCAGCCCTGCAAAGCCTTACGCCTGAGATACCTATTTTAAGTGAGGAATCAAAAGGAATTGCCTTTGAGACACGCCAGCACTGGGAGCGCTTCTGGCTGGTTGATCCACTTGATGGCACCAAGGAGTTTATCAAGCGCAACGATGAGTTTACCGTCAATATTGCCCTGATTGATAACGGAGCACCTATATTGGGTGTTGTGCATGTGCCAGCTCAGCAGCTTACTTTTGCGGCTGATGATACGGGGGCCTACAAGTCCTTAGGTGGCGAAGTGGGTAGCATCAGGGTGAGTAGTGAGCTGACTGGTCGACTAAAAGTCGTAGCCAGCCGCTCTCATGCAGGTCCGGAAACTACAAGTTTTCTTGATAATCTGGCAAGGGATTATTCGCTCGAGGTTGTCTCTAAAGGTAGCGCTCTTAAACTCTGTCTGGTAGCCGAAGGCAGTGCAGATCTTTACCCTAGGCTTGGCCCCACGATGGAATGGGATACGGCCGCAGCACAATGCGTTGTTGAACAAGCGGGTGGTCAGGTGACCAAGCTGGATGGTTTTCCACTACGTTATAACAAGCGTAGCCTGCTTAATCCGCAGTTTATGGTAGCTAGTGCGGCAACCAGCAGCATCTGGCAGCAGTATCTGCCAACGTACAGTACGTAAACCGTAAGTCTGTTTCGAAATGAAGATCTTCTTTGGCTCGGCAATCGTCACCTCGCTTTATGAATCCTAGTGAGTACACAATGGATTCAAAGCATAATATGTTTGTTTCTACCTGCCTGGTTGCAGCAGGCTTATGAATAAAGCCCTTTCTAGCTTTCAATCATGTTATTCGGCGGTTTGCCTGAATGATCTGGGGTCAGTTAGGGGCAGGCATACTCAATGGTTGGGTTATAAACAAGCAGTGAGTATGCCAAGTAATACCGAGTTTAACCCCCTTCAGTTTAAAAAAACACCACAGCTGGTTCTTCTTGTTGAACTCCCACTAACACTTTGCCTAAAGGAATGATGTTGACGGATCTAGCATAAACATTTCAATAATTAACAGAAGTAAGGAGCCCCCCGTGCAAAAAAGCCTGATCAAGCCCCATGGCGGTAA
>CAZZPQ010000197.1:0-5750 GCA_964655595.1 uncultured bacterium
AAATACATGGGTGCTGGCGGCTTCATTACGCTTCAACCTAGCAGATTGTCTCTCCTTTGGCTAGGGGGTTGAGTAATTACGGCAAAAATAACATCTACCCATCCGGGACGCGCCAAAACTTTGTGCGATGAACCAGAGCTCCGTTTGATTGACCAAGCAATTCTCAATAATGCAGCAAGCACCCGCTTTGCCTTTGTCGAAGGCCACTGGCTCATGCAGCATGGAACACGATATTGGACAAGGGTAACAGCGTTTCACCGTGCTCGAGCCTATCAGCTAAGACGCGTAGGGCCAGCACCTGCGCTTTTGTTCGTTCATCGGCAGTCTGTCCATAGGTCAATACCCCTGGCAACTCGATGATCTCAGCCAGCCAGCGCCCATCAGTCTCTTGCTCGAGTTCAATCGTAAATATCACTTGGCAACTCCTGGCAAGAGTTTAGCACAAACCATCCAGTTCATCCTTGTGCCAAGCATGCTCTGTAAGTCCAATCGGACAGCCAAAGGTTGTTTCTTACACGGCAGTTATAACGGGTAAAGCTGCAATCACCGCCTCTGTAAAGTCTTTGGTACCACGTGTCCCACCCAGGTCTTTCGTCGGGTTGTCTTTGAGTGCGCGTTGCACTGCCTGTTCAATGGCGTCAGCAGCTTGCGTCTCTTTGAGACCAAAACGCAGCATCATAGCAGCAGAGAGCATGGTGCCGACCGGGTTGGCAATCCCCTGCCCGGCAATATCCGGGGCGCTGCCGTGGACAGGCTCAAATAGCCCAACAGTGCCACCTAAACTGGCGCTTGGCAACACTCCCAGGCTGCCAGGAATCACCGCAGCCAGGTCGCTTAAGATATCGCCAAAGAGGTTGCTGGTCACAATGGTGTCAAACTGGGTAGGGCGGCTGGCAAGCTGCATGGCGGCGTTGTCCACATAGAGGTGATCGAGTTCAATCTGGGGGTATTCGCTCTGGTGGATACCGACCACCACATCGCGCCAGAACTGGCTGACATCCAGCACATTCGCCTTGTCTACACTGGTGACTTTACCGCCGCGCAGGCTGGCGCTCTCAAAAGCGGTGCGGGCGATGCGCTCTACTTCGTAGCGTTCGTAAACCATGGTGGATAGCCCTTTATCCTGCTCTACAAAGCTGGGCTTGCCAAAATAGATGCCGCCTGTCAATTCGCGGATAATCAGCATGTCGGTGCCGCTGGCGACCTCGGTTTTAAGAGGGGAGAGGTGCTCGAGTCCGGCAAAGACCTTCACAGGCCGCAGATTGGCATAGAGACCCAGGTGCTTGCGAATCCCTAAAATGCCGCTTTCAACCCGCTTTTCACGTGGGACCTTGTTCCAGGGGTGGTCGCCGACCGGGCCGCCCGCACTGCCCATCAGCACGGCGTCTGCCGCTGCGCACGCCACCTTGGTTTCTTCTGGCAACGGATGCCCGTGGCTCTCTAGCGCATTACCCCCAAAAGGCAAGCGGGTATAACTAAAGTTCAGGTTGCATGCAGGTGCGAGGGTGTCAAGCAACTCGAGGGTTGCGTCAATCACTTCGGGGCCGATAAAGTCGCCGGGTAAAACGGCTATGCTGTAGGTCTTGATCTCTTTCATAACTCTATTCTTGCATATCTCAAGCAAGACGTTGCAGATAAGCCGGATTGGGTCATCTACTTTACATCCTCCTCATGCTTCCAGCACTTAGGGTGGAAATATGCAACGTTTTATTCTTGGATTGTGGCTGGTATTGGGCATCGGCTTTGCTGATTCAGCCTATGAACTAACCGTGCTGGTTGATGGTGTGCCTGTTGTTTGGCAGCTTGCAGATGGGATATCAGAAGAGGGGTTTGTTCATGAAGAAGAAGCGCGTACCCGTGTGCATTTTGAGGGTGGCTGGCTCGAGCTTAACCTAAGTGATTGGGGAACCTTTGCCTTTGCTCACATTACCGAGGTTGCCTTTCGGCCTACAGGGGAGGCCAGCTATACGGTCACAGCGACGGTCCGCAGCCATGACACCGGCTGGGATGCCTATGCCGACGCTTTTGAAGTGATAGGAAGCGGGGTTGGCAATGGTCTGCGCGTGCTGCTCCACCCCCATGAGGATGAGCAGCCCTTTACCCGCAGCCAGTTTGGCGTCACCGCGCGCGCTGAGGTTTGGGTCGAAGCGCGGATGAATACCGTCGGCGCTGGGGGCAGCGTCATTGGCGTTGACCTGCGTCATCCAGCTTTTGCCGAATCAGATTTCAGGATTGCGTTTGTGCTCGAGCCCATAGACTAAAGTCGCGGCACATCAGGGGCCTGTGTTTGGGTATGCGGCCGTTGCTGCTGCCCGAAAATCTCAGCTATAACTATTACCATTCTGTTTAGCGAAGCCTGGAGGGATAAATCCTTGGGTTTATCCCAAGGATTTATCCCGAGCAGAGCGAGTAGGAAGCGGGATTGCTTTACAATTCTTTAACCAATTTATCGGGCTCGGTATGAGGTCAGTTTAGACTTTGGTTTTCCCAGACGCAGATACTCCAAAGCCAGAACCGAAGTGCTGTGAACCTGTTATCATCAGGCTACCTTTTGGAGGACTCCATTGTGTCTGATGATACCTTAGCCTGGATGAATGAACTCACCGCCGACATGGAAGAGCGGCGCAAACGCCTCGCGCTGGGCGGTGGTCAGGAGCGGCTTAACAAACAGCATGAAGCTGGCAAACTGAGCGCCCGGGAGCGCATTCACACACTGCTCGATGAGGATAGTTTTGTGGAACTGGGTGTCTTCACCGAGCATCTGGGAACTGAACTGATGAAAGGCGTTGACGCGCCAGGTGAAGGTGTGGTCACAGGCTATGGTCACATTAATGGGCGCACTGTCTTTGTCTTTAGCCAGGATTTTACCGTCTTGGGGGGCTCACTGGGCAAGATGCATGGTCAGAAAATCTCGCAGGTCATGGACATGGCGGTGAAGACTGGCGCACCCATCATTGGGCTCAACGATTCGGCTGGTGCGCGCATCCAGGAAGGAGTCGACTCGCTCTCTGGCTATGGTGAGGTCTTTTACCGCAATGCCATTTACTCAGGCGTTGTGCCACAAATCAGCGCCATTTTAGGCCCTTGTGCCGGTGGCGCTGTATACAGTCCAGCACTGACAGACTTTGTGCTCATGGCCAAAGGTAGCAGCTATATGTTTATAACCGGGCCTGAGGTCATCAAAAGCGTCACCAAGGAAGACGTGAGCTTTGCTGAGCTGGGAGGCGCTGAGGTGCATAGCCGCAAGTCAGGCGTGGCCCACCTTACGGCCGACAATGATGAAGCTGTGCTAAAAGCCATTCGGCAATTGCTCAGTTTTTTACCTCAGTCTGCCAGGGAACCAGCTCCCAAACGTCCTACCAGAGATTCAGAGCACCGCACTACCCCAGAGCTGCTTACCATTGTGCACCCAGATCAGCGCAAACCCTATCCCATGCATGAAGTCATCAAAACCATCGTAGACGACCGCGAGTTTTTTGAAATACAGCCTGACTTTGCCAAAAATATCATCGTGGGTTTTGCCCATCTGGGCTCTGAGGTTATCGGGATAGTGGCCAACAATCCCCGCAGTATGGCTGGCACACTGAATATTGATGCCAGCGATAAGGCTGCCCGCTTTATACGCACCTGTGACTGCTTTAATATCCCTATTATTACCTTTGTCGATGTAACCGGATTTTTGCCTGGAGTTGCCCAGGAACACGCCGGCATTATTCGTCATGGTGCCAAAATGCTCTATGCCTATGCCGAAGCCACCGTTCCCAAAATCACCCTGATTGTCCGCAAAAGCTATGGCGGGGCTTATCTGGCTATGAACTCACGCGACATGGGTGCTGACATTGTGCTGGCCTGGCCGACCAGCGCGGTTGCGGTAATGGGCGCAGAAGGTGCTGCAAATATCATCTACCGCAAGGACATTAACAGTGCCAAACAGCCAGAACAGGTTCGGGCCGATAAAATTGCCGAGTACAAACGCAAGTTTGACAACCCCTACTGGGCTGCCGGGCGGGGTTATATCGATGATGTCATTGACCCCAAAGACAGTCGCAGACAGTTAATCAGGCACTTGCGCATGCTGGGAAACAAGCGCGAGGAGCGTCCCTTCAAAAAGCACGGTAACATCCCGCTCTAACTGCGCGCTTTGGCTTGCTCGAGAACATCCTGAGCCAGCTCTTTACCAAGCGTCTGCGCTTCACTGGCCTCACCGCTAATCTCTGCCTGAATGACCAGGGTTTCATGCTGATGACTAATCGCACCAAACAGACTTAAATCACCTTCGCTGCTCAGACTTGCCAACGCACCCACAGCATAATCAGCCTGCTGCGCTACTGCATCAGCAAAGCTACGCTCGGCGCTGATGCGCTCAGCGCTGGGGCGGTGATGCATAGTGTAAGCAATTTCATTAGCCAAATCATCCGTGTCCTGAACGACAAAAGCTATCGAGCCACTAGCTGCAGCCGGCGGCAGTACCTCAGGCTCAATGCTGCCTGTGATGTGGTGCCGCATATTAAGCTGAATCAGATCGGCACTGGGCATAATGATAGCGGCAAGTTCTTCGCTGATGAGTTGTGCCAGGTTATCGTCCAGTTTTTCGCCCAGCAGCTTTGGTTTTAAATCCAGTCTCAGGCTGCGAATGAAGGTTGCACAACGTTCATCAGGGCAGGCGATGGCGGCCTGCTGGGGCAAGATTTGCAAACTGGCATAGGCCCGACTGATAAAAGCAAGACGAGGCTCGAGTCGCTTGCCAATGGCCGCCAGGATTAAACCCTCAGGCAAAACCGGAGGTAGTTGATGCGCCCCCACAATAGCAATCTGTATCTGGTTATTTTGCAGCGCCTTAAAAACAGCCGCGGGGTCACTGCTGGAGATAGTACGTTGACTGAGGTAGATGTCGGGCCATTCGTCGGTCAGCTCTGCCAGAATGCTGCGGGCTTGCGAGATGGCAACAGGGGTACCAAGGTTGCCTACGATGATTCGTGCCATGACCCCCGTTTTAGCATACTCTGAGCACTTGTGCTAGCATTTTTTTACGCCAGCCCCCAGGATGACCCGTAAACAGCATACTTGACAGCATTTGAAAGAAAAATAACCCACCATATGGCGGGTTATTTGGTAGCGATGCGGGGGCTTGAACCCCGGACCTCACGATTATGAGTCGTGCGCTCTAGCCAGCTGAGCTACATCGCCGCGCTTTTGCCAGTATATCGTCTTTGCTGCATCTCGGCAAGCAATAATGAGATGCGGTATGTGCCCAAGACCGCTGTGTCTTATCCGGAACCGGTATTATGTTATTGACATGCCAGAAACCCAGACAAGGCTAGTTGACCTATTGTGGTGAAACAACCCCCTTTGTAAGAAATCTGTGATAGCCAGCTTCTTAGACTGGGTTTAGTTGAATGCAAGGAAAGAGGAACATCATGCATTACGCTGTCGCCGAGCTTGTTATCGAATCCCGTGGTATCGCACCGATGGTGCGCAGCTTTAGCTTTAGTGACAGCTGGTCACGACTCTACCGCGCTGAGGACTACTATCTGGATATGACCTGTAAACCCCAGGGCAGATCTACCATGCTCAAAGGTCAACTGATGCTGGAAAGTACTTCAGACGTGCAGACAGAGGCCGTGGTTACCCTAAGCAGTAACAATCAGGAAATCAGCCGCGCACAGCTGGACGACTGGGGTCAGTTTCGACTAACGCTCGAGCAGCAAGGCAGTTATGAGCTAGTGCTGAAAATGCCTTGCCTGACACTT
>CAZZPQ010000198.1:0-5580 GCA_964655595.1 uncultured bacterium
CACGGCAACACTGTCACGGCAACATTGTCCAGACATCTTGGAGGCCTCCGTGTTTCGTCCCGCATCTCGTTTTTATAGCCTACTTATATCCCTGCTTGTGTTGATTTCGGCCTGCACGCAGCCTGAACCCATCATCAAACCCCCTACTCAGGTTTCTGGCCTGGGGCTTAGCGCTGAGTATTTTGCCAGAAGTGATTTCAGTGGTCCCAAAGTCCGTCAACTCGACCGCCACCTTCACTTCTACTGGGGAGCGATTGCACCCACCAAGGGTTTACCGCCAGGCGACTTCAGTGCACGCTGGCAGGCAGATCTGCGTGTTAGCGAAAGCAATGATTACCGCTTTTTTCTAGCTGCGAACGGTCAAGTCAGTCTTAAAATTGCAGGTAAAGCCGTGCAAGATGGAGACCATCTTCACCTGGAAGCCGGAAAAAGCTATCCGCTGCTGCTCGAGTTTGTCAGGACAAATAGTGACGCCTCACTGAAGCTCGAGTGGCAGGCGGCTGGTGGTGAACGCACAGTCATTGGTCAGGAATTTTTTCATACAGTGAATGATGCACGCTCTGATTTGACCCTGACAGTGACACTGGGAAGCAATCTGCTCTTAAACAGTGACTTTGAAGGTGGCACAGGCGGTTGGTTGAAGTACGGTGGAGAGTATCAGACAGTGCAGCCTGGGCGCAGTAGTACCAGGGCACTCAGCGCTTCTGCCTGGGCCTGGATACAGCAGGATTTGCCAGTGTCCTCCCTGGAGGCTGGACAGACCTATACCCTGTCGGGTTATGCCAGAGCGCTGAACGGTGCCACCTGCAGCCTTGGAGTTGCTGGTGGCATTCCTGGTCAGCGCGTTTTTAACGAGGTACTGACCTTTCGCTCCGCCGACTGGCAACAGCAGGCACTTAGCGTAACCTTGCCAGCGGGTACAGCCTGGACTGCCGTGTATATGGCAAGCACACAAACCGAGTGCCTTTTTGATGACCTGAGCCTGATTGCCGGGACAACCGTCAGCCCACCGCCCCCTGTAGAAACCGACGCCATCATCAATGGGGAATTCTCAGATGGACTTGCAAACTGGGGACGCTTTGGTGGCAATGCCAGCATCGTCAGCCCTGGCTGGGATGGCAGTGGCACTGCTCTGCAAGTGACTGACTTTGGCTGGATACAGCAAGATATCCCTGGCAGCGTTCTGTTGGCCAATGAATCCTATACGCTTAGTGCCTATGGGCGCTCGAGCAGCAGTGCGGCTTGCACAGTTGGCCTGGTAGCAGCTACGGCAACGGAAGTCATCCTCAATGAGACCCTGAGCTATGCTGGAACCTCCTGGCAGCAGCAAAACAAACCCATCGTGCTGCCTTCAGGTATCAGCTGGGCGGCTGTCTATCTGGCTGGCAATGCCGGGAACTGCTTCTTTGATAACATCTCTTTAGCCTTACCTGTTCCACAGGGCACGGGTACCGGGCTACTTGGGGAGTACTACAACCGGCTTGGCTTTACTGGAACCCGCTTAACGCGGCTTGACCCAGTCATTGATTTTAACTGGGGTACGGCTAGTCCCCTGGCTGGCATTCCGGTGGACCGCTTCACGGTGCGCTGGCGCGGTCAGATTGAAGCACGCTATACCGGCAGTTATACTTTCTTTACCACCAGTGATGATGGCGTGAGACTGTGGGTCAATAACCGCCTGATTATCGACAACTGGACTGTCCACGCCCCAACTGTCGATCAGGGAAGCATCACGCTGCAGGCTGGCCAAAAGGTAGATATACGGCTTGACTACTATGAGAACACTGGGGGAGCAGTCATCAAGCTCGAGTGGCAAAGTGCCAGACAGGCACGTGAAGTTGTACCTGCCTCACAACTCTATCCAGCCAATCCGTCAGTCGCCGCCTACACGCAGGGGCAGTGGTCATCTGTCAGAAGCTGGCCCCTGATTGCCACCCACATGGCCAACCTGCCTGATGGTCGCATCCTGGCCTGGGCTTCCTATGACGCTGACCGCTTTGGTGGTCGCCCACAGCTCGAGCGCACCAGAGCTACCATCTATGACCCCGTAACTGACAGCTTCACCCAGGTTGACAATCTGAACCATGACATGTTTTGTGCAGGACTGGGCATGTTAGCAGACGGCCGCATCTTTGCTGCAGGGGGCGGGGACGGAGCTAACTCGAAGTACTTTAGCTTTTTTGATAACGCCACTAACACCTGGTCACAAGGAGCATCCCTGCAAAGAGACCGCTGGTATAACACGGCAGTTGCTATGCCCGATGGCAGCGTCTACACTGCCATGGGACGCGGCGCTGGCCTGCGCGACTCCGAGATTTGGGACGGGCGCAATTGGCGAATCCTAAGTGGCTTTAACTTTAATGACACCGCTGCGCAGTCGGGGCGCAATCCAAACTGGTATCCCTATATGCATTTGAGCCCACGCGGAACTATCCTGTGGACGGGTCGCACCAACCTTATGGCAGAACTGGATGTCACTGGAAACGGAAGTCGCAGCAATCTGGGGCAGCGCTTGCCTAATGATGTCTTCCGCGAGTGGGCCAGCGCCATCATGATTGACGAGGGTCTGGTACTGATGACAGGTGGCACACCCAATCCTAACAGCCCTGGCAGCGTCAATTCTGCCATGCTCATTGATATGAACGCCGCCCAACCTGTGGTGACGCCCATCAGCCCCATGAACTTCCGCCGCACCTTCCACAGTACAGTAATCCTGCCAAATCAGGATGCCCTGGTACTAGGCGGCAATACCAGCGGTGTGGAATTTAGTGATTCCGGTACCATCTATACCCCAGAGCTGTATCTTCGTTCGCAGAATACCTGGGTGAACTGGGCTGATATGGCAGTCCCCCGCAATTATCACTCTACAGCAGCCCTGCTGCCAGATGCGCGAATCCTGATTGCAGGTGGTGGACTTTGCGGCAGCTGCAGCGCCAATCATCAGAACGGTCAGATTTTCACGCCACCCTATCTCTTTAACCCCGATGGTAGTCTCGCGGCCAGACCTGTCATTCAATCAGCACCAAGCAGCCTGAGCTATAACCAGCCCTTCACTGTGACGATGTCAGGGAGTGGCGCGGATGCCATCAGCAAGTTCACGCTGATCAAACTCTCGGCAACCACCCACGGCATGAATACAGATTTACGGGCGCTTGACCTTAGTTTTAGCCGCAGTGGCAACACCTACAGCATGCGTACCCACAGCAATAACAACGTCCTGACACCAGGCTATTACTTCCTCTTTGCCGTAAACGACCAGGGCGTTCCCTCAGTCGCGCAAACGATCAACGTTCAGTAAGCGCCCAGCTTTGAAGATAGAGGGGTAGAATCTGCCCCTCTATCTTACTGATAGCCCAACATTATTCTTTTCCAAGGCGCGCTCAGCGCGGTAACTGCTACGAACCAGCGGCCCTGAAACAACCTCGAGAAAGCCCTTAGCCAGACCCCACTCACGGTAGTGGTTAAACTCTTCGGGTGTCACGTAACGCTCAACCGCTAAGTGTGCGGAGGTGGGCCTCAGATACTGCCCAAAAGTCAGGATATCCAGACCAATCGCCCGCAGGTCATCCATGGTAGCCAGGATTTCCTCATCGCTTTCACCAAGTCCCAGCATCAGACTGGTTTTCGTAAGCAGCTCAGGATGACGCTCTTTAGCATAAGCCAGTACCTTCAAGGTTTGTTCATAACTGGCCCTGGGGTCACGAACAGGATGTGTCAGGCGCTTGACAGTCTCCAGGTTTTGCGCATAGACCTCAATACCCGACTCGAGTACCAGCTGCACATGGTCGGTATTACCCTGAAAATCCGGGGTCAGCGCCTCTACAGCAGTATCAGGGTTGAGTTCTTTAATGCTCCTGACGCAAGCTGCGTAGTGACTGGCACCCCCATCAGGTAAATCATCGCGGTCTACTGAGGTCAGCACAACATACTTTAAGCCCATCAATTTGACAGACTGCGCTGACAATCTGGGTTCGTCAGGATCTAGCCAGCCTTTGGGATTACCAGTTGATACCGCACAGAACCTGCAAGCCCTGGTACAGATTGAACCCATCAGCATGATGGTGGCAGTGCCAGCTTCCCAGCACTCCCCGATGTTAGGGCACATGGCCTCCTCACAAACGGTACTCAGGCGATTTTCGCGCACAGTCTGTTTGACTTTGGCATAGGTTTCACCATGTGGCAAGCGAACCTTGAGCCAGTCAGGCTTGCGTTCACGAGGCATCTTTTCGGCGTCCTTGCGCTGGATTCCGTGTTTAACAAACTTGATATCTTTCAGGTCGATCATAGCTACATCTTAGGGGATACAAGACTCGGACACCACAGTCAGGCTGACGATTCTATCTGGCTGGTGACTCACTACGGGCGGTAAGCATCATGAGTCACCCCTCTTAGACGACGAGATTATCTCCATATCGAATTGGTGATCCGTGGCTTGACTCTCGGCAAAGACCTCTCGAAAAGCTGCAATGAGTTGCGGTTTCACTTCCGCTATGGCGACTGGTGTTCCGAGGAGTTTCTCGAGACTGGTCATGCGCTTACCCACTAAGCCACAGGGGATCATAACCTCGAAGTGTTTTAGATTGGTACTTACATTGAGTGCCAAGCCATGCAAGGCAACGTCCCGCTTGATGGCGACACCAATCGAAGCAAGTTTTTCACCAGCAACCCAAACGCCTGCATAACCCGGGCTGCCTTCTGCTTCAAGGCCATAATCAGCCAGCAGGCTGATGATCACAGACTCGAGTCTGCGCAAAAACAGCCTGACCTGTCGCCCCACACGAAAAATGGGATAGGCAACAAGTTGACCAGGCCCATGATAGGTAACATCTCCCCCACGCTCAATATCATAGAGTGAAAAACCCTGTGCCCGAAGTGTGGCTTCGTCCAGCAGCAGGTTTTGTCGGCCACCCTTTTTGCCAAAGGTAATCACAGGTGGATGCTCGACCAAAATCAGGCTGGCTGGCTGCTCACCAGCGACAACTGCTGCATGTAACTGCTTCTGTTTTTCCCAGGTCTCCAGATAGTCCTTATAGCCCAGATTGACTACGGTAAAGCTCGCCATATGCTAGCTTAGCAGACATCGTGCCAGTCAGTCATTTGCACTGATTTACAGCGCTTCAAAAACACTTGCATTTTCAGCAGTGATGCTCTAAAGTATAGGCGTTACGAAAACAAATCGTAGCTCGAGCAAAGCTCGAAATGTTGCAGTGCGGTCTGAGCTTTGCCAGGTTCAGACTTCAGGAAAGGCAGATATAAATGGCAACTGGTACAGTAAAGTGGTTCAGCAACGAAAAGGGATTTGGCTTCATAGCACAGGAAAATGGCGGAGCGGATGTATTTTGCCATTTTTCCGCAATCACTACAGAGGGCTACAAAAGCCTGAATGAGGGTGATCAGGTCGAGTTCGAAGTTGAGCAGGGACAAAAGGGTCTTCAGGCCAAAAATGTAGTGGTCACCAGCTCAGCCGCACCCCAGGGTCAACGTCGTCAAAGATATTAGTCCAAACCTCGTATTTGATATATCGCCCGGTCTTGACTGGGCGATATTTTTGCTGCAATACAGAAGCTCTTGAGTACACTA
>CAZZPQ010000199.1:0-5437 GCA_964655595.1 uncultured bacterium
GAATTAAACGGAAAGGTTATAACAACGTAAAAAGCAGCGACAGGCGCTGCTTTTTGTGGCGACCCGGACGGGATTTGAACCCGCGACCTTCTGCGTGACAGGCAGATATGCTAACCGCTACACTACCGGGCCCTGCCTCTTGAGTTTAGAAGGCTGAGCCGCTGCTGTCAAGTCCTTGGGCGAATTGTGCGCCAGCGCTGACGCAGATAGGCGCCCAACTCACTGGGCAGTTTAGGCAAGGTGGCAAAGACAAAGGCATCGGCAGCTTTTTTGATGGCTTCGGACAAAACGGGATAGGGAAAAACTAGATTGGCGAGTTGGTACATGGACAAGCGGCGATTGACTGCCAGAGTCAGGAGAGAAATCATCTCAGACGCCTGGGGAGCCACGATGGTGGCAGACAGCACTCGCCCTGTCAGACGCATGGCGTGAATCAGCACAAAACCATGCTCGAGTCCTTGTGTGTAGGCGCGGTCAGTTTTACTGAGTTCATGACGGTAGCTGCGGATGAGTTCTGGGGGATAGCGCTGCTGAAGCTCAGCGAGATTGGGGCCTACCTGGGCGATTTCGGGATCGGTAAAGGTGGCGCTTGGGTACTGCACTTCCTGGCTGACAGGCAAAAAGGGCAAGGCGAGTTTTTGTACCAGTCGTCGCCCCTGGGCATTGGCCGAGTGGGTAAAGGCTGAGCGGTGGTTTACGTCGCCGATGGCGTAAATGTTGGCGATGTTGCTGCGCCCTACAGGGTTGGTGGGAATACCCCGCTTATCTGAGCGCACGCCTGCTATGTCCAGACCCAAGTCCAGATTGGGCTTGCGCCCAATGGCTATAAGCACCTTATCAACCCCGGTCAGGCTGAATTCCTGCCCGTCCTGATTCAGAACGAGTTCATGCTGCGCTTCATGGTAGCGGCTGGCCTTAGCACCCACAATGACCCTGATGCCCTGGGCTTCCAGGCGCTCTTGCAGGAGTTCAGAGACTTCTGGCTCGAGTATGCTCAGAATACGCGGTGCCAAATCCACCAGGCTGACCTCAGCGCCGAGCTTGCGAAAGGCAAAGGCCATCTCACAGCCAATCACACCTGCCCCGATGATGACCAGGTGCGCAGGCAAATCCTCAAGGTCAAAGAGGCTTTCATTGCTGAGTGTGCGCGCTTCGGGCAGGCCTTCAATCGGTATCAGGATAGGGCTCGAGCCAGTAGCAATAACGATATTTTTAGCACTTAGCTGCCCCAGTCGTCCGTCGGGATGGCTTAGCTCGAGGCTGGTACTGGAGGTAAAACGAGCCTGTGCTTGAATATAGCTGACATGTTTAAGCTCACGAATCCACTCGCTTTCTTCATCGCGCAGGCGATCGCGGCGCTCCCTGACCTGCGCCAGAATCTGCGCTGGGCTGCCTTGCGCCTGTGCTGCTAAGTGAATGAGCAGCTTGGAGGGGATACAACCCACATTGGTACAGTCGCCACCAACGTGCTTGGCTTCAATCAGGGCGACTTTTTTCCCAAAACCAGACAGTCCTACCGCTACGGTAATACCCGCTGAACCTGCCCCGATAATGGCAGTATGATAGTCAGACACGCTTGCCTCCCTCGCGCCGCCTGAGGAATCTCGAGACAGCCAGACTTAGCAGAAAAATACCCAGTGAGATAAGAAAAATACGCCAGTCAAACGAAGGGCGACCACTGCGCAGGTCTCCAGCTGATGCGCCAAACAAAACAAAAGATATAGTACCCGGTAGCGAGCCGAGCGCTGTGGCGCTCAGAAAGGCCGGAAAACTGACCTTCATAAAGCCCGCCAGATAGTTCACCAGATCATAGGGCAAAAACATCAGTCGCATGATAAAAATGGTTTCAAAACTGTTACGCCGCATCCGCTCGACGTAGCGCCCGATTGTACTGTCTGCACTTGCCTGCGCACCCTGGCCCAAAAATCGCCCGATGAAAAACGCCAGGCTGGCACCGGCATTGCTGCCAATCAGCGAGTAGATGATGCCCCAGACAGGCCCAAAGAGAATGCCTGCTGCTAGCGTGAGCAGGGTCGCTGAGAACAAAACCAGCGGCCTTAGGGTATAGATCAGCAAAAAGATGAGTGGCCCCCAGAAGCTCTCCGCCAAAAAGTCCATCAGCGCTTGCAGGCTTTCCAGTGGTCCCAGCCCTGTCTGATAGCTGTAGAGTCCGTAGCTCAGCAATAGCAGTAGCCAAAAGCTGAGCGCCATGATTTTACTGCTGTGCGCTTTGATAAAATCTGCGTACTTCAGGTTGCTGCTCATGTTGCGTCGCGAAGGTGCTGGCTGGCCCACCACAAACGCTGCCCAATAGTGACGAGGAGCAACAGACTCATGAGGCCAAACAGCCACGCTAGCCAGCCGCTAAAAAGCAGAAAGAGGCAGAAAAACACCAGCGTCTCTGCACCCTCGATGAGGCCAGCAGGCATCTGGACACTGGTGCGCCCCGCTACTGCCCCACGCTTTTCCAGAATGGCCGCCAAAAACATCCAGGAGGCCGCATTGACGTAAAACAGCGCCAGCATGAGGGACAAGAGCAGCCACAGACCCTCGCTGGCTTGGGTATGGCTGGTTTGGGCGTAGACCAAGGCAATGGGAAGACCCGCATAAATAACGAAGTCCGCAAGGATATCCAGGTAACCACCCCAGTCCGTTTGGTTGCCAAAGTGGCGTGCCAGCTCACCGTCCAGGCCGTCCAGCAAGCGGTTTGTCAGCCACAGCGCCAGGGCGCTGTACGTAAAGCCCGCAGCCGCTGCGGCAATCGCCAGCAGCCCCACTACAAAGCCCGTGAGCGTTAAAGAGCTGGGATGGGTATGCTCGAGCCTGACCACCAGCGGTCGCATCAGCTGCTCTTTAGGCTGTCGTAGGGCGGCATCAATCATGGGTCATCCTCATTAAGTCGATTTTTCTTAACTTCGCTCACTAGTATTGTAGCTTAGCCTTCAAGCTTACATCTGAGTCAGGAGCGCAATAGCATCAGCCTAGCAAAAACGGCTTGTAACTCTGTCAAATGCTTTACTGCCTTATAGAAAGCACTTCCCGGACGTCATTAAAATATGGCATCCTTCAGGATAATGTCACCCTCAAAAAAAATGACGCAGAGCTGAAGTATTCTGGTTTATACTCGAGCCTGGACAGTCGCACCACACTCTGTACTCAAGACCTTTGCCCTTGGAGCAAGGCCGAAAGGATGACTGATGAAAGCCTGGTATGTCAAAGATACAGCCTTTACCCAACGCGTCTCTCAGGAAGATATGGCGGTGTTTCAGCGCGTTTGTCCTGAAAAGCGCTATCCGCGTGGCAGCGTTGTCTTTCATGCCGGAGATCCTGCCAGCGATCTGCATGTTATTGCTCTGGGACAGGTCAAACTGGTCACTTTAACAGCCACGGGCAACGAGCGTATCCTGGCACTGCTTGGTCCCAATGATATTTTTGGTGAAGCCTTCCTGTCAGAGAATGCCCACTACCGTGTCGATGCCATTGCCCTGACCGATACTATCACCTGCCCGGTGAGCCGCGAGCAGTTTATGCAAATGGCCAATGAAGCCGCCAGTTTTGTCCTGACCTTTACCGAAATTATCACTCAGAATCTTTTCGATTGCCGCGATCAGCTCAGCACCTCCTACGCACCTGTCAAGTCTCGCATCATACGGGTGCTGCTCGAGCAAGCAGAGCGCTTTGGGCAAGCAAGCGGTGATGGTTGGGTTGAGCTAAGTACCCAGCTCAAACATGAGGAACTTGCCAGCATGGTAAGCGCCACCCGCGTTTCGGTCTCGATGGCTATCGCCGAGTTGCGAGATGAGGGGCTATTGGAGGGTACCAGGGGACAGTACAAACTGCTGGCAAACGCGCTGGCTGTTCAGCTTGACGGCTGACTTAGCGTTTCCGCTACCTGGCTTGCTCCACTTCCAAGGCCCAAGCGCTTGGGGGAAGGGCCAGAATTCTTTCGTGAACATGACAACTGTATTCATCTTTTGGCAGCAGCCTGCTTCTCGGCGTACAATAACAGGGGCTATTCAGAACCATCCCCGGTGACATTCTGACGCAAATCATAGCCTTCTTAGGATTTTTTTCAGAACGCCACCTGTCAGAGGAGCTGGTAATGACACCGCAAAAAAATGCCAATCTTAGCGTACAAACCCCAGAGCTGTACGTGGTCCATGTGAGCAAATTGCCTCCGGGACAACTCGAGCCCTTCGCCGAAAACTTTGCCATGACCTTCGGAGTGAGTCAACAAAAAGCCCTTGGTTTGCTGGGACGCCTGCCTGGCAACGCGACCAAGGCGATTCCTTTAAGTGAAGCAAAGCTGATTCGCAGCTTTTTTCAAAACGCCGGAGCCAAAGTCAGCCTGAAGCCTTTTAGTGAAGCCATCAAGGACAACGCCTCAGTGCGGCCAATCTCATCAGATATTCCTGAGGCAATGACCGCGGCTAAGGCGACTGCCCAGGATACAGACCCCCCAAGCCTGAGCATGGAGGACTTTCAGAAACACCTCGAGCAGCACAGCCCTTCAGATACCAGCGCGTCCGTTTCCCAGCAGGTGATCGTGCCACTCGAGCGCCCCCGACGTTCACTGCTGACACAGCTATGGGCACATACCCTCCTTACTGTTTCGCTGGCACTTTTGCTATCCCTGAGTGCAGGTCTGTATCTGGCGCTGACAGCCAGTATTCAGCAGCAAGCAGCTCAGCTTCAGGCAACAGCAAGCAGTTTGGCACAGGGCTTTAGCGTCCTTAGCAATCTCTTGGGCCAAGAGCGAAGCGCCGTGCAAACCATCGCCAGCGCTCAGGCTGTTGCCAGCCCCCACCTGCTGTTTGCCTACGCTGTCGATGCCACTGGAACCCTTTTGGCTGGCTGGCAAGCAGATAAAAGCCTGGACACGGCAGCCCTTGAGGCAGCGCTACGCAATCAGACTTTTCTGGTCGATCAACCAGTGTCTTCTGGCCTTATGCAGCAAGCCTTGAGCCGCCTGAGGTTCCCACCCGATGCCGTGAGTGTGCTGTCTGTAAATAATCAGTTACTGATGGGTCAAGAGCTTTGGTTTGTCAGTCATCCTCTCATAAGCAATTCCGAACCGATAGGCACACTGGTTTTAGGTCTGGACAGGGCACGTTTTTGGGAAACTACCAACCCTGACTTTGTATTGCCCTTGATTCTGAGCTTAACAGCATTCTGCATAGCTGCGCTATTTGCTTACGCCTTGAGTCGCAGAATTCAGCGTCGGCTGCGTCAGCTTAACGAACAGGCCCACGCTGTCAGCCTGGGTCAGCTAGACCGCGAAGTACATTTGCAAGGTCAGGATGAACTGCAGCAGCTAGCAGCAAGCCTCGAGCGCCTGCGTATCAGCACCCGAGAAGCTCTCAAACGTTTGCAACAGCGCTAAGTATCTCCAGGGTATGTTCGCAATTCTGAGGACATAGCCGGGTGGAGCGAGTAC